>JAUZOQ010000011.1 GCA_030706385.1 Bacteroidota bacterium | reverse complement strand
CTTACCGACGGAAACGGAAAATATCGGAATCCTCGCTCAGGATATGAAACTGATTGCCCCTTACACGGTCGGCACTGCTCAAGTAAAACTTCATCCGGATGACGCGCAGACTTCCGAGATCCTGACCTACAATTCTCATGCAATTACCTATGTGACGATCAACGCCATCAAAGAGCTTAATCAGAAGATCACCGATCTTCAGCAGCGGCTCGATGCAATGGAGCAATTACTTCAGGCAAATGGAATCGATCCGAATGCAAACGGACCGATAAGCCATAAATAGTATTTTCTTACGCGAGTGGGAGTTCAACAAAAAGGCGGGCAATATGCCCGCCTTTTTTTTTCATCATACAAAAAAAGAAGCGGCATTGCAGGAATGCAATGCCGCTTACAAAAGAAGAATGATACGGATATCTTATTTATGCTTCATATCTCCTCCTGCCATTCCGGGCGGAGGCGGAGCCATGATCGGTTCTGGTACTTGATTGTGGATCGGCGGAATCGTACGAAGATATGCGTACACAGCTTTCAGATCTTCGTCGGTCATCTGCTTGATGAATTCCCACGGCATCGGCGGCATGATCGGGCGGCCATTTCCGATATGCTTTCCGTTACGGATAGCAAGCATAAAGGTTGTCTCATCCCATTTGCCGATTCCGGTCGCCGAATCCGGAGTAAGATTTGCCGTATAGGCAACTCCGGCAGGAGTCGACCACGCTGTGAGTGTTGCCGCACCTGCAACCATCCACGGCATATTCATCTTCGGCGGAGGCGGCATTTTCATACTCTCAGGATGACCTGAAAGCATGCGCGTCAGGTCTTGCTCCGGGCCCTGCGGTCCCATCTTCCATGGAGTATGGCAATCGTTACAGCTGGCGATCGTAACAAGATACTTGCCACGTTCTGCAGGCGACATGGCAGGTGCCTTCGCAGAAGTAGAATCCTTCGAAGCTTCTGACTTATTATCGGTCTTCTTATTACAGCCGATAAGTCCAGAGCCGGTGACGATAAGAAAAACAGCAAACAGGAGCATAGCTGCCCTATTTAGTGCCTTGGGAAATGTATTTTGCATAGTAGATTGATAAATGATGGTGAAAAACGAGACGCGAATATACGAATAAATTGGAGACCAATCTAAAAACGATTCAAGCTAGCAGGACTAGCCTAGAGCGTATCGACAAGCGCTAAACCCTTTTGTATCAATAGCATACCGTAATCGTTCGTTTGAGAACCCTGGTAGTAGAAGACGTGACGAAGGAGCCGGTTATAGGTATCGAAGACGGGTTGGTCATAATCTCGGACCAAAAGAACATTCTGTTTGGCCAATAGTGAGTCTGCAAATTTCTTCCCCGCCTGCCCCAAGGCATACGCCGAATCGACTGAGATATGAGCTTTCACTGCCTGGGAATCAAGACGTGCATCGTGCTTAATTTCGAAGGCGTCAATCCCAAGAATACGCACGGAGAACGAATCTCTTCCGAACCCGACGACAAACGTATCACCATCGATAACCCGCCCGACTTCTACCTTGGCTGTCGAATCAAGAAGCGGATCGACGGTAACCGTGACGCTCTCCGGGTTATTCCTACAGCCGAAGGAAAAAAGAACAAACAGAATAGTTGGGTAGACGATCTGTTTCATAAAATTAGAAAATTACTTGTTGGATTCGCCCATTTCCTCAACGAATCGTTTGAAGCCTTCCATCATTGCCTTCATTCTCGTGAGAGTGGATTCGTATTCGGCTTTTAAACGGATGGTTTCGCTACGGGCCCGCTCAATCTCCATAGGAATCTCGCGAAGCATTTTATCACGTTCCATCCGCGCTTCCTGTAAAATAAGCTCCGCTTCTTTCTTTGCCTGCTCCTCCATCTTCATGGCTGTCTGTTGAGCAGCCAGGAGTGTCTTCTCAAGAGTACTTTCAAGGCTGAGATAATGCGTCAACTTTTTCTTCGTATCCTCCAATTCATCTTCGAGCGAGATCTCATCGCGCACCAAAAGCTCGAATTCCTTGGCTACGTCATCGAGGAACTTGCGAACTTCGTCAACGTCATAGCCCCGCATTTTTTGTTCAAATTCTTTTTTCTTGATGTCAAGTGCTGAAAGCATTAAGGATATTTCTTAGTTGATGAACAATGTATCATAAATTCGAAACAGTCTGGCCGGCTGCCGGACGGCTTCCGAAGAGTGCGCTGCCCAACCGGATCATCGTTGCGCCTTCTTCAATCGCCACTTCAAAATCATTCGTCATCCCCATCGAAAGCTCGGCAAGCGCCAACTCATCGCGCAATTTCCGAAGCTCCCGGAAATATGGCCGCACCAGTTGTGCATCGGGCTCGAACGGAGCTACGGTCATTAGTCCTCGAACTCGAATCGATGGAGCTTGTTCAAAAATAAGCTCCAAAAGAGGTTTGCATTCGGAAACCGCTATCCCCTCCTTTGACGCCTCACCGGCAACATTGATCTCAAGGAGAACGTCAATGAGGCGAGAAGATTGCCGGGCTCGCTTGGAAAGTTCTATCGCTGTCTCAATCGAATCGATCGAGTGAACATACCGGATGAAGGGTGCGACATATTTCGCCTTATTCGATTGCAAATGGCCGATCATATGCCAGCGGATATCATCGGGCAGATAATCTTTCTTTTTCAGAAGCTCTTGAACTCGATTCTCTCCGAAGTCACGAATCCCAAGGTCGTAGGCAGCTCGAATGACTTCGGTGGGTTGAGTTTTCGAGACAGCAACAAGAAGTACTTCGGTTCGCCTGCGTCCGGCCCGAGCACAGGCCTGGGCTATTCGGTCTTCAAGGCGTGTAAGATTTTCTTGCAGATTCACACAGCAAAAATACGACGGGCTTCAGCTTCGCCCATCCCGGAAGGCAAATGAGACTGTTCTGCTTATCCCTTCGTCAGAGCTTCGGCACCACCGACGATCTCCAGAATTTCTTTTGTGATCGCGGCCTGACGAGCTTTGTTGTAGGAAAGCTGCAATGCGCTGATAAGGTCCTTCGCATTCTTCGTTGCAGAATCCATTGCCGTCATACGGGCACCCTGCTCTGCGGCATTCGATTCCAGAAGGGATTTCCAAACCTGTGTTTCGAGCTGGCGCGGAACGAGAACATTGAGGATCTCTGCCGGCTCCGGTTCGTAGATATACTCGAAACTCGTTGTCCGTTTTTGTGCTGCGGGTAGATTGTTGCGATCGAGAACGGGCAAGAGCCGATCTGCAGTCTGCCGCTGTGTAATTACGGACTTAAATTCGTTATAGATCAATTCGATCTTATCGTAATCTGCATTTCCGAAAAGTTCAGATGAGCGATCGGCGATCGCCTTGGCAGTGGAAAAATCCAGTTTTGTAAAGACGTTGATGTGCTTATCGACGATGTCATATCCACGCTTAGTAAAATGATCGGTCGAACGACGGCCGACGGTGATAAGCGAAAGTCTTTTCGTTTTCAGATGCTCGGCATAGTGCTCGCGAATACGAGCTTCGGCGAATTTGATGATATTGGCATTAAACGCACCTGCTAACCCGCGGTCACTGGAAACAATGATGAGCAATACTTTCTCGGAATTCGGCTCGGCCAAATGTCGGCCGAAGAGCACGGGAGATTGCGCGATCTCTTCTCCTGCACTTGAAAGGAGGTCTTTGAGCAAACCATCAAGGGCACGCGAGTAGGGACGTGCAGCGATCATCGCATCCTGCGCGCGGCGAAGTTTTGCCGCAGCGACCATTTTCATCGCCTGCGTGATCTTTGATGTGGCCTTAACGCTTGCAATGCGTCTACGTATCTCTCTTAATGTTGCCATACCTGTTTCAAAAAATTCTTTCTACAAATTGCCATCTTCCGATCATTAAAAGATCCATCGTGCAAGTAGCGGCGATAAGTCTTGCGGCGCAGGGCCGCTGATCTCGCCCGGAACGTTCGAATAGATCTGCTCCCAATCGGGCCATCTGTTCGATCTCTCGAAAAGAAATGTGGCGAAAGACATATTCTTTAGCCGCCCGCTATAGACCCAAACCATGTATTCCGCTCCTTCGTCGTATGAGGAATGCTGGCTTTCGATGACGTCGGGCTGGCCATAGATAGTCATTACCCGTCCGGCATCGGTCGTCACACCTAAATGCCTTGAGCGCGAGAACATACGATTGGCCGTCTCAACTCTTCGCTCAAACTCTATGCGCGATTCATTCAGCTTCGTCGATGGAGTCAGGTCCCGGATCTTCCAGAAACGATCGAGAAACCTATCGAGCATCTCGTCGGAACTGGCAGCATCGAAATCATCCATCTCCTCATGCGTTGCGATGTATCGAAGAGCCGCACGAAGCGAATCTTTTCGAGACAATGGCTTGGCATGCCTTACCAAGGAGAATGCAACTCCTACTTCGGCACCGATCCACCATAGCGCATGCGTATGATATCCTTCGATGCTATCGCCCGTTGCCATTCCACGCCACTCGCCGGCCAGCCGGTACTCCATATCAACATCTCCGATCGTTCTGGCGCCGAAGGCGATCCGCGCTCCGTATTTGATCGGCCCAGAAAATGCGGCATCATCGAAAAACAAAATACCGATATCGGTGAACACATTCAGATCCGGTTTCTTCGAGATCTCCGTCGGTATTCGCAGGCCGAACGATACTCCTGTTGTTACGGGATCCGAAAACCCAACGTGGCCGCCAAGCAAAAGATGGAGCGATCCTCCGGGCTCGGCAAGGAATTCGAATCCGACACTTGGCTGAAGTGTGGTTGAATACAATCCATCGCTCCGGAATCCATGATAGGTACCAATGCTCAGACTTGCAATTCCATCGAGCCTCGAATGCTTTGGCCCCGATCCAGTGAATCGATTCGCAGAAAAGATCATCGATTTCGATGAATCCTCCGTCTGTGCATGAAGCACCGAGCCGAGAAGCAGAAGATGACAAAGAACAAATGAGCGGCCAATGCCCCAGAAGAGTGTGTTCATCCTTAGAAGGTATGGTGTATACGTCTAAAGAACCCGTCAATCTTCGACAAGTTGCATCGGATCCAAGCTCATGCGGATCAGCCGAATGCAGCGAATCGGCTTACTTAAAACTTTCCGTGAAATCCTGCAAAGCCGTCTTAAGTGTTGCTGTAATTTCTCCTGTCAGCTCTTTCTTTTCGGCAATACTTGTCAACAGATCTTTATGACGCAGGCGCATGAATTCCAGAAGGCCCTTTTCATATTTCCCGATCTGTGGAATAGCTACCTTATCAAGATATCCCTGCGTTCCGGCAAAGACAACGACGACCTGCTCTTCGATCGGCATCGGCACATACTGGCCTTGCTTGAGAAGCTCGACTAAACGCTGGCCGCGCGTAAGCTGCTGCTGCGTTGCCTTATCGAGATCGGATCCGAATTTCGAGAATGCTTCAAGTTCGCGATACTGCGCAAGGTCGAGGCGCAGCGTTCCGGCAACTTTCTTCATTGCCTTGATCTGTGCATTACCGCCTACGCGCGAGACTGAGATTCCAACGTTAATAGCAGGGCGAACACCGGAATTGAAAAGATTCGGTTCGAGATAGATCTGACCGTCGGTAATCGAGATCACGTTTGTCGGAATGTAGGCCGATACGTCGCCGGCCTGTGTCTCAATAACCGGCAGTGCCGTAAGCGAACCACCGCCAAGCTCGGCATTAAGTTTCGAAGCACGCTCGAGCAAACGTGAATGCAGATAGAATACGTCTCCGGGATACGCTTCACGCCCTGGCGGACGGCGAAGCAGAAGAGAAAGCTCACGATAAGCCGAAGCTTGCTTGGAGAGATCGTCATAGATCACGAGAGCATGACGGCCTGTGTCGCGAAAATGCTCGCCCAACGTCGCTCCGCAATATGGAGCGATAAACTGAAGCGGTGCGGGATCCGATGCCGTTGCAGCAATGATCGTTGTATACTCCATCGCTCCGTGCTCTTCAAGCTTTGCCTTAACCAAGGCAACCGTGGAAGCTTTTTGGCCGATCGCAACATAGATACAATAGACGGGCGCAACTCCCTGCGCTTTCGCTGCGGGAGAATGCGTATACTTCTGATTGATGATCGTATCGAGAGCAACTGCCGTTTTACCGGTCTGACGATCACCGATGATGAGCTCACGCTGACCGCGGCCGATCGGAATCATCGCATCGATAGCCTTGATACCGGTCTGCAACGGCTCCTTAACAGGCTGACGCTGCATAACGCCGAGAGCCTTACGCTCGATCGGAAGGAATTTCTCGCTGGTTATCGGAGCGCCACCATCGATCGGAACTCCAAGAGGATTGATAACGCGACCAAGCATAGCATCGGTCACCGGCATCGAAGCAACACGGCCTGTGCGCTTAACGATATCGCCTTCCTTGACGAGTGTTTCATCGCCGAAAAGTACGGCGCCGACATTATCCTCTTCGAGGTTCAATGCCATTCCGTATACCTTGTTCGGAAATTCGATCAGCTCGCCGGCCATGACTTTCGATAAGCCATAGACGCGAGCAACACCATCGCCGACTTGCAGGACGGTTCCTACATCATAGACATCGACTTCTTTCTCGAATCCTGTTAGCTGCTGGCGCAGGATCGCACTTACTTCATCGGGGCGTACGACTGACATATGCTTTTACCTCTAATAATAATAAAATCTATTTCCACTAACGATCCGTCTATTCTAGCAACGGCCTCTCAATTCGTCTACTTATACTCAGGCGGTTTGAAGGCGATCATCTCTGTTGTCACGATCACCAGTCCCCTTCCTCCCGGACCGGGTGAGCGAAAGATCGTCTTCACGATTCCGCGTCCCGGTACAAAATATTTCCGAAGATCGGTATTATCCTTCAGTGTCAAGGTGATCAAGACACTATCGAATCTTCCGATCGGTGTAACCAGAGAATCCGCAAATCCGGCGATCTTGGTTACCAGAGAATCTCCGAATTTCTCATGCCACGAGTTCAGCAGCGTGACGGGGGCCACAAGAAAGATACGGTTGTCCTCGCTTGTAACCGAATTGTTGAATATCGTCATCGCAACAGAGTCATCAACATAGTAGATGGATTCCGATCTTACGCCAATTCCGGTACTTTTATACGAAGTATCGGAAGTTACCATAAGCGGCAGGCGCTGAAGCGACATCCGGTCGCTATCGATCACCTGCGATTCTGTAAACAGCGTATCGGCTCTGGCGATCTTCCCTTCGTGATCGAAGAGAACTTGTATTGTTCTGAGCGTCCACGTTGTGCCGACCCGGTTCGGGAAGAAGTAGTACTTCACTGTTCCCGGATTGCCCGTCATTGTCGGAACAAAGTTCGATGGCGGTACGATGGCCACCGAGTGTTTCGGCTTCTTTTTCTTTTTCTTCTTATGCGTCTGGGCTGTTAGTGTTTCGGTAGAAACCAACAAGCCAAGACACAGAAGAAGAATGCATGCTACAAAGGAATATGCAGCCCTTTGCATCCTCATTAATTTACCCTCGCAATCATCCCACGCTTGAATTCTTCGCGCAGATTCTCCAGCTGATGCTGCAAGCTGGCATCGATCAAAGTATCGCCGACTTTTGCTACGAATCCTCCGCGAAGCGTCGGATCGACTTCATACGATGCGCGAACACTCTTGCTGGAAAGCTTTTCTAGTTTCTGGACGATTTCCTGTTTGGCTCCTTCATCCAATGTTCGGGCGCTTGTTATCAGCGCAGAAACGGTATTGGTATCGGTATCGAGAAGGCGCAGGAATTCCGAAGTGGTAAGATCGAGCACATCGGCTCTTCCCTTTTTTACTAACAGATCCATGAAGAGCATCGTATCTTTTCCGATATGCGGACCGAATACCGAATGCAAGACCTTACGTTTTGTATCGGGGCGAATAACGGGCGTGTGGAGAAGCGCCTTAAGCTCGTGCACATCATGGAGCGCATCATGAACTACCTTCATGTCGCGAGCGATCTCGGCAACGGAATTCTTCTCCTTGCCGATATCCATCAAGGCCTGTGCATATCGAAGTGCGATGCGTTGATCCATTGGCAGTCGTTAGTCGTTAATGATCATCCGTTGAAGCGGATCGATTCATCCGCGTACGGATATGAGACTCCGGTCAGTTTGACTGAGTCGGTAATTCCGAAATGAATTTCTCGACGACTTTTCTATGCTTGTCATCGGTCATTGATTCATCGAGCAGCTTTCCGGCAGCAGCGATGGCAAGATCGGCTGCTTCGTTGCGAAGCTGTGTGATCGCAGTTTGCGTATCACGCTCGATCTGGCTCTTTGCCTGTTCGAGCATTTTCTTCGCTTCTGCCTGAGCGCTGGCTGCGAGTTCTGCACGCATCCTCTCGGCGTATTCCTTGCCTTCGCGAAGCTGCTTATGCAGCTGCTCTTCATTAAGTCTGCGCTGACGTTCCGTCTCGGCAATAAGCTTCTCCGCATCTGCGCGAGCCTGCTCTGCTTTGGAGAGTGAATCGGCAATAGCCTCCTCACGTCTTTTCAGCGATGCAAGGATCGGCTTCCAGGCGATCTTCGAGAGAAGAACCAGGAGCAAGCCGAAGATGATCAGCGTCCAGATCGATAATCCGGGATTGATTTCTAACATAGGTATCGAAAGTCGATAGCCGATCGCCGATCGTCAAGAGCCCATTAAGTGGCTGCTCCGACTATCCGCGATCGACTATCGACAGTCCCAGAATTATTTACCTGAAAGAATAATGCAGATAACGAGCGCGAAAAGCGCAAGTCCTTCGATCAGAGCGGCAGCAATGATCATCGTCGTGCGGATACCGCCCGAAAGCTCAGGTTGGCGGCCCATGGCTTCCAAAGCACCGGTTGCAAGCTTTCCGATACCGACTCCGGCGCCGACAACGGCGACTGCTGCTCCAAGACCTGCTGCTAAATAGGCGAATGCTGATGGGTTCATTGTATTAGTCCTCTATTATATGAATGTGAATTAAAGTATTCTTCCAAAATAAAACTTTTGTTCAAAACGATCCGGTCGTAAAACGACAAAACTATTCTTCCTTAGATCGATACCTCTGCAAGCCGCTCTTCCTTCGTCTCATGCTCCTCATGATGATGCTCGTGCACCATCATACCTACGAACACAGCCGAAAGCATCGTGAAAACGAATGCTTGCAGTGCAGCCACAAGCAATTCAAGCAAATAAATAAACAGTGCAAAGGGCACGGAAACGGCGAAACCGGCGATCACCGATTGGAACAGTAACGCCAATCCGATCAATGCTCCGATAACAATATGGCCTGCCGTCATGTTCGCAAAAAGACGCATCGTCAAAGCGAACGGTTTTGTAAAAAGCCCGATGAATTCGATCGGCACCATAATGGCGATCAGCACGATCTTCATGGCAAACGGGATATCCATTTCATGCAGACCGCCCGTAAAATGCTTCAGATAGTTTGATAGGCCCATCGTCCGAATTCCCATGATCTGCGTCAAGATGAACGTGCAGATCGCAAGCGTTACCGTTACGGCAAGATTGCCGGTCGGTGTTTTCGTCAAAGGGAAAAGCCCGATGAGATTGATGATAAAGATGAAGAAAAAGACTGTGAGAAAGTAAGGCATTAACCGGTCTGCCCATTTCTTTTCGATATTCGGATAGACGATCTCATCGCGTACGTAGACGACGACGGATTCGATCAGGTTCTGGTTGCCTTTTGGAACAAGAGACTTTTTGGATTTGCGGCCTGCAGACCACGTCAAGAGAATCAGAACAAACATTGCTACCAAGAGGAACACTCGGTTAGCCGTCATCGAAAGATCCAATGTGAATCCAAGCGGTTTGCCGTCGACGCGCTCCCAGGGAGTAGTAAAACCGAACGGGACTTTGGTCAGCTCTGCGTATTTGTCCGGATCGCGCAGTTTATACGTACCGGACTCCTCCAGCTTCTCCATGCTGGAAAAGAAATGCATTCCGAAACCATCGATGAATAGGATCGGTAACGGGATCTTGACACTAATGAGATGGAGTTCGTAGGTATCGGTCACCTTGCCGAAAAGCTTGCCGGCATCGATCGTATCCTTGCGCTCGGTTTTCCAGATGTCGTTTTCGCGCTCTTCTTCAGATTGCTTGGGAGCTTCGGCCTTTACTTCCGTCTTGGCAGGTTCGGCTGGTTTCGACGGCTCTTCGCCCGCCATTGCCGGCGATGCAAGCAGCCCGAAGAGAAAAAGTAAACTCGTGAACCGGCAGCGCAGCGTCATTCGTAGTTACTAGTAGTAGTTACTCTCCGCGTGTCAATGACTTCTTGTGAATGTAAATGATCTCGACGACGAGATACGAAAAATATGATGCGAACATCCCGGTCACTAAGCCGATCGGGTTGATCTTGAACAGGAACTGGCACATTGCGAATGCCAGGACTAATCCAAAGATCCGTACAAAGATCGAGGAAATGGCGACTCCGAAGAATATGTCGTTCGGTTGATCGATCGCCCATTCGGTCAGGAAGAAGCTTGCAACGCTGGTTACGGTGCAAAGTCCCATTCCGACGTAGCATGCAGTCCTGAATGCTTCAGTCGAAAAGAGGTTCATGACAAGAGTACCACCTCCGTAGAGGGCGACACTTAGCATGCCGAACCAAATGACGAAAAATTTGGTGGCCTCGCGGCTGATTGTCGATTGCGATGCGCGGGGGCGTACCAACTGAATTGCCTGAATAATTGCGCTCAATTTATTTTACCTCTAATATTATGAATTATATTGACTTAGTATAACTTAAGACATATAGCCACACTAAACGTATTTTTCACCCATTTTTGTTTCCTTTTTATACGTATTTTTTGCAGAATGTTACTAATTCCGTCCCGAATCGGCACGTTCTGATTTTGGGGGCTTTTTTGCCTTTCCCGGCAGCACTGAAACTCTGACCCTACAATAAAAAACCATCCGTCGCAGAACGAGGATGGCTTTAATGAGACTCAAGACACTTATTTCCTTTTCGCTTCTTTCTTCTTTTCCATCCTGAGGACGACAAGGAGGAAGTAGCCCAATCCTGCCACAGCTCCAAACCCCGAACAGATGCCGATCCACATGGAAGTGCCATTCTCCTTATCGAGCCACCATCCTAATCCTGCAAATGCAGCAATCGTCAGTGCCATCTGAATGCCAAGGGATAAATACGGCGCATTCTCTTGCATGGCCTGGCGGTACTCGGCGCCATCATCTCTCGGGCTGCCTCGGCCAAAAAGCGGCTCCGAAGCTTTCCGCTCGGCATATTCCTGAATCTCTTTCTTGCGTTTATCGTCCATGAGTACATGATTAGCGCTTTAGTGAAGCGTATATGATCTGAGGCTTAACGAAGTCTGGAGATATAAGGGTGCGAGGAAACTGCTAAAATCTTCTTCATAGACTAGCCCAACGTTGAGTGCATAATATGAGTCTCGTCGTTTGAGTACCTCATGCGTGAATGTGTCTGTATCGTCTTGGCGGTAGAGGATGCAAACGAAACTTCCGGCCGGAACACTGATCGGCAAATTGTTATTCTTAACCGTGATCGTTGTTATAACCGTGTCCATTCGAATACTGCCGCCCGTATCGAGATTAACCAATCGAAAAGCTGTGCCGAAAATAATCACTGAGTCCAGGCTCATTGGGAATGGCAGAAGCAGGGTGGCGCTTCCACTAGTGTCAAGCTTTTCAAATTCATACGAGTACGACCAGAGACCGTCCCTCCGATAAAAGTATGCATGGCGGAAAAGCGGAGAATCGGCATCGAAGTACATAGTCTCACCGTTGACCGCGGAAACCGAAACTATTTTCGTAGTATCCTGTCCATTGTGGATCAAATTTCCTTTGGAGTCAAATCCTTCGGCGACATATATCCATTCGTTGCCCGATGCAAGCGGCATAATAACGTTAGAAGCGGGATTAGATGCAGAATTGCTCTGACAGCCGGTGGAGACCGTGACCAGCACCATACTTGCTAGCAGATAATGCCAGGAAATGAAGACTGCTTTATACATAATGAACCAACACCTTTCCCCTCGGAAAGTATCATCGTTCGAATGCTCAATCCAACGAAAACTTCAGCGCGACGCCGTAAACGACAGCGTTTGTTTTCCACGATAGATCTTTGATGAGATTTGTAAGGGCCGGAGTGTAAGCGATCTCGGGCACGATAAACGTTGTATGCTTCTTGTTCAGAGGGAATTCATAACCCAGTGAGAATACTCCTTGAAGTAATGTTGACGAGGCGTTTGGCAAATCGCCTGCGTACTGATTCCGGATTTTGCTTTTAGTATCTCTCCCCGTCGAATCCGGGAATGTTCCGGTCGCTGCTGTTTCGCGTTGAATATATTTTGCAGAAGAAATAAGTCCGATCCTGAGGCCTGCCGACAAAAGCAATCCCTTGATCGCACGGATACAGACTCGCGGCTCGAGGCCGAATGAGGAAACGACGGCATCGATGGAGCGGGCATAGTCGCCCGATTTCGTCTCTCCGTTAATGATAACATCGGCTTTCTCGCTCGCTGCAGTCAGAGTTGCACTATGATCCATATAGCCAAGCCGGACTCCGAAAAGAATACGATCGTTCAGCGGATACTCATACAAAAGGCTGATGGCAAGACCGCTTCCATCACCCGTCGTAAAATTTGTTGATCCGCCGGGTATGCCTGGCAATGCGTTAAAATCGGCAGAATGAATATTATTCGACGCTCCGAAAGCAATACCGAATCTCGAATGAAGAGTGTCCTGCGCAGCCGCAGCCTGAAAGGAAAAAAGAATACAACAAATGACCGCAGATAGAAAAATACTTTTATTCATCCGAAGATCGGGCTTCTGAGAAAGGTAAAAGGGGCGGATAGAGGGAGGGGTTGACAAGGCGCCGATCGATATCAGCGCCTCGCAAAATGATACAGAATTACTTTCCAAGCATTCTCTTAACTGTCTTCGATTCCGTATCGGCTACAAGAGTCGACTGGCGAAGACTGCGTTTGCGTTTCTTGGTTTTGGATGTCAGCATATGACCGTGATACGGCTTTTCACGTTTTACCTTACCGGTACCGGTGATGCTGAATCGCTTTTTTGCTCCTGATTTTGTCTTGGTTTTCGGCATTAGATGGTAACTTTATAAAAAATATTTAACAATAGTTTGAAGATCACGCTTCAGCCGGAGGCGCTTCGGCAGCCTCATCGGGTTTGATCTTCTTTTGCAGCGTCATTGCTTCAAGCTTCTCGGCAAATTCGGATTTCGGCTTAGGCTTGCTCTCATAGCCTCCTGCAACAGGCTCTTCATCCTTCTTGCCCTTGCCTTTCGGCGAGAACATCATCGTCATGAGTTTTCCCATGAGTGAGATGTTCGAATCGATCTTGGCGATATCGGTGATACGCCCTTCGAATTTCTTAAGCAGTTCGACACCGTGCTCTTTATAGGCGATCTCCCTGCCCTTGAACTGTACGGTAACTTTAACTTTATGTCCTTCTTCGATCCAGGTGCGTGCATGACGCAGCTTAAACTCGAAATCGTGCGTATCGGTCGAAGGATGAAAACGAAGTTCTTTTATCAGCTGCTTATGAGAAGAAGCTTTCGCCGTCTTTTCACGCTTCTGCTGTTCATAACGCCACTTGCCGAATTCCATAAGTTTACATACGGGCGGATCGGCAGTCGGAGCGATCTCCAGAAGGTCGACTCCTCGTTCGTGTGCCAGCTTCATCGCATCCTGCGGCGTCATGACGCCAACAACGCCTTCTTCATCGACGACGCGTATCATAGGTACACGAATTTGCTCGTTCATCCTGACGCCTGCATTTTTGACAGGCATTTCACGGCTGAATCTGTTTTGTCTGCCGGATGGCGGTTTCGGAGCAGACGGAGCGGTAGGACGCAAAACGATCTGTTTACCCATTCGCAACAGATCTTAAGTTAACACAGGTTTGTATCTTCAAATGCAGTAAGAAATTGATTAAAAAGCAATAGATTCTCACGCCGGAATGGCGCTTTCCTTCTCGACGGTACTAAATGCCTCTTCGAGCGTAATCGTTCCGATATTCCCCTTGCCGTGCCTGCGAAGCGAGACACTGCGGGCTTCCTGCTCCTTGCCACCGACGATCAGCATGAGTGGGACCTTCATCATTTCCTGATCGCGGATCCGGGCATTCACCTTCTCGTTCGAAGCATCGAGCACGACGCGAACTCCCATCTCCTTCAACTTCTCAGTGATCTCAGTCGCATAGGCTGTCTGCCCGTCAGTGATCGGAAGAACTGCTGCCTGGACAGGAGCGAGCCAGGTCGGGAAATTACCGGCATAATGCTCGATCAGCAAACTAATAAATCGTTCGAAAGAGCCAAACGGTGCGCGGTGAATGATGACCGGACGATGTTTTTGATTATCAGCACCGATATATTCAAGGTTAAATCGCTCGGGCATAACATAATCGACTTGAACAGTACCAAGCTGCCAGTTTCTGCCGAGTGCATCCTTGAGCATGAAGTCGATCTTCGGTCCGTAGAAAGCCGCTTCTCCAATTGCGATTGTGTAATCAAGACCCATCGCATCAGCTGCCTCTTTTACATCCATTTCTGCCTGTATCCATTGCTCATCGTTGCCACCGTATTTTTCCTTGTTCTTCGGATCACGGAAAGAAAGACGAATCTTGAAATCGCTAAATCCCAAGGTCTTGGAAACATACTGAGTGAGTCCGATAACACTCTTGAGTTCTTCGAGAAGCTGCTCCGGCATCATATAGATATGCGCATCATCCTGAGTGAACGACCGCACTCTCGATAGCCCGTTGAGTTCGCCCGATTGCTCATACCGGTATACGGTACCGAACTCTGCAAGGCGAACCGGAAGGTCGCGATAGCTTCGCGGCTTCGACGAGTAGATCATGTGATGATGCGGGCAGTTCATCGGCTTGAGCAAATATTGCTCGTCGTCGACAGTGATCGGAGTGAACTGCGAATCCTTGTAGTAAGGATAATGCCCGCTGGTCTTATACAGCTCTAAATTTCCGATGTGCGGTGTAACGACTTGCGAGTAGCCCATCTTCTGCTGTGCGCGACGCAAGAAAGTCTCAAGCTGATTGCGAACGACGGCACCGTTCGGAAGCCAGATCGGAAGTCCGCCGCCGACTTTCGGAGTGATCATGAAAAGCTCGAGCTCTTTACCGAGTTTGCGGTGATCTCGTTTCTCAGCTTCTTCCCTATTCTTGATAAATTCATCAAGTTCTTTTTTTGTCGGGAAACTGACACCATAGAGTCGGGTGAGCATCGGCCGTTTCTCATCGCCGCGCCAGTAGGCGCCGGCAATCGAGAGCAACTTTGCAAATTTTATTTTTCCTGTCGAAGGGACATGAGTACCGCGGCAGAGATCGACAAAATTCCCTTGCTCATAAAAAGTGATCGGCTGTCCTTTCAATCCGTCAAGCAATTCAAGTTTGAGCCAATCGCCTTTTTCCTTAAAATAGGCAACGGCCTCATCGTATTCTTTCGGAATTCTCTTATACGGAACGTCGCGCTCGGAAAGCTCCGCCATTTTTGCCTCGATAGCAGGAAGTTCATCGGGCTGGAGTTTTACACCTTCAGGCAATTCCATATCATAGTACCAGCCGTTCTCAATGGGCGGGCCGATACCGAATCGAGTACCTGGATAGAGTGCTTCAATTGCCTCGGCCATTAAATGAGCGCTTGAATGCCAAAAGATCGACCGGCCTTCTTCAGATTCCCACTTCACGATGCGTACGGCCGCATCTTCGGTTATCGGAGTTGAAAGATCGTATGGCTTTTCATTTACAAAAATGCCAAGGGATACCGCTGCAAGTCGCGGCGAAATCGATTCGGCGATCTGCATTCCGGTAATTCCGGAAGGAAATTCTTTGATATTCCCGTCAGGGAATGTAATTTTGATATTGCTCATGGAAGTTTGCTAACACAAATTTCAGGAGTTTCCTCACCCGACCCTATACTAGTGATCGGACTAGAGGGTCATACCTGCCACCGGCCGCAACTTTAGGCAATTCGATGTGTTGAGATGGATATCCTTTATTCAGCTCAGGAATGCCATGACAAAGAAATACATAATCTTAATCGTCGCTCTCGGCTGGTTCTGTTCTTGCTCGAATTCATCGTCTTCAGATTCATCATCCGATTCTCTTTTGGGAGTGTGGCAATGGGCCAATACGTCCGGAGGGATTGCAGGCATGACTTACACACCATCAACGGAAGGATTTGCAGCAAAGATGGTCGTGAGCGCTTCATCCAACTACGGCCTTTATCGCAACGATACCCTCGTTCGATCGGGAATATATACCGTGGACACTGTCGGAGAGAAAGATCATTTCCATCTATCGCAATCCGGAGATTCGATCTTCTTCAAGCAACTTCCCCATATTGTATTAACCGGCGCAATGCAGCGATCGAATGACAGCCTGATCATTTGGAATGATAGCATCAGCGATGGTTTCTCATCGCTCTTCATTCGCAAAAAGTAGGAAGCCGGTTAAAGATCGGCTTTTACCAATTCAGGAAAATCCTTTCTGAATTTTTCAACTTCAGGCCTTGTGACATTATCGATATAGGATTGACCTGAAGGGTGATGCCTGAAGTACCGGATATGGTAGTCTTCCGCTTTGTAGAAATTTGTAAATGGCGATACCTGCGTGATGATGGGCTTCTCGAATTTATGTGACGCGCTCAGTCTGGCAATATAGCTTTCTGCATCTTTCTTTTGCGAGTCGTTGCGATAAAAGATTACGGAGCGATATTGCGGGCCTTCGTCGGGATAGGCCATGTTCGGAGTCGTCGGATCATGCTCGGTAAAAAATACTTCAAGCAGTTTTTGGTAAGATATGACTGCCGGATCATACGTGACATCTACCGATTCAGCATAGCCCGTTGTGCCAGTTCCGACGAGTTCGTAGGTTGGATCAGGCTCTGTTCCGCCGCAGTATCCAGGCAAAGCTTCCTTCACTCCCTTGATCTCGAGAAAGATCTCTTCCGAATGCCAGAAGCATCCGAGGGCAAAAGTGGCATGCTCAAAATTCTTACCACTCGTTGGCTCCACTTCCACCGTTGCAGAGTTCTTAGGAACATCCTGCTTCGCAGAGCATCCTGATGACAGGGTGGAAAGGAGCAGGAAGAATGCAAGAATGCTAATTCTCATTGAGATTGTAAAGATTGTTGAGACCAAAATATACGACTCGGAGCGGTAAATGATTCAGCTTTCCTTGAGCTTTGAGCGCTCGCCTAGTTCTTCCATAAGGACCTGGAATTCAGGTAAATCGCGAAGCGGCTCGAGATCGGGATCGCGACGAATATGTTCGAGATTTATATGTCCGTTCCGGATCGATCGAGTGAGCATTTCCATAGCCTTCTCCTGCCTGCCACAATGCATATACAAACAGCAGAGATTATAGAGCAAAAATCCATCCAATCCTGTATTGAGAGCAAGCTCATCGGCCAGACGGATAGACTCTTCAATCTTTCCTGCCGATTCAAGTATCGTTGCATACTCCACTCGCGCATTATCATCGCCCGGATTGAGTTTGAGGTAACGTTCATAAATAGGTAAGGCCCTTTGCGCAGCAGCTCTTAAATATTCAGGCTGTTGAAGTTCGCTAAGCACGATAATGAGACCGAAGTGTGCATGACGATCATTCTCATTTATCGAGACTACTTTTTCCCAGGCGGCGACAGCACCCTCCTTATCTCCGAGCAATTGACAAGCCGTTCCGAGAGCGGCATATCCCTGTACATAATTCGAATCCAACTCGATCGCTTGCCGGGCGTCAGCAAGTGCAAGATCAAACCGGCCACAGACGAAGTGAACGGCGCTTGAAATTCCGTAATACCGCGCAGTACGGCCTTCTATTTCAAAAACTTTCCGGAGAGCCTCGTCTGCTCGCGTAAGCCAGGACTGATTTCGCGAATATAATCGGTAAAGGGATTGACTTGTCGTTGCAACCATGGCAATGGCTTCGACGAACTTCGGATCGTAGCGAAACGCCTCTTCATATAATCCCAGGGCGTGCTCAAGATCTGCACGAGTGGAGCGGCTATAATACTCTTCACCCTTTAAGTACAATTCGTATGCCTCCGGATTCTGTGTTGGCCTGTGCTCCACTTTCTTCTCTTCTTCCGGCGTTAAGGTTAGCCGTAAGGCTTCGGTGATCGAGATGGCAGTCTTTTCCTGAAAATCGAATATGTCATCGAACGTCCCGTCATACTTTTCACTCCAGATCTGCTTATGCTCAGTCACATCGGAGAGCGACACCCGGATGCGTATTTTTTCTCCTGATTTTTGCACGCCGCCATCGACAACATACCGGCACTTCAGTTCGGCGGCAAGTTCGCTGAGTTTCGGTTTATTCTTTTTGTAGAATATAACATCGGCCCGGGGATTGACATGGATCTGCTTAAGCGAACCGAGGGTTCCGATAAGCTCATCCATCATCCCATCGGCGAACCACTCATTGTCATGCAACGGAGAGAGATCGTCAAATGGAAGCACGGCAAGCCGATAGGAGATCTCGGGTGAGGGCAACCTTACCGCGGGACCAATCTCGCTACGCCCCATGCTTCCGGTAATACCTATCGCTTTCAGTGCAGCAACAATTCCTTCAGTATCTTCAAACTTTACGCGCTGGAGCCCTGAGAGGTGGTAGAGAAATTCGTCGCGCAGATCGATCTTCTCCAGAGCGATCGGAAGGATCTGTTTTTTCAACTCCGAAGCCACGGAAAGTTCTTTCGAGACATTTCGTGATGCAAGAGAATGATTCGATAGCAAAAGCATCAGCACAGAGCAATCGCTAAGCGATTGCGCGATCGATTTGGACCAATTCGATGCTCCCTCCAATCCTGTCTTATCGATCCAAACGGAATAACCCAACGTTCGAAGCACTTCCGTTAGGGCAAGCGCTTTTTCACGATCATGAGATGAATAGGAGATAAAGATGTCGTTCGGCATGATCTGGCAAAAATACGTCAGAAGACGGCGGAGAAGGGGAAGGATTCGCAGACTTGCTCCTTTTTCGAACCGATGGCGTCAGTACTTCGTTTAGTGAAACAACCTCCCCGCTAACTGCCTGTTCGATCATGGAAAACGAAGCTGAAATTAAGAACGACGTTCCTAAGGGAGGCTCCCGCTCGAGAATTCGTAAGATCTTGTATAGTGCTGCCGGAGTAATCATTCTGGCTGCCATCGTCATAAGCATTCTTCTGACGACGTATCCGAACACTGTTATTCATTTTATTGTAGAGCCAAAGCTTAAACAATTGGTCGTCGATAGGCTCGGCCGCAGGTATGCGCTACAGATGAAAAGCATCACGCTCACTCCAGGTAAGGATAGTTTGATCCTCGTAGGAGTCCGAATTGTTGATAACGGGATGACCGATGAAGGATCCACCGATACATCCTCACAAAATTTTGGGGTTGCTACTCCGTTGGATCGGCTTACAACCGATACCGTCATGATCGCCGGGCTTGATTATTGGAAATTGATCTTCCAGCAAGGACTCTTCGCCGGTACGATCACCATACGCTCACCGAAGATCTATCTGCGTCCGGGCACATTGCCAAAGTTTGCCGGAGATGCAACGCTACTACCCAGTTTTCTTCCGGCAGTTTCATCGAAGATCATTAAGATAGAAAATGCTGAAGTATACTTGACCGAAAGCGTGCCGCAGACCGCCTCCCCCGCCGGAGCCGGAAAGAGTAGCTTGCCTGCCAATAGTGGTGGAGTACTGGTCAAGAAAGCATCACTTGAGTTTCGCGATTTTTATCTTGATGAGTCTCGGTTCAAGCAGACGACTCCGACTTTCTTCTGCAAAAGTGCTACATTCCATGCGGAGGATCTATCCCACACCGATTCGCTTGGAAGCACTGACATTCATGTCAGCTCGGTTGAAGGAGATCTGATCGATTCGTCGATGAATGTTTTCTTCGTCGAAAGTTCAACTCCGATTCAAGAGATCCGGCGTACGGTCATCAATCATATCGAATTTATAGGCCTTGATTGGTATTCAGCGCTTGCCGGTCGTGGCCTGCATGGCAGATTGGTCACAATAACTTCTCCAAAGATCTACTTTCAGGATGTTGTTCAACTGAGCAAACTACCGGCCAGGCACATCTCAGCATCAGATCTCATTCCTCTTCCAACGCTATTACCGGATGTCTCAATGGATAATGTCGATATCAGCAATGCTGAGATCTCTGCGCTCTTTCCGGATAGCCATGATAATACTTCCCTTAAACGAATTTCGATGACGCTGAAGAAATTCAAGATCGATCATGCGACACCGTTTACTGCAGTCTCGAAATTCTTCAGTGATAGTGCGCGATACACAATGGCGGAAGGGAATGTACTCCACACGGCTCTTGGCACTATTGTTCTCGGGAAGATTCGAGGAACAGAAAGAACGTTGTCAGCATCCGACATTAGCATAACTCCGACACTTAAAAGTATCAAGCTCATCAAACTCGGTTCGGCAGAGATCGGCGGTCTTGATATATGGAAGTTACTGATGCGTGAGGGACTTTTCGGATCGACTGCCGTTTTGAATAAGCCGCAGGTCTTTCTGGCGGCGGGAGTTGCACCGCCGATAACTTCCATCGATTCTCTTTTATCAAGTGATCCTCTCGCACCGATTCGCAGCATCCACGAATATCCGTTGCCACTGCTCTTACCTGCTGCAAAATTCGAAGCTGTTACAGTGAATTCGGGATCCATCCATGGCATACATGTTCTCGATGATCCATCGAACACCTCCGGTCCCGGAGATTCTCTCACGAACATCAACATTTCACTGAAGAAGTTCGACCTGAGCAGAAATTCCTGGATCCGTGACCGTGGAATGCTCTTCAGTGAAGTCGGCACGTTCTCCATCGGAGCGATGACGCAACTGACACGAGGAGCTGTTTACAGTTACCGAGAAGGCGGAGTTAGAGGGGACTTACGCAAGCGTACTCTGACGATCGATTCGCTCATCGTTCATCCGCTCATCCCTGAGGATTCTTTTGGTGCGGCATTTAAATATCGCACCGAGCGTATCGATCTATTCGCTCCGCGCATCTTGATCCGCGGAGTGGATTACAAGAAATTCCTTCTGGGCTTCGGTCTTTTTGCCGATAGCCTTTTAGTAGCGGATTGGAGAATGCACGTCTATGGCGATCGCCGACGTCCGGAAGAACCGAGGACTTCAAGCGACAAATTCCCCCATGAATTATTCCGGATGATACAAATTCCCGTTGGCATGAAAGCCGTAGTCCTCCGCGAGGGAGAGATACGATTCCGGGAAAGCTGGCCCGATACAACTGAGCCGGGCACCATAACACTTTCTCACGTGAATGCGCGTCTGGGAGCTATCTCGAACGACTTGCGCATTGCCGGCGATACAGTATCAACACCTATTAGCGGTAACCTTATGGTTATGAATGCCGGTAAAGTGAGTTTCACCGGCGAGTATCAATTCCTAAATCCACACCTTCATCTCGATATTCACGGAACAGCGGGAAGTATGGATGCCTCGATTCTTAATGAATACCTCGCGCTTACCGAACCATTCACGCTTACGGGGACGATCCGATCGGCGCAGATCAATATTGAACTCAGAGATAATCTCATGACTGGCACCCTCATTCCTCAGTACGATAGTCTGCATGTGAAATTCTTTCGGTGGGACCGTTTCCCGCCTGGCTTCGTCTCCTTTCTCGCCAATGGCCTATTCATGCGCTCCCATAACATACCTGAGCTTGACCATCCTCTTCACGTAGGCGAGATCTCAGCAATTCTGCAACCTAACGTTAGTTTATTCTGGGCACTTTGGCAGCCGATCCGTAGCGCAATAGGTTCAGTGGTTCGAATCCCTGAGTGGGTATGGTAACACAGGTTGGTTACTCCACTGCCCTTTTCAGAACTATTCCCGACCTCCACTTGCTTTCAAAAGAGCGCAATTATGTTTTCGGGCAACCGGAGAATCACTATGAAATTAGTCTACCTATTCTTACCCATACCTTTGGCTTTGGCAGTATTCATTACTCCAATTGCAGCGCAAGAACTTGATGAGCCGGCAACAATCCGCACTTTCGAGGATTCAAAACATGCGCTCGATCCATCGGCTGATACTTTAGAGAGCGACGGCGAATATATCCGCTTCAAACGATGGGAATATCGCATGACTCCAAGACTTCTCAAGAACGGAATCCTGCCAAGACCCGGGATATTGCTGGACGAATTGGGACAGTATAACGCAACTCACCTACAGAATCAAAAAGCAAGTACGCTTTCGATCATTGGCGGCCGATGGACTCCGATGGGGCCGTTTGGATTTGATTCTCCATTTGCAGATAACGGCGGAACAGGACGCGTGAATGTTATCCGATTTCATCCGAGCGACACAACGAAAATATTTGTCGGCACACCGGAAGGCGGGTTATGGAAATCAGAAAACTCCGGAGCAACCTGGATTCCTCTGACAGATAATCTTCCCAGTTTAGGCGTATCAGATATTGCCATCGATCCGAAAGACCCTTTGAAGATCTATCTGGCAACAGGTGATGCAAAAGATGCCGGTATGTACGGCAATCCGTATAGCTATGGGATCATGAAAACCACGAACGGCGGCCAAACCTGGTCGAAAACCGGTCTTAGCTGGGACATTTCTGAGCGCATGAATATCCCATGTGTTGTAGTTTCCCCCACCGATTCTAAAATCGTTCTCGCAGGAGTCTTTGGCGGATCACAGCGCGGAATACAGAAATCTATAGACGGCGGGACAACGTGGGAACAGAAAGATGGCGGCTCGATCTATCATATCGTATACAATCCGGCTGATCCGGCCCTCATTTATGCATCAGGCTACGGAAATTTTCGCCGCTCAACCGATGGCGGAGATACGTGGACAACGGTCACTTCTATTCTTCCGACCTATGTCGGCAATAACGTAAGCCGGACGTTGATCGGCGTTACACCTGCCGATCCGAACGTCGTATATGTCCTCTATATCAGTCATGCGAAGAATCAGATCTATGGATTGTATCGATCGACGGACAGAGGCCTGAACTTTACGCAAGTTCTCGATACTTCAAAGAATCTCCCATTCGGAAATTCCGGAGAGTACAATCTCGTGCTTGCCGTCTCCCCTATCGATGCCAATACTGTTGTGATCGGCGAACAGTTTCTTGCAAAATCAACTGATGGCGGAAAAACGTGGGCTTCGATCGGTAGCGGTGTCCATGTCGATAATCATGCTTTCGTGTTCACACCGCATGCAGGCCTGTATTATTCGGGCAATGACGGCGGCATCTTCCGTTCGAGCAACGGCGGAAAAGGTTGGACCGATATTTCCGCCGGATTGCAGATCACACAGTTCTATCGGCTCGGCGGCGCGGTGCGACAGGACTTGCTGTATGCAGGCGCGCAGGATAATGGAGTGCAGAAAAGCGATGGCGGAATTTGGGATCATATCCTTCCCGGCGCCGATGGTGGCGAATGCCTGGTCGATTATAGCGATGAGAACATCGTTTACATGGAATGGCAGAATGGCGATCTCTTTCGATCGGATGACGCCGGAGCATCGACAAGTTATATCGCACCATCAATGAAAGGCTATTGGATCACTCCGTATTTGATTCATCCAACAAATCCCGAAACGATCTATGCTGCGTATCAAGACATCTACAAATCGACCAACCGCGGTGATACTTGGAAGAGTATCGGGCATCTTGTTGCAGGTAATGACGAGTTCAAATCACTCGCCCTCGCACCATCAAATGATAACGTTATTTATGCCGGCACATACATCAAGCTTTTCAAAACGACGAACGGTGGAAGTTCCTGGCAAGACATAACGGCAGGATCCCCTACCGGAGATACTGCGGCGTTAACATACATTGCAGTCAGTCCTACCGATCCTCAAAAGGTCTGGCTGACGTTTTCCGGATTCACAGATCACAAGCATGTCTATACCTCGTCCAATGGAGGGATATCATGGACAAACATAACCGGTACCCTTCCAAATGTCCCAGTAAACACGATCATCTATGAAAGTGGCAGTAACGATGGGATCTATATCGGGACGGATATCGGAGTCTTCTATCGTGATAAGACGATGACTGACTGGGAGCCATTCATAACTGAATTACCCAATGTCTCGGTGACCGAACTGGAAATCAATGAGACTAGTGGAATGATCCGCGCCGCAACATTCGGACGCGGCATGTGGCAATCACCACTTCGGAACCTCGTCCCCCCAACGGCTCCCCGACTCATTGCTCCAGCGAACACGGCAACAGCGGTGCCGCAACAACCGACTTTCATTTGGGGCAGAGTCATGCGCACAAGCAAGTATCACTTCGAGCTGGCAAAAGATTCGTTGTTCACTTCGATCGTGATGGATCGTGACAGTATGAGCGATACAACATTCGCATATCCGATCTCCCTAGAACCTGGGACAAAATATTTCTGGCGTACAGGTGGTGCGAATGCTGCAGGCGAGAGTCTTTGGTCGGAAACCTGGAGCTTTAGGACTAAAGGAACGAGCGGAGTTAAAAACGCTGATAGGCAGACGCGAATATCCGCCTACCCCAATCCTTTTTCAACGACAACTACATTTTCATTTATGACAGATAATGAGTCGCCGGTTGTTCTCGACATAGCAGATCTCCTTGGGCGAACAATTGAGAACAGGACTTATGGCGAACTTGGCAAAGGTTTTCATGAAATTCAATTCGATGGCAGATCTCTTACGGCCGGCTCCTATATTTATTCGATCAGAGTTGGAGGCAAGAGTGTTATCGGAATTCTGCGAGTACTGCGATAACTTGGCAAGCTCTTTCCCGAGTGCAGAAATGAAGAGGCCGCGAAAGACTTTCATCCTCGCGGCCCAATAAATCTTAAATCAGATATTATTTCGGACGTGCCGGTCCCTTCTGCGGTGCCGCAGCGGGTTCTGGTGTAGCACCCGGCGCAGCAGGTTCGGGTCCAAAGTTCACTTTCGGAGCGTTCTCTGCTCCGGCAGCTGCCTGGAAGTATTGATACGCCGTAAAACCCGACATTCCTGCAATGATGCTCGAAGGGAACACGCGGATGCTTCGGTTGTACTCATTCACATTATCGTTGTAACGATTACGTTCGATTCTCACCCGGCTTTCCTGTCCTTCGATCTGCGACATGAGCGTTGAGAAATTTGCCTGAGACTTCAGATCGGGGTATTTTTCAACTGTGACGAGCAATCGCGAGATCGCACTTGATACATTATCCTGAAGCTTCTGGAAATTTGCAAATGCTTGCGGGTCCTTCAAAGCCTCCGGAGTCAGCGTTACGCCCGTCGCTTTTGCGCGTGCACCGATAACTTCGTCAAGGGTTTGACGTTCGGCCGCTGCAGAACCCTGAACCGTTGCCACTAGATTCGGGATCAGGTCGAGTCGCTGCTGGTAGACGTTGTTCAACTGTCCGAGCTGGGCTTTGATATTTTCTTCTTTCGTGATAAAGCCGTTATAGGTGCTTCTCCACCAGAAGAATAAGATCAGAATAAAGAAGAGAACTCCTCCGAGAATGAGCCAGGTTTTTTTCATATGAATAGTCGCATTGAACGAAAAAAAATTGAAAGATTACAGCCTCAGACCGATATTCCCCTGCATCGTGACAGCACGCCAGGAGCCATGGGCCGTCGAGCCGTTACAAATATCGTGATAATCGGTGATGATCGTCGTAACTGGATAACCAAATCGCGCCTCGAAAACGACTTGGTGGCCAGAAATATATCCGAGCTTAATACCCAAGCCGCCGCGGATATCGAGCCGGAATGAATTATAGAAGTCGCTGCCGTGCCAATCAGAGTAAAATGGTAATCCCGGACCTTCCTTCACAGTTAGCGCCTCGGTCGCAAGACCCAAACTTGCGCCGATTAAAAAATATCCATTACTCTTAGCGCTCTGAAGCTTCACAAACCCTTCGAAAAGCGCATAAGAAAAATAATGCGTGACCGGTACAGTCGCCGTTACGGTATCGATGTCAGGATTGATGAGCTTGCAAGCTCCGTCGTTCGTCGAAGCGCGCATATCCTGATATGCAAAATCAAAGTAGGCACCGACAGGTTGTTTTTCTTCGGTCAGATCAAATGCAAGACCGAAGCCATAGCCAACTCCTTGTGCCCCCTTAGGAAATGCCTGTCCGGATTGGAAATTGTAGCTTATTGTGGCATAGGGCATTACCGTCAGCGATTTCACGATTCCGACATTCTCTCGAGGCACTCTTTTGCGGACTGTCGTATCCTTGGTTTGTGCATCCAACGCTGAATTAAGTATCGTTACAAGAACGAGAGCACAAACAAAGAGACGATATGGGGTGAATTGTCGCATGTTAATCAAAGCGTATTCCTAATCGCAGGTCAAAGACGATAGTGTTTTTTTCAGCCCCCAGGTCGATCTGCGGAGCCGCGTTTGCACTCACGATAATGTTCGGTAAATGTTCAAGTAGGAATTCATACTCGATTCCCAAAGGAATGCCGACTGAAACCGTCGGTTTGAGCACCGGCCAAACGGTGAAACTGAGTCCGGCAAGGGGCGAAAAATTTTTATGCTTTCCGCCGGGATAAAAAAGATACGGCATC
This sequence comes from Bacteroidota bacterium, assembly GCA_030706385.1. GTDB lineage: Bacteria > Bacteroidota > Ignavibacteria > Palsa-1295 > Palsa-1295 > PALSA-1296. Next base: position 25,477 of record JAUZOQ010000011.1, on the reverse strand, counting down.
CGAAGTCTGAAATCAAAGCCAAATCCGTCATTGATCTTCTGATAAGAGAACGCTCCGGCATTCAAGAAAGTCCTCCCAATTTGTGCTTCATACGATAGACGAAAGAAAATCCCATCGAATCCATCTGTCCTCCTCGCATAGGCTGCCTCAATTCCTCCGGCACCTCGACGTGAATGATCCACAGATACGGAGTCGCCCTCTTGGGCGGTCACCGTTGCCTGTGTTTGAGAAACTGAGTCACGACAGAATAAGAGTAGTGCCATGACTACAAAGAAACCTCTGATAGAATACCGAACACCTCTTCGGTCCGAATCCGGCTGACGATGTTTCTCGATCGAATCCGTGTTTACCAAGCGTAGCCGAGATAAAGACAGCCTATCAAATATGTCCCCGTGTAGGCCGCTATTCCAGGGAAAACTTCAGAGCCGGTTATGCCATATCGCAAGCCGACCGATGGCTCAACGGTAAACTGATCGAAAAACCATTTGTGTGCGAAATCCGCTCCGACGGTGAATAGTATCTTTGACTTCCCGAGGTCATTGTTCTTGAAGAAATACGCATCAACTGCAGGACCAATATTAAAACCTTCAAGGGCGCGGCTATCAAGGAAGAAGAACCTCATCTCGCCTCCAACTCCGAAAGCCGATGTTCCTTGTCCGGGCGCAACATATTCGGCTCGAATAGCCCAGCTCTGTGTCGAACTACCCTTCCATTCATACTGGATCGAAGCAGTGTTCTTGATCAAAAAGTCTACAAAATCAAGACAGATATCGTTGTTCTTTGATGTTGCGCGTTGGCAGTACCCGCTTGTCGGCGTAAAGAAAAATCCGAGAAGTGTAAGAGACAAAAAGAAAAAAGAGAATCGTGTTTTCATAGATAGAGTGGGTAAATGATGAATACGCATACGGCAAATATACGCTCAGAATCTACGATATGAGCTCATATTCCTTCAAAAGCTGTCGAGCAATGACGATGTGTTGAATTTCCGAAGTCCCTTCATAGATCTCTGTGATCTTTGCGTCACGTAATGAACGCTCCACCAGATACTCGCGAACGTATCCGTATCCGCCGTGTATCTGGATTGCCTGGCTGGCAACTTCCATTGCTATCGTCGAAGCGTAAAGCTTGGCCATCGCGGCCTCCTTAATATAGGACTCATGATTGTCCTTTGCCTTTGCAGCGCGAAGTATAAGCAATCGTGCAGCATCGATCTTGACACACATATCAGCCAACTTGAACTGAATGGCCTGCAACTGATTGATCGGTTTGCCAAAGGCATGACGTTCGAACGAGTATTTTATTGCTCGTTCGTACGCGCCGCTTGCTATACCGAGAGCTTGCGCGGCGATCCCGATCCGCCCGCCGTTGAGAGTCTCCATCGCGATCCTGAATCCGATTCCCTCATCGCCCAGGCGATTCGCATCCGGAACACGTACGCCCGTAAATCCAAGCGAACATGTATCACTTGAACGTATTCCCAACTTATCCTCTTTCTTTCCGATCTCAAATCCCGGCATTCCCTTCTCAAGAATGAATGCTGTAATACCTTTATGTTTTTTTGAAAGGTCCGTTTGAGCGAAGACGATATAGTAATCGGCTGTGGTGCCATTGGTTATCCAATTCTTGGCTCCATCGACGATCCAATCGTTACCATCGCGCCGCGCTGTCGTCGCCTGCTGCGTAGCATCGCTTCCGACTCCGGGTTCGGAGAGACAATAGGCACCGAGCTTCTGACCCATAGCAAGTGGCTTCAGGAGTCTCTCCTTTTGCTCATCAGTTCCGAATGTCTCGAGTCCCCAGCAGACCAATGAATTATTGACGGACATCACCACTGACACACTGGCATCGATCTTCGATATTTCCTCCATTGCGAGTACGTAACTGACGGCATCGAGTCCCGACCCTCCCCATTTAGGATCGACCATCATTCCCATGAAGCCAAGCTCTCCGAGTTTCTTTACAATTTCATAGGGGAATTCGCCTGTCAAGTCGCGTTCGACGGCAGATGAAGCGATCTCATTCTGTGCAAAGTCTCGTGCCGCATCCCGGATCGCAATATGATCTTCTGAAAGTTGGAAATTCATGGTTTGTTTGTTCGACGTATTATCAATTCGGTGCAAAAATACGACAGGATCGTAGCACAAATCGGTAGTGCTTGCTTTTGCCAGGAAGTTCGCGGTCAAGTTCAACCACATTCCGCCCCGAATTCGGTGCCGGAACCAATTAATTTGTGAATGGATTGATTTATAGACACAGAACAATACAGAACTTTCTTTTTTGCTTTTCTTTCACGGAGATACCCCTTGAAACCGATACGTTCGCGGATTCTATATATTTCCGCTATTCTACTTTTTTTTATCAGTTCACTCCATGCGCAGGAAGGCGGATATGTCAATAGCTTATCTCTTTCGAATGGTGAAACGTTACGCTTCTATATTTCAACCACGCGTAATACCTACGACATCGATATCTTCCGTCTCGGTGAGTCTCGCCTAAAGATCCAAACAATACCTTCAGTTGCTGGCGGTTTGCAGGCCGTGCCCGATAGTGCATACGCGGTAGGCTGCAAATGGCAACCGAGCGCTGAGCTTACGATTCCATCAGAATGGCGAACAGGTGTCTATGAAGCAGACTTCCCCACTTCGACCGGAGTACAAAAACTGATCTTCGTCGTCAAACCTAAAGTATTGGGCTCGTACTCAAAAACTCTCGTTTGTCTCAGCGTTAACACCTGGCAGGCATATAATAGCTGGGGTGGCAAGAGCTTGTATAATTTCAATTCTACAAACGGAGAGCCTGCGGTCAAAGTGAGCTTCGACCGACCGTTCTCCGATACGACCGGATCTACATACTTTCGCTGGGGGGATAAGCTAACGCGTTGGCTCGAGCATGAAAATATTAATGCAGAGTTTTGTACTCGCACTGACCTTGATCGAGACCCTGCGTTCCTGGATCATTACAAGACACTGGTATTGGTCGGACATGATGAATATTGGTCACGTCCGGAGCGCAATGCAATTCAGGATCTCGTCAACCGCGGAGGAAGGCTGATTATTCTCTCCGGGAACACCTGTTGGTGGCAAGTGCGGTTTGAAGATAGCCTTCGCACGATGGTCTGCTACAAAGATGCAGAACTCGACCCTTTGTTCGGAAAGAATGATTCTATTGTTACTACTCTTTGGAGCAGTGAAGTGGTCAACTATCCTGAGAACTCCCTAACCGGCACAAGTTTCCGTCATGGCGGATATGTAAATCACGACTCTATCTATCCGCAGTCCAAAGGATATGGAGGGTACACCGTCATCCATTCAAATAGCTGGATATACGAAAAGACCAATCTCCATAATGGTGACGTGTTTGGTCAGGCAGATCCTATCGTTGGCTATGAAGTCGATGGCGCGCTATGGCGCTGGTCGAGAGATAGTACGATAGAACTCATCCCTACGGGAAATCCGAAAGGCCAAGCACCTTCCAATTTTTCGATCCTTGGCCTATCTCCAGCGGCCGATGATAAAGGCGGACTCGTCGGGACGGCAACAATGGGATATTATACGACTCCGAGCGGAGGAGCGGTTTTCAATGCTGCTACTCCAGACTGGGTAAATGGTCTGGACCGCAAGGACTATGTTGTCGAGCAGATCACACGAAATGTTTTTGAGCGATTCACGGAGAAGCAATCATTCCCACCCGTACTCGTATCGTATTCTCCGCGCACTTTCACGGCCGATACGATCAACCATCAATTTGTGTTCGCGTCGCACCGGGTTGTTTATTGCCCTAAAGATGTCGCTGATACCTTTGTCGTTCATGCCGTTGATCCAATGAACAAGCCACTTCGATTCATTTGGAAGAAGGGTGGAGTATTCGCAGGAAGTGATTCCGTTGCTGTTTTGCACTTCGGACCGAAAGGATGCGGCGATGCTCCGGAATTTGTAACCATCTCAATCAGCAACGGAACCGATAGCGTTCAGGGAGGTTGGTGGGTTATCGATACGACGATCGTTTTCCTCACCAACCCGCAATTCTTTCCGTTTAAGAGGCAGTGTAAATTCTCATACAAACCCATTGCGATTTCAGTCGTCGATGAGAATCCAAAATGCACGCTGGTCGACCCGCCGTATTGGATGCACATGGATAATGAAGGCAATATTACGGGAAGCCTCGATACCTCGATAGGCTCATACTCATTTAAGATCGTAGCGCGGGATAAGTATAATAATATTGCGCAGCAAAGCCTACATGTTCAAATCCGCGATACCGTTTCCTCGGTGGCCGAAGCGGAAAGCACTTTCCATTTTCGCGTAGCGCCGAATCCGTTTACCACTGAAACGAGGTTTGCTCTTGAGATCGCTGAAGACGCAGAGCTCACCGGCGAGATTACGAATATCTCAGGGATCTCGATCCGCACATTGTTCAGCGGTCAACATCTTGCGAGGGGCAGACATGAAATACGCTGGGATGGAAATAGCGATAACGGATCGACAAATCCGGCAGGGCTCTATTTCTGCCACCTCAATATCAAAACATCTTCAGGAAAACAGTCAACTCTGACGGCGAGAGTAATAAAAAATTAGCTTCATTCAGACATCAATCTGTGCCCGCTGCAAGTGCCCTGAGTAATCGATGTACACGGATTTCCACTCTGTATAGAAATCAAATACTGCCCATCCGCCTTCCCGGTGCCCATTACCGGTGGATTTTACTCCGCCAAACGGCATGTGAGCTTCGGCGCCAATCGTCGGAGCGTTGATATAGGAGATGCCAACTTCGATATCACGAACTGCCAGAAGTGCGTCATTGATGTTTTTGGTGTAAAGGCTGGAGGAAAGTCCGTAGTCAACGGAATTCGTGATCTCGATCGCCTCAGTCAGCGACGTGCATTTGATCACTGATAAAACCGGTCCGAAAATCTCCTGCTGAGCGATCGTTGAGTTTGGAAGGACGTTGATAAAGATCGTTGGCTTATAGAACCAGCCGTTCTTGAAAGCTTCTCCTTCCGGCCTCTCCCCTCCGAGCACACAGACGGCGCCTTCTTTTTTTCCAAGCCCGACATACCGTTCAATATTTTCTCGTTGCTTCTCATTAATGATCGGACCGACTTCCGTGCCATCGACCGAACCATCGCCAATCTTTAATCTCTGTGTCCGTTGGATCAGCTTTTCGACAAAGGAATCATGGATTGCCTCATGAAGAATCAACCGCGAAGTCGCTGTGCATCTCTGGCCCGTTGTTCCGAATGCGCCCCAGAGAACGCCATTAAGAGCGAGATCCATATCGGCATCGGGCATCACGATCTGCGCGTTCTTGCCGCCCATCTCCAGACATACATGCTTTGAAAGTTTGCCGCATGTTTGCGCTACGATCCTTCCTGTGTTCGTCGAACCCGTAAAACTCACCGCACGGATGAGCGGATGTTCGGTAATGGCGGCTCCGACAACTTCGCCAGCTCCGTGAACAATATTAAGGACGCCTCCGGGGAGCCCGGCTTCGATCAAGATCTCGACCAGGATACTCGCTGTATGCGGAGTATCCTCGGCAGGTTTGAAGACAAAGGTGTTGCCGGCGACAAGTCCCGGAAAAATATTCCATGTTGGTATAGCCATCGGAAAATTCCACGGAGTAATGAGACCACAGACTCCAACGGGCACACGGAACGACAGATTAAGTTTGTTCGAAAGTTCACTCGGTGTATTGTATCCAAATAGTCTGCGGCCTTCAGTTGCACAGTAAAAAGCAGTATCGATCCCCTCTTGCACATCGCCGCGCGTTTCGGTAAGCGGCTTGCCCATCTCGCGAGTCATTGCGGCCGCGATCTCCTCTTTGCGGCGCAGCATGATCTCTCCGGCTTTTCTGCAGATCTCTCCGCGTGCCGGTGCCGGCACTAAGCGCCAGGACTTGAAGGCCTTGGCTGCAGCAAGGGCCGCACTATTCACATCCGCTGCAGTCGAGAGCGGAAATTGACCAATGATATCCTCCCAATTTGCAGGGTTCCGATTCTCGAAAGTCTTTCCACTGCCAGAGTCGGACCACGAACCGCCGATATAATTTTGAAATTTTTGCGCCATAAAATTGATTATCTATTCAATGGCGGTCAAAACATTGTTCTAATATGAAAAGGTCGCCATGAAGGATGCTCCTGGAGGAGGTCACAAGCCGGACGGATTGCTCGTTTGTGACACGAAGGAGTCTCACCACAAATTGGCCGTACAAATTATGAAGAAATTACTTGCTTTTTGTTTCGCCCTACTCTTTGCCGGATCGCTGTACGCGCAGGGCGGCATGGGGAAACTTCCTCGTGAAGATGTTGTCATGCTTTCGCAGGTCGTGCGTGACTCGCTTTCCGATGAAATGTTCGGACATATCCTAAATCTTAAGCGCTATGCTCTGGCCGGTAATCTCGATAGCGCTGCAACGGAAATCGCCTGGAACGGCGGAGCCACAAAAGAAGGACGGTGGGCTCATGCCTGCTCACTTGCGAACCAGCTTGAGGCAGATCACGTCAAAGAAGTCGTCGAGAAATTCCGAAAAATGTTCACAGAGTATCCGGATATGCATCAGGAGTATTTTGCTGTCTTTAAGAGCAAGGATTCTCCAGCCGGACAGATGATGCACTACCAGATCAATCTTGTGAAGGGAAACAAAAAACGGATGGTCAGCTTTCACTACTTTCCTATCGGAGATCGTCTGCTTTATGGTGAATCGAATTAGCAGTATCCACATCACTGAATGACGATCACCTTTGTCGGGCCGGCACAATCAAGTTTCGTTAAGAATGACATTGCGATCTTAGAGCGAGAGCATACGATCAAGCTTGTCGATGCAAAGATCGGGCGTGGGATCGGAGCGGCGTTCGACTTGCTAAGCGTTCAATTCCGAATCCTCGGCTCGCTCTTCGGTTCGGACATTCTATTCATGTGGTTCGCCGATTATTACACCCTTATCCCAACAATCATTGCCAGACTTCTCCGAAAAAAAGTGTACGTCGTTGCCGGAGGGTTTGATGTCACCTACACTCCGGAAGTCAAGAGCGGTGCGAGAGTCAAGCCGCTCCGCTGGTTTCTCGTTCGTAACACGCATCGCTTTGCAACGCATGTGTTCCCTGTTAGTAATTACGCTCAACACCTGCTTGATACGAACTCGAAACACCATGCACCCAGCACCGTAATCTACAATGCCGTCGATATCGCCCGTTTTCCATTTTCGGATGCTCCGCGGCAGCACCGAGCGCTTACAGTGACGCAGCTCATCACAGAACTCGAGTATATCCTCAAGGGTATGGATGTTTTCCTCGGTGCAGCAAGGATCATGCCCGATGTCGAGTTCGATCTCATAGGAATTCGAGGGCCAGCACTTGAGCACGCACGAAAAGAAGCAAGCGATCTTAAGAATGTTACCATCCTTGAAGGGCCGGTAGAATATCAGACGTTATTGCGATACTACCAGACTGCTTCTGCCTATTGCCAGCTTTCGATCGATGAGACATTCGGAGTTGCCACGGCAGAATCAATGAGTTGCGGCTGTATTCCCGTTGTTTCCGATATCCCTTCTCTGGCGGAAGTTACCGGGGGAAGGAAGTATATCATTAACCGAAAGGATCCACAGCAGATCGCTGATGCTATCAGGCGAAGTTTCGATGCCGATCTTTCCGAACGGAGAGAGTGCAGCGACCATGTCAGAAAATTCGACATAGAGAATCGCGCACAGAAGCTGCTGAGCCTAGTACGCTGAAGCTTTCATTTGTATGCCATACCAATCTTACACTCGTAATGCAGTTTAGTAAACATCTGGAGAAGGGCGCCTGGGGATTTGCCACGAAGCTGCTGCCGGCCGTCTATGGTGTGGTCATGACCGTGCTCGTCTTCAAGATCCTTCCGAAAAGCGAAAGCGGCGAACTTGCACTCTTTCAGGTGATCTTCGGAATGATCTTTACCTTCGCCGATAGTTTTGCTTTACAGGCCATCGTAAAGTTCGGAGTCGATGCATCGAACGATCTCCAAGAATTGCTGACGGCAACGTCACTCCTATTCTTTGCCTTCCTTGCCATATCCCTTGGCTTGCTGATCGTCTTTCCCGGAACAGCATCATATTTGCTTAATAGCGCAGCTTTACCTCAACTGATTCCAAGCCTTGTTATACTTGTTATCGTGACAATTCCACGTGTCGTGACGAGCAAGATCTTTCAAATGCGGTTTCATACCAAGAATTTATTTTTTACCGATCTGGTCAATTTTGGCGGTTCAAGTATTGTGATCATTATCTATGCGTTCATGAACCGATTGGGAACAGCAAGCGATGTCATCGGCATAACGATCATCACAGGTGCTATAAGCTCAGCGCTCTCTGTTATTCTCGTGCGAAACGATTTGAGCTGGAGGCTAAAGTTCTCGCGGCCGATGCTGAAGAAGATCTTTCATTTTACGAGGTACCAGACAGCTACCGGCTCCGTTCACGTCTTTCAACAAAATCTCGACAGCTTGCTCGTTCCAGCATTCTTAGGAGTCGAGGCATTGGCAAATTATCAAGTTGCAAAGTTCTTTTTCAAAGGCTTTGATGTGCTTCGCGATACACAGGGCATTTTCGTCTTTCCGGCTTCGAGCAAGTACCATGCGAGCGGCGATCTGCAGACACTGAAAAAGATCATTGAAAAGGCGACCAGCTTCTTGTATTTGTTAATGATCCCCGTCTGCATTTTGCTTATCATTTTTGCACCACTGCTGTTCCAGGTACTTTACAAAGGGAAGTTTGACGAGAGCATTAACGTTTTCCGCGTTCTCATTGCAAGCGGCTTTGTTTTGCCGGTAACAATGGTTGGGATGTCCGCTCTCGTGGGAATGGGAAAGGTCCGCGAAGTTTTTCAAACAATTTTTGCCTCTCTTATCATAAACGTAATATTGGCTGTAATTCTTTTGCCGACGATTGGGATGACTGGAGCTGCGATCGCGTTTGGAATTTCCATGTTAGCCCAAGCCCTCCTTGCGTATCGAATCATGCGTCACGAAGTTCCGCTTTCGTCCTCGGCAATGGTATTTAGAGGGATTGAAGATGGGAAGAATTTCCTCAAGGGAAGAAGAAAGAAGTAAGACCTGAGCTATTCCCGAAGTCCTCACTCTTTGATCGCCATACTTCTCGGAATTCATAATCGGAAGTGGTTTCTCCGTCACTGGACGAATTATGTTCTAAATTTGTAGATAAAACTTCTCATCCTGAATGTTTCTCGGTATTATCTTAAGCATCATTGCCGCAGGCGCCCAGATCGGCGGTGGCAGGCTTGCGCTCGGAGCTAAACGCTTTCCCCATAATTGGGAAAGGACATTACTTGCACTCGGTGCAGGCTTCTTGCTTGCACTTGTTTTCGTCGATCTCATACCTGAAAGTTTTCGATTGACTGCAAATCCGGATCATTCGGTCATCGCAATGCTTTTGGGTTTTTCTGTCCTTCATTTCTTCGAACATACCCTTGTCAATCATTTTCATTTCGGCGAGGAAACGCATGTTCATCCCGGTATTTCTCATTCATCAGCACTTGGTGCGGTCGGCGGCTTGACTCTCCACGCATTCTTTGACGGCATGGCAATTGCGGCTGTATCAAGTGCAAAACCGGCCATGGGTGTACTCATCAGTGTTGCCGTTCTTCTGCATAAGATACCGGAGGGGTTAACCGTTGCCAGCGTCATGGTTGCAGGGAATCGTTCGCGAAAGGAAACGATGAACGCAGGTTTTATTTTGGGATTATCGACAATACTCGGCGCCCTCTTTGTCCTGCTCTTTGTCACATTCGATGAAGCGTTAATGGGATTTTTGTTCGCGTTCAGCGCCGGAGCAGCTCTTTATGTCGGAGCCTGCGATCTTATTCCGGAGATCAATAAGACTCGCGGGCGAAAGGCTCCGGTTCTGGTATTCATCGGAATGATGCTCTTTTATCTGAGCAAGCTTCTTCTCGACCATGCCGGTTTTATGTAGTATTTTTGAACTGTATCTGGACGAAACCACCGTTAACTAGGAAGCTGTATTTTCAATCATCCAAACAACTATGAAATCAAATCAAATCACTGCCCTTGTACTTGCCGGATGTTTTGTCATCGGAATTTCCGGATGCTCGAAGAAAGATGAAGCTCAGAAAGCTGCTGAGGAGACCGCTAAGTCCATGCAGCAGATGGCGACAGGCACTAATGCGAGTGCAAGTGCCACTTCCAACAAAACACCCGGAGTTGCAGTACCTGCAAAAACTCTTGCCGGGTTTCTTCCTTCGGTTTCGGGTTATACGGCCAAAGGCGAGCCGGAGACAATGGAAATGGATATGAATGGCGCGAAGTATTCCCATGCAAGCCAGACCTACGAAAATGGCGATAAACGTATTAAGGTGTCGATCCTGGATTACAACTACATTACGGGTTTAAGCGCAGCCTACTCCATGATGATGAATATGAGTCTGGAGACCAACGATGAGTCCATGCATTCAGAAAAATTCAGTGGCAATCCCGGATGGGTCGATTGGAAAAAGAATTCGAATCAGGGCACGGTTGGAGTCGTTGTCGGCGATCGGGTCTATGTTATCGTCGAAGCCGAGCACGGAGCAACTCTTGATGACCTTAAATCCGTTGCCGGAGCTATCAATTATTCGGGTATCGCATCGGCAGCGAAATAATAATGATTCGGAGCATTGTTGCAACGATCATTTTTCTTCTTGTCACGATCGTCTTATCTATTCTCTCTATCCCTGCCGCTCTTTTCGATAGGAGCGGCAGTGCTTATTTGTGGCTGGCGCGCTTTTGGTCAAAGATCTTTCTCTTTCTCTACGGCGTAAAGCTTCACATTTCTGGCTCAAGCCATATCAGGAAGAGCGAGCACTACGTCTATGTTGCAAATCATTCAAGTTATACAGATATTCCCATCCTCCTTGCGGCTATTCCGGATAACGTCAGGTTGATCTTGCGGCATACACTGACGCGCATACCGATCTGGGGAACTGCCCTATTGCTGAGCCCGATGATCATCATTAACCGGTCGAATTCCTCGAAGGCCAAGAAAACGTTGAACAAAGCGATTGAAATCATCCGCAGTGGCGCCTCGATCATGTTGTTCCCCGAAGGAACACGTACCCATGATGGCGAAATGCAGCCCTTTAAGCGAGGAGCTTTTCACATGGCCTATTCCGGTGCCACAAAGATCATACCAGTGGCGATCAAGGGATCGTTCGAGCTTCAGTCACGAACACAAACACTGCCCTCGTCAAATAGAGATATTTATGTATCTATTGGCACTCCTCTCGAGGCTTCTTCTCAAATAGAGAATGACCGATCGAGGGAAATGGACCTAATGCAACGTGCGGAAAATGCCGTACGGGAAATGCTCGGAGCACTATCCCCCAGGTAAATCTTTACTCTTCCTCGCTTGTTCTACGGCTTTCCGGATATTGAATGAACGATAACGTTACGATCTCTACGCCTGATAAGCGCAAGATTGCATTCTTCGGATCGGAGCGCTTCCCCGTAATCGCTGGGCCGTGTCTTGTCGAATCGAAAGAACTCCTTGTACAGGTAGCTACGGAGCTTTGCAGAATTCAAAGCGTACTTCCTGTTGATTTTATTTTCAAGTCTTCTTATCGCAAAGCAAATCGCACGAGCGGTTCAACGGTATCCGGCATCGGTGATGAAAAAGCAATTTCTTATCTGGGTGAGATTCAAAAAGAATTTTCTTTGCCTCTGCTAACTGATATCCATCTCCCAGTCGAAGCGGCATTCGCAGCGGAGGTCTGCGACGTTCTACAGATCCCTGCATTCCTTTCCCGACAGACGGATATCTTAGAAGCTGCTGCCGAAACCGGAAAAGTAGTTAATATCAAGAAAGCGCAATTCATGTCGCCATTAGACATGAAATTTGCAAAGGAGAAGGTTACAAAGAAAGGGAATTCGAAAGTTCTGCTTACAGAGAGAGGCACATCGTTCGGTTATGGCGATCTGATCGTCGATTTCCGCTCACTCGAAATCATGAAGGAGTTCGGATCACCGGTGATCTACGATGCAACACATTCCGTCCAGCGCCCGAGCCAAAATGGCGTGAGCGGCGGCCAACGACAATTCATCGCACCTCTTGCACGCGCTGCAATGGCCGTAGGAATTGATGGCCTTTTCATCGAAACCCATCCGGATCCCTCGAAAGCAAAGAGCGATGCCGAGTCCCAACTCCCGCTTGGCGAATTAGAGTCTCTGTTGCGCTCGCTTCTGCAATTCCGCTTCAAACGCTGAGGGCCATGCCATATCCCCGATCGCTTTCGCCTATCGAACAAGACTTACTCCTCTGGCTGCTACCTGAGGGCTCAGAGGGATATGCACCTTACCAGGATTTTGTGATGATCTCTCATGCAATCGGAGAAGGCAGATGGGGCGAGGGCAATCTTCTTCTGGATACAAAGGATTCTTCGATCGATCGCACACTCGGAATGCCTCCGGTGATCGCATACGGAGAGTGCGATGCGAATGGTGTGCGTCTATCCATAAGTGTTCATGACTTCAATATTGACGATCAACTTGAAGTCCAGTTTTCCGGAGTCTTTCCCTTGCCAGATTCCGCAGTCATCGAGAACAAGTGGTGCTATTCGTATTGGAAGCCGGGCGAACCATGCCCTGCGACCGGCACTCCGCTCCGCGAAGTTGCCATTCGGGATGTTCAGCACTCTGAAAGATATGTGCTGGCAATTTCGCTCGCAAAGCGAGTCGTTTGGCTGCATCATGCGAATTCCGGATTCAATCAACTCGTGCCGCTGACGTCATTCTATGATGAATTATTGCGTGCTAAGCATATCCGTGATGCGAAGCTCATCAGCAAACCGGCAACATTTTTCGACCATATTGATGACTTTAGCGATTCCGATTATATAAGTGCCCTGTTAGAATACGACAAGAAAGCAAGCCGCAAATTCGATACTACAGGAATCCTGAGCGAAACCGAACCTGCGAAGAAGAGTATATTTCAAAAACTATTTGGGAAATGATTGAGCTTAACGAGACTTCAAAAGCTTATTTCGAGAGTGCAAAACGCACGTTTGCCGTCGAGGCAAACGCAATCATGCAAACATCCGATGCACTCGACGAACTTGATTTCGCAAAAGCCTGCGAACTACTGCTCAAATGCAACGGACGCATTATCGTTAGCGGCATGGGTAAGTCCGGCCACGTAGCGAGAAAGATCGCTTCAACATTGACATCTACCGGCACACCAGCCATCTTTCTCCATCCCGCTGAAGCGGCGCATGGAGATATTGGGTTGATCTCTCCGGGTGATGCGTTACTCATTCTGTCGAAAAGTGGAGAGTCCGATGAGCTTGTTTCGATTCTAAATGCTGTTGCGCAAAAGCACATTCCTGTCGTAGCCATCACCTCCAACCCGCTATCACGGCTTGCAATTTCAGCAAAGAAGTCGGGTGGTGTCGTACTCTTCCCTATTGTTAAGGAAGAAGCATGTCCGCATGATCTTGCTCCGACTTCATCGACGACGGCTCAACTTGTACTCGGCGATGCGCTTGCAATAGCATTACTCGAGGCGAGAAAATTTACCAGCGAGGACTTTGCAAAGCTCCATCCCGGCGGTGCACTCGGAAAAAAACTGACGATGCACGTACGCGATCTGATGGCAGCAGATGGTGATACACCGCGAATCGGAATCGACTCATCGCTTCCTTCTGTCATGCACGAGATTTCCGTCAAGCGCTTCGGAGCCGCATGCGTAATTGGCGAAGAAGGAGAATTGCTCGGCATTATCACTGACGGCGATCTTCGGCGGTATTTCCAATCTCACGAACAGATCGACATCCGAAAAGTCTCGGCCGGAGAGCTTATGGCGAAAGACCCGAAGACAACTACTTCAGATACTTTGGCCATCGATGCTTTGCATTTGATGGAGGATACACTCCCGAAAGTCATGCAACTTCCGGTCATAGACTCACGTAAGAATGTAATCGGTATGATACATCTCCATGACATTGTAAAGGCAGGAATAAGCGGATGAAGTTATTCGTCAAGCGCATAATCGGGTTATTCCTGTTTTCTGCCCTCGTGTCATGCGGCTCAAAAGAAGTCAGGCCGACCACGGCGCCTCTTCCCTCTTCGGATGACTTACCATCGCAGATAAGCGCTCACACCCGGATGTCTTTTTCGAGCGAAGGAAGCATTCGTGCCGTCATGAACGCTACGGGAGTGAGAGTATTTGAAGCAAAACGATATACCTTGCTCGATTCAAGCGTTCACGTCGATTTCTTTGATCGTCAAGGCTACCATTCGAGCGTTCTCACTTCTCACCGTGCCTTCATTGACGATAATACGAAGAATATGACGGCCTATGACAGTGTGCGAGTGCTCAGCGATTCAGGCACACTCGTTGAGACCGATTCACTGCTCTGGGATAACACGATCCACAAAATGCACTCCGATGCATTTGTCAGGATCACGGAAAAATCGGGAAGAGTAACGCGGGGGCACGGATTCGAAAGCGATCAGGATCTTGTTAACTATAAGATCCTTCTACCCATCATCGATGCGCCTTCCAGTTCATTTGAGAATATGAATAGCTCTCCTACGTTTTCCTCGCCAAGTCAGAATCTCGGTCTGCCGCCACCCCTGCCCTTGCCGCCACCGGAGGTAAAGAAGGATACGGTTCATAAGTAAACTCCAACCGACACGTAAGGACAACGGATTTCATTATTAGTGCACACCTGATCAAAATTCTGTTATTTTCGCAGCCCATTCTTTGTTACCACTAAATGTCAAAACTCTTAGCAGGTCTTAATCCTGCGCAACTTGAAGCCGTTACCGGAGCCGATGGACCGACAATGATCATTGCCGGCGCAGGTTCGGGCAAAACAAGAGTTTTGACGACTCGCATTGCCTATTTGCTCGAACAAGGCAATCGTCCCTGGGAAATCCTTGCCCTTACGTTCACGAACAAAGCCGCTGGAGAGATGAAAGAGCGTATTGCCTCGCTTTTAGGTGAGGAATATGTGCGCGAACTGTGGATGGGTACGTTCCACTCTGTCTTTGCACGTATGCTTCGCCGCCATGCCGAGCAATTGGGGTATACAAAGAGCTTCAGCATTTATGATAGCGATGACTCCCTTGCGCTCATTAAGCGTATCATGGAGCAGCTTCGCATTCCGCGCGATCAAGTCAATCCTAACGCAGTCCGCAGCCGCATTTCAAGCGCGAAGAACCAGCTCGTATCGCCGAACGACTACGAAGCCTTGGCTCGCGATTATTT
Source organism: Bacteroidota bacterium (assembly GCA_030706385.1). Classification (GTDB taxonomy): domain Bacteria; phylum Bacteroidota; class Ignavibacteria; order Palsa-1295; family Palsa-1295; genus PALSA-1296. Next base: position 10,228 of record JAUZOQ010000011.1, on the reverse strand, counting down.
CACTGAAAAAGTATCGGAAGTCTATCATGAGTATGTAAAGCAGTTGAAAGCTGCTAATGCAATGGATTTCGACGATCTGCTCATTAAGACGATCGAACTGCTGGCCCATAATAAGGAAGTGCTCGAAAGCTACCAGCGTAAATTTCGTTATGTATTGGTCGATGAGTATCAGGATACCAATCGCGCTCAGTATATGATCGTAAAGATGCTTTCGGCATTTCACAATAACTTGACCGTCGTTGGCGATGACGCTCAATCGATCTATGCATTCCGCGGAGCTGATATCAAGAATATTTTGGATTTCGAACGCGACTTTCCGAATCCGAAGCTTTTCAGGTTAGAGCAAAACTACCGCTCGACCGGACATATTCTTGCCACTGCCGATTCGCTGATAAAAAATAATAAGGGACAGATCCCCAAGACACTCTTCACAAAGAATCCGAAGGGTGAACTTGTCCGGATCATCGAATGCTCCGATGAACGCGAAGAAGGAGCGACGATCGTTCGGACGATCGAAGATGAGATTCGGAAAGAGCGGTATACGCTTTCGCAATTTGCCGTACTCTATAGAACTAACGCCCAGAGCCGTGCAATCGAAGACGCGTTTCGACGCCAGGGAATACCATATACGATCGTCGGCGGAATCGCATTTTATAAGCGCAAAGAGATCAAGGATTGCCTTGCCTACATCAGGTTGATCGTGAACCCGGCAGATTCGGAAAGCCTTATGCGCGTCATCAACTTCCCTGCCCGAGGCATTGGCGATGTGACGATCGATAAACTTGCCCAGTTCGCTCGAGAACGAGGCACGACGATACTCGATGTCATGGCAACACCGGAGTTTATTCCGAATTTGCAGCAGCGCACAGCAACCAAGCTGAAGGAATTCTCCGAGCTCATCCTGAAATATTCTCGACTGATTTCCGAACTCTCTCCAAGCGAATTGCTTCGTGCATTGCTGGATGATACCGGCATCTTGATGGAGCTGAAGTCGGAGAACACGATGGAATCGCTGACTCGATATGAGAACGTACGCGAATTCCTTTCTGCCATTACTGAGTATTTTGCCGAAAATTCCGAGGCAACGGTTGAATCATTCCTTGAGGAAATATCGCTCATGAGCGATGTCGATAAGATCGATGGCACAAAGAATGTCGTAACCCTTATGACTCTCCACGCAGCCAAAGGTTTGGAATTTGCCGTTGTCTTCTTAACGGGCCTTGAAGAGGGTCTTTTCCCGAATCCAAACACTTCGTTCGATGATTTCTCGATCGAAGAAGAGCGGCGGCTGATGTATGTCGGCATCACGCGTGCCATGAAAAAGTGTTACATCCTCTATGCGAAGAATAGGCTTAAGTACGGCGAATACTCTTCGGCACTTCCTTCCCGTTTCATTAAGGAGATCGCTGCATCCGGCTCGACCGAACATACGACAAGCTATGGAACAAAGATTCGCGAGACCGAAGAGAAAACCTCAAGTGATGATATCTTTTCCTCCAGTATGTTCCGCGGCGCAAATACGATCAATGGAAGGACTTTCGCGGCGCGCAAGGCTCCGCGCAATTACAATCCTTTCGCGCAGGATGAAGCTCCTGACTCATATTCCCAGATCGAGCAGCCAACCGGAGGCCTCCGGCGTGGTGCGCGAGTTGTGCATGAGATCTTCGGAGAAGGCAGAGTGATCGAAGTCACAGGGAAGGGCGACAAAGCAAAAGCCGTAGTTGATTTTCAGAAGCAGGGCAAGAAGAATCTGATGCTGAAATTTGCGAATCTTCGCGTGCTTTGAGTCATCCCCTATCCTCTGATCTGGGAGCATGCAGCCCATTCCCCGCCAACATCCGATCTGCTAAATACTTCGTATATATGACGTTGTTGTTTTTACCAAACCAAAACTATTCATTACAATGAAGTATAACTACCTAACCATTACCATATTGATCGCAGCCTCCCTAACTTACGGTTGCAAGAAAGTCGCCAACCCGCCGGCAGAGAATAAAGATAGCATTGCTGCTGCGGTGGCTCCAAAAGACTCCATGAAAGATCAGGCCGAGGCTTGGAAGGCATTCAAAGCCGATGCCAACGCCAGAATCCAGGCACTGCAGGATTCTCTCGATGCCTACGATGCCCGAATGAAAGCGACGAATCCTCACTATAGAGTAGATATGAAACGCCGCGAGGAAGTGAAGCAGCGCGCCGCAGCCCTCAAGGCAAAGCTGAATGAACCGAAGGATGAAGCTGTAGGAAGCTGGGGAAGAATGAAGGATGCCATCGTTGGAGGCATCGACACCATGGCCCAAGGAGTGTCAAGTATCGTATCTCCAAGCAAAAAGAAGTAGCTTACAGAACTGCCTGTAGTACCTTTTCTACCGGCAGATGCTCCAGGCAGAAATATTCTTTATTGATACAGGTGCCTCTGAAGTAGCAGATACAAGGTTTATCAGGTTCGACCACAGTTCCGAGGCCATAGAGATCGCCGAACTCATACTTATTGAAAATATTATTGATAAGAACGATCTTCTTTTCCAAAGCTACGGCAATGTGGAAAGCCATCGTCACTCCGGAAATGATCGTCGAACATTTATTGACCAATGAGATAAATATCGTCAGAGGAAAATATCCGATGTATTGTGCTGTGCCGCCGGAAAGATCCTGAATTTCTTTATTCCGCGCATCTTCATCAGGACCACCCAAGAGCAGAACGTTAAACCCCTTCGCATGCAGTTTCTTCGCCAGCTCAGCCCAATGCCCAGTCGACCATAGGCGCGAAGTCCAGCGTATTCCCGCTCCGGTATTCATGCCGACGATCGGTCGGGAAGAATCCAATCCGGGAAAATTTATATCTGCCGGAGCATCTAAGATGTATTTTTCACCGGCAAATTTGTAACCGCAAACTTCGAATAATTCTTCGGGATAGGATTTTCTATTGGCAATACTCACATCATCGAAAATTCCGGTCTCGTATTTCTCGAGCGCATTCTTATCGGCAGGCATGGAAACACCGAGCCGGCTGAGCAAGAAGCCTATCTTCTTTTTCGCCTCCAGCCGGTTGGCAAGAGCGCAAGCATGATGATCTTTATCGAGATTGAAGAGAAGTGAAAATTTCAGGGCGGAGAGAATTTCAAGATTCTCTGTATTCCATTTCAGGATCTTATCGACATGCGACGTAGGAACAAGCTCCGGCGAAAGCGTTAGCCACCAGATACGTGCATGTGGATGCTGAGCCTTGAGTGTGTGAAGGATCGGAGTCGTGCGCAGAACATCGCCGGCAGCTCCGAGCTTAATGATTAGAATATTCTCGGTGATCTTGTCGTAATACTCGCACCCATCGCAATGCACTCCGAATTCTTTATTCGGTTTGCACGGAATATCGCCGCGAAAGTGACGGCAATCGTCATGAATAAGCAAAGCGCTTCCGGACATTCTTACGGACGTATCGGTGCGGGACCTCTGCGGCGCTCCTCGCCGGGCCGGGCCGGACGTGGCTTGCGCTTATCTTTTATGACCGGGAATTCATGCCCCTTCGCCGAATTCTTGACGATCATCTCGCCAAGCAATCCAATCGAGATCAGTTGTACGCCGACCATCATGAGCAATATTCCGAGCAGGAGGATCGGACGGTTCGACAGCGGAATACCATTCGCCCACTCGATGCTGACATAGACGTTGATACCAAGGCCGATCAATGTCAGAAGTGTGCCGATCGTACCAAAAAGATGAAGCGGCCGTTTGCCGTAGCGGTTAGTAAACACGATAGATAATAGGTCTAAGAATCCTTTGAAAAAACGACTGGATCCGAATTTGGATTTTCCAAACCGGCGTGGATGGTGAAGCACAGGAATTTCCGTTACCCGAAAGCCCTGCCAGTGCGCAAGGGCAGGAAGGTAGCGATGAAGCTCTCCGTAGACATCAAGCGAATCCGTGACTTCCTTGCGATAGGCCTTTAGCCCGCAATTGAAATCATGCAGTTTGATGCCGCTGAAAAAGCTCGTAACAGAATTGAAGAATTTCGATGGCACGGTCTTCGAGATAGGATCGTGACGTTTTTTCTTCCAACCGGAAACGAGATCGTATCCCTCTTCAAGTTTTGCAATAAGGTTAACCAGCTCTTTCGGATCGTCTTGCAGATCGGCATCCATCGTAATGACGATTCCGTATTTGGCTTCTTTGAAGCCAACCGAGAGTCCTGCAGATTTTCCCTGATTGTTTCGGAAGGTCAGCACGGTAACCTTCGATGTTCCAGCTACGATATCCTTCAGTATCTCAGGAGAGCGGTCGGTCGAGCCATCATTAATATAAATGATCTCGTAGTTCTTTTCGCAAAGTTTAAAGAGCTCTTCTCGTATAGCGGCGGTGAGCTCACGGAGTGAATCCTGCTCGTTATACAAAGGTATGACGACCGATACTCCGAGTTGCGTAGCGAGCGATCTGGCACGGGAAAAGGCGTTATCGGGAGTCTTCGGCATCGGCGGCTTCGCTTCGCGCGGACCGCGTTCAGTTTGAGGGGGCCGTTCGGCTCTCTCGGGTCTTTCTCGGCGCTCGGGGCGTTCACTGCGATCGGGCCTATCCGTTCTTTCTGCGCGGTCGCTTCTCTCAGGCCTATCGCTTCTCTCCGGACGCGGAGGGCGCTGACCTTGAACTCTCTGTGGTGAAGGAGTGCCCTGTTCCAAATTTCTCTCAGGTCGTGGTTCACGAGGTGGCCGACGGTCGCCACGATCACGATTCCTGCCGCGGTCACGATCTCTGCGTCCCTCTCTCGGTGCTTCTGCCCCACTTACCGGGGCGGTAGCCTCTAATGCTTCCGTAGTTTCAGCAAGAGATTCTGATATCGGCTCTGGCATTGGAATCGGAATCGCTGCTTCAGCAGACTCGATTTCGGGAGTGACCGTCGTTTTAGGCTGAAAATCAAGCACTCTACGCTCAGTCTTTGGGGCCTCGGCAGTCGGCTCTTCCGACTTAGGTGATTCTGCCGGCCGGGCGCTTTCGCGTTCCTTCATCCGTTGAGCCAATCTCTCGGCTATGATATCGCGGGGCGGAGCATTCGGCGCATTCTCAGCCGGGGCCGCAGCGGCAGTCACTTGCTCGTTCTGCCCTTCATCTGCCCGCTCAGGCGATGTATTTGTGTCGTTACTCATTAAGTCAAAATGTACAATTGAGATACAGCCCTATTGAACAATAAATGTGCCTAAATCGTCCGCACGGATTTATTGAGCCATTCTCAAGCCGGAATCCGCTATTTTTCGTCTTTTCGGAGGATCAATCCATTGACTCCAACCACCGTCGCGTGTTTTGCGTCAATCTGGTGGACTCCAAGCAGATGAGTGCCCATCTTTTGTGATTCATCTCTCCAAGTCTGGCCGCCATCCGAGGAGCGAAGGATCGTACCGTTTTCGCCGACGATCGTGCCGATGAGCCCTGAAAAAGAAACAGCCCGAAGATTGTTTTTCGTAGGGCTTTCTACGCATTTCCAACGGTACCCGTTCGTAGTAGAGCGTATGATCGTTCCATTATCTCCAACGGCAACGACTATGGACTTATTGATGAAACAAAGACTTGTCAGATCTTCCGTTGTTTCGCTTGGAAGCGGCTCCCAGTATCTTCCCGCATTTATGGTTCGGAGCACTGTTCCCTTTTCACCGACTATCAAGCCGACACGATAATCGGCAAATTGTACGCCTCTGAGAAACGTCGTCACATCACATTTCTGTAGTTCCCAACTTACTCCGGCATCGGTCGTATGGATAATATTCCCATACCAGCCGACGGCATACCCGATCAGCGAATCGATGAAATACGTTGATAATAGCGGCATAAGGTTTGCCGGGCTTTTTTGCTGATGCCACTGGTGACCGCCATCGGTCGTATGTAAGATAATGCCATCGCGACCTACAATGACTCCATTCAGGCGAGAAGTAAACGAAATACTTCTGAGCTGATTAAAGACGCCGCTTGTTTGCTCTGCCCAATTTGCTCCGCCATCGGTTGTATGAAATATCGCGCCAGCGAGACCGCAGGCAGTACCGGTATTGACATCGAGAAAGCGAACTGCATAAAGATGTCGCAGTGAGGGCGAGACTTGAACTGTCCAACCGTTCTGCGCACTTGCACGGAGTGAGAAAAAAACTATAAAGAGTACGAGAGTCGTGTATTTCACGCTCTAATAACATTTCATCCGCCAAAAAGGAGTCTTTCCCTTTCTTCGTTACTCTGAAACTCACATTCTGATGTTCACATTTACCACTTTGACTTTCGCGATTCATCGTATTTTTGAGACAAATGGAAACACCCCTATCGCAGAAACTCGGAATTCGTTATCCCATCGTTCAGGCTGGAATGGTCTGGACCAGCGGCTGGAAACTTGCCGTAGCCTCGGCACGCGCCGGAGCGCTTGGCCTGATTGGCGCCGGTTCGATGCGGCCGGATCTCCTGCGCGAACACATCCGCAAAGCGAAGGCCACGGAAGTTGCCGCAACTATCGGAGTGAACATTCCGCTGATGCGCGGTGATGTCGACGAACTGATTCGTGTCACGGTCGAAGAAGGGATCACGATCGTTTTTACCAGCGCCGGCAATCCGAAAGTCCATGCACAAAAACTCAAGGATGCAGGATGCTTTCTTTGTCATGTAGTAGCCAGTGTTAAACATGCTCTGAAAGCAGAAGAGGCAGGATGCGATGCCGTCGTAGCAGAAGGCTTCGAAGCCGGCGGCCATAACGGCCTCGATGAGATCACCACTCTTTGCCTTGTTCCGCAAGTTGTCGATGCAGTAAAGATCCCGGTTATTGCTGCCGGCGGAATTGCCGATGGCCGTCAAATGCTTGCTGCTCTGGCTTTGGGAGCACAAGCCGTTCAGATCGGTACTCGTTTTGCAACCACGATAGAATCCAGCTCTCATCCGAACTACAAGCAGGCCGTTCTTGATGCCGAGGATAACTCAACAGTTCTGACCTTAAAGAAAGTAGCTCCCGTAAGATTGAAGAAAAACCAGTTTGCACTGGAGACGGTCGATGCCTCTACCCATGGAGCAACGAAAGAAGAAGAGATCGAGCTGCTCGGGAAGAAGCGCGAAATGCACGGGATCTTCGAAGGAGATCTCGAGCAAGGCGAACTTGAGATGGGACAATCTTCAGGCCTGATCAAAGACATCATATCGGCCGATGAAGTCGTAAAGAGATTGCTTGCCGAATACGACGTTGCCAAAAGAAGGATCGAATCTCTAGGATAAAAAAGAGACGCACCGTAGCGCGTCTCTTTGAATGACATATAAATGTTTATCCCTTAACGAGTGATAGTCACCCAGTTGGTATGATCTCTGCCACCTTCTTGAAGAACGATCATGTAACTGCCCGAAGGAAGAGCCGAGCCATCGAATACTTCCGAATACTTTCCTTCATTCAGTGTCGCATTCAGAATCGATTGAACGCGTTTTCCCATAACATCGTAGATGTTGAGTCTCACATCCTCACGCTCTTTCAGTTGAAATGAGATATTCACCTGAGCCGTTGATGGATTCGGATACACTGCGACTTGCACAGGAGATAACACGGTCCGACCATCAGCACTTACACCTAATCCCGGAATGCTGCGGTACACGCCAAGGCCGCGCGATGCTGCAAAGAATACGTGTGTCTTATGATTCTGTGCGACTTGCGATGCACTGATGTAATGATTCGGAAAATCCTGCGCCGTCAATCCTCCGCTGACATTGAACCACTGCGAAAAATGCGTATCACCTGTTGCCGAGCGATAGATTCCGCTATCTGTACAGACGACGATACTTCCTGCGTCGTCGACCGTCATCGAAAAGTATTGATTGAATATCTGTTGGAAATCGGAAGGCGGAAAGATCTGCACCCAATTCTTTGCTCCGTCATTAGAACGATACACACCACCATTTGCATCTCCGATAAGCGCAAGATAGGACCCGTCACCATGAATCAGCACCTGCGATACAGCCTGAATGCTACTCGGTAGCGCTTCCCAGAATGCCCCTTGATCGACGGATCGATAGAAATTCGTAAACCCTATCGATGTACCGGCAAGCAAGATCGTATCCCGACTGGCAAAAGCAAATGTCTTGATGATGGCAGCAGTATCGGGAAGATTCCGAATTCTTATCCAATGATCCCCATCATCGGTAGAATAGCTAAATCCGATCGTATCGCGATTACTGGCGCAGAATAGTTTTCCTTGGCCGTTCTCTCCGACCTGGTTGATCGTATTATTCTTCAGGCTCGTATCGCGATTAAAAATAAGCTGGTTCAGTGTCTGTCCGTTATCTTTCGATCGGAATAATCCGCGATCTGTGCCGATATAGAGAAAATCTTTGCTATTAATATACAGACTGGGGACGTACGTTTCGCCGTACTCGGGCTCAAGCTCCCACGAATCTCCGTTATCAGTAGAACGATGTAGGCCGAATTCCGTGATGCCGAAGATATCTCCTCTGGAATTGAGTGCTACCCCCCACATGAATTGAGCGATGAGTCCTTTATTCTTCGAATCCCAGTTTAGTCCGTTATCCTCGGAAAGGAATATTCCATCAGGTTCGCATATCTGAAAGAGTCGGTTGCCTTTACCTGCCATGGAGAATACTTCATCACCGCGTTTATCCGTATCCATCGGAACCCACGTGATGCCATTATCTAACGAGCGAAGCGTAGGTCCATGAACGTTCGCATACAAGATATCTGTGCCAGGAAGGAGAATAATCTTATCGATCTGATTCTTCTGTTCCTGAGTCGTTGCCGGGCGTCGGTAAACGGAATCCCACGAGTTTCCCGTATCCCGGGAGACGAAGATCTGACCGCCTTGAACATAGTTGATCGCGTGATTACCGATGATGACATTGCCGTTGGCTGCAATAGCCAGGGCATAAAGTACATTACCTTTTACGGGATCACGCTTCGGTAGCTGTGTCCAGGTATCGCCATGATCTGCCGATCTCCAGATCGTCCCATAGGCAAGGGCAACAAAAAGGTTCGAATTGCGGTCGATGGCCAGAAGATCCGCTTCTTTATCGATAGGTTTTGTATCGATCAGCCCGGCATTTTTCTGCAGCCAGGTATTTCCATTATCATCGGACCGGAGTACTCCTCGCTCAGAAGTTGCAAGATAGATGGTACCGTTTGGATCTGCGAGAATATCGTTGATCGTAACCTTAAATGTATCGGCAGGTGTGATGTCTTCCCATTGGGCACCAGCTACATTTTGATTAAGGCGGAAGAGCTGGTTGTGAATGCCGAGATTGTATGCAAATAAATATCCGCTTGGCAAGGCCGCTCCCCGGGCCATATTAAGACGCGGAAGCCCTTTATTGAGTAATTCCCACGTCGTGCCGTTATCCAGACTTCGGTAAACGCCACTACCGCTTGTCCAAACGATAACCCTGCCTGAGGAGTCAATAGTGATATCTCTGAGGGTTCCGGCTTCCGGACCGCTTGTCTGATGCCAGTAGGAGATCTGGCCGCGAACTTGAATTGCCGATAAAATAAGGAAAAACGCTGCGAAGAAGATGGTCTTTTTCATAATAATCGCTTTCCGTAAATGAACAAATACCACAAAACGCAAAACGGGGATTCCGCTGATCTGTGAAGATCTTCAGAATACCCGCTTTGTGTTAATTACGCTCTTTAAACCTACTTCTGGATAATAAAGTTTACCGTTTCAGAAGATGAAGGTGTCGTCAGGCGAACCGTATAGGTACCACTCTGCATACCGATCGTTCCGACCGGAAGCTTGTAGTTTCCAACGGCCTGGCCCATGCTGTTCTTGATCGTGCGAACGCGCTCGCCGAGAACGTTGAAGATCTCAACCTTGATCGGCACATCGTTGCGGTTCACACTGTAGTAGAGCACCGGAGACTCATCTTCGCCGACAATACTTGGTGTTAGCATACTGATGCGTGTCGGCATCTTATTATTCAGGAAGTTATGCAATGTCGTGTCGCCGCAGAGATACTGCGGAACGTAGACACCCGGAAGCGTATCGGCGATCACATAACATACGGACTGATTCTTCGAATCGAAGAACGTGATGTTCGAAATAACGAACGGCGTGATCAATTCCTTTGAAACTACAGCTTCAAAGTTGACTTGGGCGATCGGTTCAAGAGCAGAGAAGACTGCATTCGGATTCGACACATTGAAATCTATTGTCTCGTCTCCGCTGGGCAGCTCGTTAACGACGGGCGGTGTCACAAATTGATATCCAGCGCCAGGAGTCGCCGGTCT
>JAUZOQ010000109.1 GCA_030706385.1 Bacteroidota bacterium | reverse complement strand
TCGAGAAGTAGGCTCCGAAGGTATGCTCGGTGGCCAGGCGAACGTGCCGGGCGTCGGCGGAACGTGGAAGGATTTGACGGAGTCGGTGAACAAGATGGCGAGCAATCTTACTGCACAGGTGCGAAACATTGCAGAAGTCACGACTGCCGTAGCAAACGGTGACTTATCGAAGAAGATATCGGTAGACGTAAAAGGCGAAATTCTCGAATTGAAGAACACCATCAATACCATGGTGGAGCAGCTTCGCGGCTTTGCTTCGGAAGTAACGCGCGTGGCTCGTGAAGTAGGTACGGATGGTAAGCTCGGAGGTCAGGCCAGCGTTCCTGGCGTTGCCGGAACGTGGAAGGATCTTACAGATTCGGTGAATCAGATGGCAGGTAACATCACTGCTCAGGTGCGTAATATCGCCGATGTTGCAATTGCCGTTGCCAATGGCGATATGTCGAAAAAGATCACGGTGGACGTACGCGGAGAGATTATCCAATTGAAAGAGACGCTCAACACCATGGTAGATCAGTTGCGCGCCTTTGCATCGGAAGTAACTCGTGTGGCACGCGAAGTAGGAACCGATGGAAAGCTCGGCGGCCAGGCATTCGTGCCGGGTGTTGCCGGAACATGGAAAGATCTTACCGATTCGGTAAACCAGATGGCATCGAATCTGACATCACAGGTCAGAAATATCGCCGAGGTAACGAAGGCACTTGCCGGAGGCGATCTATCCAAGAAGATTACCGTAGATGTGAAAGGCGAGATCTTTGATCTGAAGAATACGATCAATACGATGGTCGATCAGCTCAATTCGTTTGCATCGGAAGTAACACGTGTTGCTCGCGAAGTAGGTACTGAAGGTATTTTGGGCGGACAATCGGAAGTAAAAGGAGTCGCCGGAACGTGGAAGGACTTGACCGATTCGGTAAACATGATGGCTTCGAACCTTACCTCTCAGGTACGCGGCATTGCGAAAGTTGTGACTTCGGTTGCAACCGGAAATCTTCGTCAGAAACTATCGATCACGGCAAAGGGAGAAGTTGCCCAGCTTACCGAGACGATCAACGAGATGATCGATACGCTTGCAGTCTTTGCCGATCAGGTTACAACCGTGGCACGCGAAGTAGGCGTCGAGGGAAAACTTGGAGGACAGGCGAACGTGCCTGGAGCATCCGGAACATGGAAAGCTCTTACAGAGAATGTGAATCAGTTGGCAGAGAATCTCTCGACACAGGTTCGTGCAATCTCGGAAGTTGCTTCTGCAGTTACTAAAGGCGATCTGACGAGAAAGATCCGCGTTGACGCCAAAGGTGAAGTAGAAGCTTTGAAGGATACGATCAATCAGATGATCGAAAACCTGAAGCAGACAACACTAAGAAATCAGGAACAGGACTGGCTGAAATCCAATCTTGCAAAGTTCACGCAGATGCTTCAGGGCCAACGCGATCTGAAAACCGTTGCCAACCGCATTCTTTCCGAACTTGCAAAGGTGGTTTCGATCCATTTTGGTGCGTTCTATATTTTCCAGGATGACAGCAAACTGAAGCTCTTCTCCTCCTATGCATATAAAGGAGCGAAGAATATTCCAGTAGAATTCGAATTAGGAGAAGGACTTGTTGGCCAGTGCGCCGTGGAAAAGGAAAAGATCATCCTGACCGATACACCGAAGAACTATATTAAGGTCAGTTCTGCATTAGGCGAGGCAAGGCCATCGAATCTGATCGTTCTGCCGGCGCTTTTCGAAACGAAAGTGAAAGCGGTGATCGAACTTGCTTCGTTCGAGAATTTCAGCGCTACGCATCTTGACTTCCTCGATCAGCTCACCGAGAGTATCGGAATCGTTTTGAATACGATCGAAACGAATACGAGAACGGAAGGGCTCTTGATGCAATCGCAATCGCTGGCTTCGGAATTGAAAACCCAGCAGGAAGAGCTTTCTCGTACGAACGAGGAATTGGAAGATAAAGCAATTCTGCTTGTAAAACAAAAAGAAGAGTTAGAGCAAAAGAATAAAGAGATCGAGGATACAAGTAAATCGCTCGAAGAAAAGGCCGAGCAGCTAACACTCACTTCGAAGTATAAATCGGAGTTCCTTGCAAATATGTCGCATGAGCTCAGAACGCCTCTCAATAGCTTGCTTATTCTTGCACAACAGCTTATCGAAAATCACGAAGGTAATCTTACCGATAAGCAGATCGGCTTTGTGAGAACGATCCATTCCTGCGGCGATGACCTGATCCAGCTGATCAATGACATCCTTGATCTCTCGAAGATCGAGTCCGGATTTATCACTGCCGATTTCATGCCGGTTCGAATCTCCGATATCACATCGTTTGCCGAATCCACATTCAAACATGTATCGGAGTCGAAGAACCTGACGTTCACCAAGGAGGTGGGCAAAGATCTTCCGGAAAAGATCGAAACCGATATTCAACGCCTCAACCAGATCCTGAAAAATCTGCTCTCGAACGCATTTAAGTTCACGGAGAAAGGAGAGGTCAAACTCAAGATCAGCAAAGCGAACCATAATTGGAAGACGAGGAATCCGAATCTTGACTCCGCAGCTTCCGTCATTGCCTTCTCGATCAGCGATACCGGCATCGGCATCTCAAAGGATAAGCAAAATATTATCTTTGAGGCATTCCAGCAAGCAGAAGGATCGACAAGCCGTAAGTATGGCGGAACAGGATTAGGCCTTTCCATATCACGCGGTCTTGCCGATCTTTTGGGCGGCTCCATCGAGCTTGAAAGCAATGTTGATCAGGGTAGTACCTTTACACTATTCCTGCCCACGGATTACAGGCCGATGGCACGAGAAATGAAACAGAACAGGATCGGGATCTCCGGAGGTGACGATTTTGCGCCTTCGTCCCATGTCGTGACCGCAAAGGGAGAGATCCGCAATCTTGAATTTGTCAGCGAAATAATCAATGAAGTCGGCGACGACCGATCGACCATTCAGCCACATGATAAAGTGCTTCTGATCATCGAAGATGATCTCCGTTTCTCGCAGATCATGATGGAGATCGCTCACAAGAAAGGATTGAAGGTACTGATCGCTTCCGGTTACGGCGAAGTATTCGAGTTCGCCGATAAGTATAAACCTGTGGCAATCACATTAGATGTAAAATTGCCTGATGGCAGCGGATGGAAGATCCTCGATCTATTCAAGAATGATCTTCACCTTCGCCATATTCCTATTCACGTTATCTCCGGAGAGGAAAATCGTGCACTGGCAATGAAGCGAGGGGCGAAAAGCTTCTTGCTCAAGCCTGTCAATACCGAATCGCTCAGTAAACTCTTCGCCGGCATGATCGATTATGCGGATTCGAAAGTACGAAATATCCTGCTCGTTGAAGATAGCTCCGAGGATGCGGCAGCCATCGTGAATAAGATCGGAAATGAGCATTTGAAATTTACGATTGCCGGTACGGGAGCCGAAGCGATCCAACTGCTAAAGAAGAACTCCTTCGATAGTGTGATTCTGGATTATAAATTACCGGATATGACGGGATTAGAACTCCTTGAGAAGATCAATAAGAAGAATGCCATCAACATAACTCCGGTGATACTCTATTCGGCACGGGATTTCACGGCAAAAGAAGCTGCGCAAGTCAAACAATCGGCCGCTTCGATCATATTGAAAGATCCACACTCAGCCGATAAACTACTCGAAGAGGCGGTCTTGCATCTGCACATCAAGCATGAATTGCTGAATCCGGAGCAACGAAAGATCATCGAGCATCTCAGGATGGAGCATGATGTACTTTCTGCCAAGAAAGTGCTTATTGTCGACGATGATGTGCGCAACCTCTTCGCACTGACGACAGTATTCGAACGGAATAATATGGATGTCATTACTGCAGAGAGCGGCAAAGAAGCAATGTACCTGCTCAACGAGAAAGATGATATCGATATTGTACTCATGGATATCATGATGCCGGAAATGGATGGCTATGAGACAACGCAAAAGATCCGGCGCGAGGCTAAGAACAACGGACTGCCTATCATTGCCGTCACTGCAAAGGCGATGAAAGGCGATAGGCAAAAATGCCTGGAAGCCGGAGCATCGGATTATATCACCAAACCGGTAAAAATCGATCAATTACTCTCTCTCATGCGGCTATGGCTATACAAGAAATAATTCGGAGGATATCGCAATCAGAATGAATCAGTGTAATGTCTGAAGCAAGAATTCTCATAGTTGACGACCGGGAAGATAATCTGCTTTCCATCGAAGCGATATTATCGTCGGAGAACTATCGCATCGTTAAAGCGAATTCCGGTCGTCAGGCCTTGAAGGTCTTGCTCAATGACCAGAATTTTAACTTGATCCTCATGGATATCAAGATGCCCGGTCTGTCCGGATTTGAGACGGCATCGCTCATCTACGAAAGAGAAAAACTGAAGAACATTCCGATCATCTTCATCACTGCTCATGTCTATAACGATGAGATCATTTATGAAGGATTCAAAACAGGTGCTGTCGATTATATTTACAAGCCCATCAAACCGGAGCTGCTGAAAGCTAAAGTAGCCGTCTTTATCGATCTTTATAAAAAGACCGAAGCCCTCATGATGCAGGAGATCCGGCTTAAGGCGATCAATAAAAATCTGCAATCCGAGATCAAGGAACGCCAGCAATCCGAGCAGCAGGTGCAGAAATTAAATCAGGAGCTTGTTGCCAATATTCATACCTTGGAAAATGCGAATGCCGATCTTGCGCGATTTGCGTACGTTGCATCGCACGATCTTCAGGAGCCGCTGAGGAAGATACAGATGTTCGGCGATCTCCTTAAGACTAAGTATCAAACTTCAATCGATGAAACCGGCCAATATTACATTGACCGCATGCAAAAGGGATCGCAGCGCCTGCAGACTCTTATCAAAGATATTTTAACATATTCCCGGTTAACGGGCAGCAGCGCTTTCTTCTCCAATACCAACCTTAATACCATCATTAGCGAAATCCTGGCTGATTTTGAATTGAAGATCAAGGAATTGGGGGCAACATTCATTGTCAGCGATCTGCCTGAGCTCTATATTAACCCTGTACAGATTCGTCAGCTGTTCCAAAATATCATTTCAAATGCATTAAAGTTTTCGCGCAAGCATGTCCAGCCGGAGATAAGGATCACCTATGATATCGGCAATCCCGAAGCTGAGGAAATACTTGATGACAATCAATACTGTAATATCTCGATTCAGGATAACGGTATCGGCTTCGATGAGTCCTACTTGGAGCAGATCTTCACATTATTTAAAAGGCTTAATGATAACAGCGTCTATGAAGGGACCGGCATAGGTCTTGCGATCTGCAAAAAAATTGTCGAGCAGCATAAAGGATTCATTCGCGCCACAAGCAAAATTGACCAGGGATCGACCTTCATCATTTCATTACCTTTTCATCATCCACATTCCTCTGCTCGTATTACTACCACAACTAATAGTAGCGAAAACGGTCACGCAGTAATTTCAGCTTCTGCAAGTTTGGTCGAAGAAAAGATTGCCGCTCAATAACAACTGATTTTATCTGCGGAGCAGATTTCAATGTAGGGCACCTATTCGGTGTAGTATATTATTTGGTGCAATTATGAGCACCACTTCAACATATCCGCTTCGACAGATCATGCACATGGATCTGGATACATTTTTTGTATCCGTCGAACGCTTACTCGATCCAAAGCTTGCTAAAAGACCTGTCATCGTGGGCGGCTCGCCATTCGAGCGAGGAGTAGTCTCAAGCTGCTCCTATGAAACACGAGTATTCGGCGTTCACTCGGCAATGCCGCTACGGCAGGCATTCCGATTGTGCCCTCAGGCAGTTTTTCTGTATCCGCATTTTACGCATTATGCAGAATACTCTAAATTGGTGAAGGATATCCTGTCGGATATTGCACCGCAGATCGAGAAAGCATCGGTCGATGAATTTTATCTTGACCTCTCCGGCTGTGAAAAACTAAAGGGCAATACGTATGACTGGGCAAAGGATATTCAAAAGAATGTGAACGGCGAAACTCAGCTTCCGTTATCGATCGGGCTCTCGACCAACAAGCTTATTGCAAAAGTCGCAACCTCGGAATTTGCCAAACGCAGTGAGGCGAAATCCTACAAAGTCGAGCCTGGCGATGAAGCACAATTCTTATCTCCCCTTCCGGTGGCAGCGATGCCCGGAATCGGAGAAGCGACGGAAAAAATATTTCTTACCTATGGCATGCATCGGATCGGACAGATCGCTCAGACTCCGGTACAATTGATGACTCGTCTGTTCGGGAAAAATGGAAAAACGATCCACCAGCATGCCAATGGAATCGATCTCTCGCCCATCATCGAACAGCGCGAACAGAAATCCATTTCACGAGATCATACTTTTACTGAAGATACGTTCGATGTAGTATTGGTCGTTGCCAGTCTCCATCGGTTAGCTTCCGATCTTGCAGAAGGACTTAGAGCAAATGTGGTCTTGGCGCAAAAGATCGGTGTGAAACTGCGCTATTCCGATTTTCACACGGTAACGAAAACAGCGTCAACCTGCTATACAAATACGACACAGGAGATCTATCGTATTGCAGAAAAATTATTGCGATCGGTCTGGACACGAAGGCAGCGTATCCGGTTGATCGGAATCGAAGCACACGATTTTATAGACGATCTGCAGCAACTCTACCTTTTTGGTGAAGACAAACAAAAAAAAGAAGGGACAATCGATTCCGTCGTCGATTCGATCAGGCATAAATATGGAGATGCCAGTATTGCGTATGCCTCTCATCTTGTCCACTGACTCATGCATCGCGACAGTATACATACCGATCTTCGATCTATCCGCCATTTATCCAGCGATCGAATATTTCTGGGATTGACAAGCCACAATGTCTTCGGGCTAAAGTCAGCTGCTGCTCATCCGCCATCTCATGTCGAGATGTTGAAAGCTTATGGCAATGATTTTACGACGATCGAATTGAAATCCGATTTTCAGCGGCTGATCGATGAATCGGTGCTGCATCAGATCGAATTGGCCGGCATTCCTTCCATCTTTATCCGTATGGAATGCAATAGTAGTATTTTCAAAGAACAAGGCGTACTACAATCAGATCATTGGAAGCAGTTCATTTCACTATTAAAACATCAGATGTATGTTCGCAAGTATCATCTCATTCTCTGCTGGGACAGGTATACCGTGTTTTCACCCTCACTTCTCGAATCGCTCTTACGCCTAAAAGATGCATTGTATCCCCTATTGGTTTTGGTCGAATGCGAGCATCGTTCGTGGGTGAATCCGAAGGTACTGAAGATATTCCGAAGCACAAAACAATCTGTTGTGCAACGCGATGTACCTCAGCTGTCCGGGTTTCATTTTACCATACCGAACTACAGCTCAAAGCTATGCTATTTCAGGCTTCTTGGCAGGAATCGCGAAACCTGGTTCAGCAATGAATCGTCGCAACGTTACCTCTACGGTTATTCACGGATCGAACTGGAATCGATCGCCCATACGATTCGCCGGTTAAAGTATGATTGCGATGAGATCCATGTGATCGGCGCAACGGATCCGCCAACTGCTGCCAGATCGAATATTCTGGAACTTGCACGACTATTGAGCGCTGATTAACGATGTTTACCCATTTACATTGCCACTCATACTATTCGTTCTCATCGGGTACTATTCCGGCCGGTAAATTGCCGCTCCTAGCATTGGAGCATGACATGACGGCCGTTGCCTTAACCGATACGAATAACATGACCGGAGCGGTAGAGTTTTATGTTGCGGCAAAAAAAGCAGGAATAAAACCGATTATCGGAGTCGAACTTTCGAACCGTGACGAACGTATCGTGCTTCTTGCAAAAAACAATGACGGCTACCGGGAAATTTGTGAAACGGTAACAGCGGTTCTCGATGCCATCCCTCAGATCAAACCCAAGGTCACCTTCGACTCCATCATGAAAGACCGGATGGCTGATGTTGCGCCGATCTCTTCATCCTCTTCCCTGCTCCCCTTCGTCGAAGAGCTGTCCCATAATATCATTATCATATCATCTTCACCGATCATTCTTGAACGGATGTCTGCGATTCGTCATCACGATCTTTACCTGGAATTGATACCGGCACAGCGAGGAAATTGGGGTGCCTTGCGTGATCTGTGCAGGAGCCACAAGCTGCCTATAGTCGCAACCAATAATGTCGTTCTTGGTGCTAAAGATGAATATCCAACCCACAAGGTATTAAGAGCCATCGGACTCAATACCAATATCGGGCTTCTCGGCAAAAGGGATCTAGCGGATATCTCTCAATACTTCGCTTCGGAAAATGAGATGAGGGCAATGCTATCCGGTGTCAGTGAGGAGGCATTTGCAAATAGCGCTAAGATCGCAAATGAATGTAACGTCGATTTTAATTTCGATAAACCTAAATTCGCACGTTTCTCCTGCGACGATCCCCGCCAATTGCTTCGAGCACTGTCTCAGGACGGATTCTGGAAACGGTACCCTCATCCTTCCGTCGCGCATATTCAGCGGTTCTCTCATGAACTCGAAACGATCGATACGCTGGGGGCAACAAGTTATTACCTTGCCGTTCATGACATGATCCGGTTTGCGAAGCGGAAAAATTTCCCGTATCTCGGACGTGGCTCGGGCGCTAATTCGCTGATTGCCTACTGCCTGGATATCTCGAATGTCGATCCGATCGAAAACAACTTACGGTTCGAGCGCTTCCTGAATCCGGAGCGATTAATGCCGCCGGATTTCGATATCGATTTTTCCTGGAAGGACCGCTATGAAGTCATTAACTATATGCTCGATAGCTATGGCAGGACGAACTCTGCGATGCTTTGCACGATCCAGACCTATAAAAGCAGAGGGGCCGTGCGGGAGATCGGCAAGGCACTCGGATATCCGGAAAGCGAGATCAACTCCGTCTATTCCAGGCTCAGTGCCATGCGGTATTCCGATGACTCGGATTCCATCGATCCTACCGTTCTTCACAAGACCGAGTTGAAAGATGTGACGACCTGGTTAACCTTCGCTCATCTTGTATCCGGTTTTCCGAATCATCTTTCCGTTCATGCCGGCGGCGTGATCCTTGCCGATAAGGCAATTGTCAATTATGCACCGGTGCAGATGGCACCGATTGGTGTTCCGATCATGCAGCAAGACATGTTCACGGCCGATCATTGGAAACTGATCAAGCTGGATATTCTCGCAACACGAGGATTAGGGACATATTGGGATACGATGAATCTCGTCGAACAGCGGACGGGCAAACGCCCCCCGGTCGAAGATGTAAATGTTGCGCTAAACGATAAGAGGACAAAGCAGATCATTCGCACAGGCAAAACGAAGGGAATATTCTATGTTGAATCCCCTGCAATGATCTCGTTACTTAAAAAATTACAGTGCGATACATTCCAAATGCTCACCGCTGCTTCATCGGTCATACGTCCGGGCGTGGCTCAGAGCGGAATGATGCAGGAATTCATTGCCCGGCATCACGACCGTTCGCGCATCCACTATTTACATCCCAAAATGGAAGAGCTTCTTTGGGAAACATACGGAATCATGATCTACCAGGAAGATGTCCTCAATGTTGTCCATGATCTTGCCGGCCTTTCGTACGGACAAGCGGATCTGTTTCGACGCGCAATGTCAGGAAAACTGCGTTCGCAGGAATCGATGAAGAGCCAGAAGGATGATTTTATCAACGGATGCATAAAACAGAAGATCGCAGTTGATACGGCAGAAGAATTATGGCGGCAGATATCTTCCTTTTCCGGTTATTCATTCTGCAAAGCTCATTCGGCATCCTATGCCGTACTTTCCTTTCAGGAAGCCTGGCTGAAAGTGCACTATCCTACAGAATTCCTTTGCAGCGTACTGAATAACTATGGCGGCTTCTATTCGCATCAGGAATATATCAATGAAGCCAAATATCTCGCCATCGAAGTGCTACTACCTGATGTGAATCGAAGCGCCTCCGAACATACGGTTGAGCAAGATCACGTTATCCGCCTTGGCCTGGCAGCCGTTCGCGAAGTCAGTGAAACATCAAAGCTCTCTCTCATCAACAATCGTAGTGAAACAGGAAGATATACGGGGATCGAGGACTTTGCAACCAGAAGCGGTGTAACGCCGGATGACGGTAGAATCCTGATCGCT
>JAUZOQ010000108.1 GCA_030706385.1 Bacteroidota bacterium | reverse complement strand
TGCCGTTCCGATGAACGTTGCTCCGGTAACGAGAATATCAGCATCGCCATTATTCCACAATGTATCGGTTCTGCAGACTTGTACACCGATCAGAGCCGAATCCATGACCGGAAGGCCGCTGATCGTATTGGCAAGAATGCCTAGCGGTAAGCCATTGCCACGGATGTCGATCGTGATAATACTTGCCGTGTCACGGCGAGGTGTCTCGAAGGTATTAATTATATTCGTTTTGAAAAGTAACCGAGCCTGTCTTGTACCTTGCTGTTTCGGAATAAAGCATACCGTTACTATCTTGGTATGGTCTGGAGCAATAGCCGTATCCGGGCCGGTCAGTCCGGTATAGTGGAAGTCACCATCGTTACTCGAAAAACCATTGGCCTTGAGTCGGAGGGTATCTGATCCGGGGTTCCAGATTGTGATCTGTTTGCATACTGTATCGCCTTCAGCCGTTGAGTCGAAAAGCAGCGGAGTCGGAGAGACAACGATATGAGGCAAAATTCCTGTGCCACGCAATGACACCGTATCGAGAGGAATGTTGCTGGCATTCGAGTTAATAACTAGCAATGCAGCATGCAACCCTTCTTTCGTTGGCACATACGTTATGCCGAGAGAATCCGTTTGACCAGGTGCTATGGGATTTGCCGGGAAATGAGATACAAAATACTGATTCGCATCGATTCCATAAATTGGAAAACCATTGAAGAATAGAGCCGCCTGACCAACTGCAGTGATGTGAACCCACTGAGTAAGCGAATCACCCATTCGAGTTCGAGTCTTCTTAAATCGGATATTCGAATCGATTTGGATTGTCGGAGCGATGCCGAATCCTGTTAAGGAAATACTCTGTGTTCCACTATCGACTCCATTGGTAACAACATTAAGTATTGCGGCGCGATTACCGGATGCCTGAGGAATGAAGCGGACGTTGATCTGAGTACTTTGGCCTGGAATTAGGGCTCCCGGAATCGGACTGGTCACAGAGAAGTCAGGATTACCGGTGATGATGAAATTATTGGTAACTAAATTGGCATCGGATCCGACATTCTTAATAGTTAGGGTAAGATCGACAAATGATCCGGTGAATTGTTGGCCAAATGCCAATAACTTTGGCGATGTTGAAAGCTCGGGAAGTGGGATAACGACTTGAGGCGGTGAAAACCGGATGTTCGTAGCCGGCGTAGCCGAGATTCCGGTTGCATAGGCAACGGAAATAAAGGAAGGGGTATTCGATCCGTTAAGACCGACACCAGCAGAGTTCAGTGCTCCACCCATGGTGAAGCCCCAGTTCTGATACCAGTACTCGATGACATTGGTTGTTTCATATAGCACGATTTCCATTCTCGTGGTATTGGCGCCCTGACAGCAGGTTGTGATACCCATATACTCAACAGTAACAGTACGATTGGGTGCAGTGCCGGCCAGCTGCCACTGTGCGACGCTTCCGGTTCCGGCCGGTGTATAAAGGTCCCTCGAAAGGATCATGCAGGCTTTCAAATAACTTGCACTTCCAACATTATTGCTGCAGCAGGCGCTGCCGGGATTTGTGCCGAACTCGATGAAGCCGTTTGAATTCACATAAACAAGGGTTCCGGTTGGAACGGCGATGTTATCATAGTTAAAATCGAACGGCATGGAAAAAGAGGCATCTCCATCATCGTTGCTGGTGAAGGTCATTGCCGTCGCTCCGGATAACGGAGTATATGCAGTAGAAAAAGTAGATATTGCATAGGTATTAATCCGGCCTTGATATGCAACTTTAGCCGAGGTACTGGAAAATGCAAAACAGACGGCAAGTAGTACCAACAGAATTGCCTTCGGCTTGCGAAGAATCGTAAAGATATTTATCATAATGATAGAAGAAAGAGTTAATCAACACAATACGAACAAGGAAAACGGATATTTGACCCATTGAAATGGAATGTGTCAAAATAATACTCCATCATTTTCGGCGGATGAAATAACAATGGAGCAAGAGTAACGATCGGCAGAACAACCGCTCCATTACCTAAGAAGATTCCTTAAATTGGGTTCCAGTTGATCACAAAATTCTTACTGCTGAGAAGCCTCGATTTTTGGCTTGTCCCGATACAATTTCCCCACTTCTGCTCCTATCGTAAAAACCAATCCTACGTAGTATGCCCAGAATGCAATTGCAACGAGAAAGGCGTAGGCACCATAGACAGCGCCGAGATTAGATATCTTATCTAAATAGAAGACAAAGACATACTTCATGACCTCGATAAGTCCGACCGTCACAAGCGTCGAAAGGATCGAAACCCGCCACGGTATCCGGCGATGGGGAAGTGAATGATAAAGATACAGGAAGAGCAGTATGGTAATCCCGAGGGGGATCAAATAACTTAAAGTGCTATGAACGAAGGATGAAAGGAATGCAGGCAGAATATTATCACTCATCTTTTGTAAACCCGTGACCAATGGACTGAAAAGGATCGTCAACAGCAAGAAAAGGGAAACAACAAAGATCATTCCGATATCTTTGATCTTCAACACTGCCATATTATGATGCGTTGGAATCTTAAAGATCCCATTGACTGCCGAACGTAGCGATGAAAACAATGCACTGGCCAGCCACAGTAGGACAACTAATGCTATGATGCCGGGTAGGTAAGAAACATTAGAAACATAGGCGAATTGGTTCTGGACCCAATCCCTGAGAGCCTGACCGTAGTTCTCGATCGGCAAGCTGCGCTGGATATATTCGAATACAGCCTGTTTGGCACTTTCGTTGTTCTGAAGGATCAACGAAAAGATTTGAAACAGAATTAGTGATAACGGAATGATGCAAAGCAAGACATTAAATGCAATTCCTGAAGCAAAAATGAAGCAATGATCTGCATCCAAGCCATTCCAAAGGCCTTTGGTATAGTATTTGATGTTTTCCTTCAGAGAGAGAATAGGATGCACAGGGTAGTCGTTGGTAAATAATCGTAAGAGATTCGGATACCACAACGCCACGAGGCCTCGTGAAAAATCCCGTTGTCTTATGATTAGGTTAATGTGACAAATGAGATTGGTACAATGTTAAGTTGACAATTCACTTAAATAGCTTCATGCAAACAACGGTTGGCAAAGATATCGGAATCGCAAAACAACTTCTCGAATCGGGCGAACTCGTTGCGATACCAACGGAGACAGTTTACGGTTTGGCGGCGAATGCCTTCGACGCCCGTGCCGTGGCAAAGATCTTTGAAGTGAAGAACCGCCCTCGTTTCGATCCGCTGATCCTCCATGCAAAATCGGTCGATGCTATCAAAGAATACGTGATCGAGATTCCTGAATGGGCTCGGAAACTTTCCGAAGCTTTCATGCCGGGTCCGATGACGATCGTTCTTGCAAAAAATGAGATGATTCCGGATATCGTAACCTCCGGTCTCGATACGGTTGGCATTCGAGTCCCACATCATCAGTTGCTTCTCGAACTTCTTAGGCAATTGGATTTCCCTCTTGCTGCGCCAAGTGCTAATCCCTTCGGATATGTCAGTCCAACAAATTCTCAACATGTCTATGACCAGTTGAATCAGAAGATACCCTATATTCTGGATGGCGGGGTTTGCAGCATCGGAATCGAGTCGACGATCGTCGGAGAATCTGACGGAAAGCCGGTCATTCTCCGGCTCGGCGGCACGGCCGTCGAAGATATTTGGAGAGTGATCGGCGAATGCGATATCGAAATACATTCCACATCGAATCCTATTAATCCAGGGAAACTCGAACATCACTATGCTCCGAATCATAGATTGATCTTCGGCACTATGGATTTCGAAGGGTACTCTCCATCTGAGATCGGCATCATCTCTTTTCAGAAAGAGTATCCCGGAATACCAAGGGAGCATCAGATCACTCTTTCTCCAACAGGTGATTTGAAGGAAGCCGCTCAAAAAATATTTTCTGCCATGAGGATTCTCGATGCAATGAATCTTGCTGTGATCTTTGCCGAACATTTTCCGGATATTGGCCTCGGCCGGGCGATAAACGATCGGCTGAAGCGGGCAGCAGCAGTGAAGTCTGAGGCTTGAATGCAGCACCTTCTTAGTCCGAAGCGGCCACAGAGTTTCTTCTATTCCTAAGGTCTTCCAATCCTGTACTTCATGTAACGATCTTGTTTCCGTGGTATTTTTGTAGAAATTCATTCTACTTATTCAGTTCATATTAAATGTCAAATAAAACACCAATTACTATAGCTCGCGGAGATGGTATCGGCCCCGAGATCATGCAGGCCACTCTCGATATTATTCTTGGCGCCGGGGCCCAACTCGATATCGAAGAGATCGAGATCGGCGAACAGCTTTATCTTAAAGGACTTAATACCGGAATTGAGCCCAGTGCCTGGGATTCGCTCCGCAGGACAAAAATATTTCTCAAGGCTCCGATCACCACTCCGCAGGGCGGAGGATATAAGAGCCTCAACGTTACAGCCCGGAAAGTCCTGGGACTCTATGCTAATGTCAGGCCTTGTGTCAGTTACCATCCCTACGTTGCGACGAAACACCCCGTAATGGATCTCGTCATCGTTCGAGAGAATGAAGAAGATCTCTATGCCGGGATCGAGCATCGCCAGACCAATCAGGTCTATCAAGCTTTGAAGATCATCTCCCGTCCCGGATCGGAGAAGATCATTCGCTACGCTTTCGAATATGCCAGGACTAATGGCAGGAAGAAAGTGACTTGCTTCATGAAAGATAATATCATGAAGCTTACCGATGGTCTTTTCCATAAAGTCTTCGATGAGATCAGAGCCGAGTATCCGAATATCGAATCCGATCACTGGATCGTCGATATCGGTGCTGCCAAGATGGCCGATACTCCGGAGAATTTCGATGTCATCGTTATGCCGAATCTTTACGGGGATATTCTTTCCGATGTTGCCGCTCAGATCGCCGGCTCTGTCGGCCTTGCCGGATCGGCAAATATCGGAGAATCGGCTTCGATGTTCGAAGCGATCCACGGATCGGCTCCGCGTCGGGCGAATCAGAATCTTGCCAATCCTTCGGGCCTTCTGCTCGGATCGGTCATGATGCTCGTTCACATCGGGCAGCCCGATGTTGCAGCCAAGGTTCATAATGCCTGGCTTCGGACCTTGGAAGATGGAGTTCATACGTATGACATCTATAAAGAAGGTGTTAGTAAAGAAAAAGTCGGTACAAAGCAATTTGCCGAAGCGGTGATCAAACGGATCGGACAGAACCCTCAGATCTTGAAGACTGCCGATTATAGCAAAGCAACGGAGAAGATGAAGCTCGGTGTGACACCTAAATCATCTTACAAAGCGAAGAAAGAGCTGATGGGAGTCGATATCTTTCTCGATTACTCCGGAGCCGATCCGCAAAAAGCCGGATCGGATATTGCGAAGCTCTCTTCAGGAAATCTCTCGCTATCCATTGTTGAGAATAAAGGAGTGAAGGTCTATCCCGAAGCTCAGCCGATCTCATCCTATACCGATTTCTGGCGCTGCCGTTTCCTGACTACCGATAGCAAGCCGTGCAGCTACTCTCAGGTTCATGAAGTCATGGGAAAGATCAGCGCTGCCGGTTACGATGTCGTGAAGTCTGAGAATCTTTCGACCTTCGATGGCGAAGCGGGATACTCCGGATTACACGGTTGATCGGATAGGGGATTCGTATAGAATTGTATTTTGCTACTATCATACTTATTGATCTCGTTGCAAATTATGAAAGAAATAGAAAAATTCGAAGACTTGGAAGTCTGGAAAGCAGGAATGGAGTTAGTTCAGGAAGTCTATGGCCTGACGGAAAACTATCCTGCCGATGAAAAGCAGGGACTCATATCGCAGATGCGGACTGCAGCGATAAAGGTCCCGGCCAAGATCGCCGCTGCTGCCAGTTGCGGCAATCTGAAGATCTCATTGTGGTATCTGGCGATCGTCGACGGTCTCCTGGCAGCACTTGAGGCGCATCTCAAACTTTCAATTCGGCTGAATTACGTATCGAAGATCGATGCTGCTCCGATTTTGGAGAAGTGCAAGTCGATCGAACGGATGATCGAAGAATTGATACTGTCATAATATGTTCTGAATCCACATTGGAAATCGTTACAAAGGTCAGGCATTGCCTGGCCTTTTTCTTTTCGGTCTGGTAATATGGAGATAATGCAGCCGTAATACCGGATAGGTATTTTTGTAAACCTTATCAAACAGAGTGTTATGGAAGAGCCAAACATGGGGGTTGGCCCTTTTATTGCAGAACGATCGGAGCGGGGCAGGCTGGGATGTCTGCCCTGCTTTTTTTTCTTAGGCTTGCTCCAAAGCTTCTTCCAGAAGCTGCTTCCGGAACAGATCATGATAGGCTCCGCCAAGTTTCAGCAACTCATCATGAGTCCCTTGCTCGGCGATCCTGCCTTCATCAAGAACGATGATCTCATCGGCATTCTTCACCGTCGAGATACGATGGCTGATTATGATACTGGTCCGGTCTTTCATGATGCTTCGTAAGTTCGAAAGGATCTTCTCCTCCGTTGCCGTATCGACAGCCGACATCGAGTCATCCAGGATAAGAATATTCGGATCTCTTGCTATTGCTCTAGATAATGCCGTTCGTTGTTTCTGGCCTCCGGATAAAGTCAGGCCACGCTCACCGACTAAGGTCTGAACATGATTCGGGAAAGAGGATATATCGGCGTAGATCTCGGCCGACTGCGCTGCACTGGCAACTTCGGCATCGGTGCCACGCTCCAAACCGAAAGCAATATTCTCATGGATCGTCTCCGAGAAAAGAAACGACTCCTGCGGTACCATTCCGATATTTCTTCGGAGAACTGCCAGAGGAATTTTTCGAATGTCATGCCCATCGACGAGGATCGTCCCTTCCGTCGTATCGTAGAGCCGAGGAATAAGATCGACAAATGTTGTTTTACCGGATCCCGTTCTGCCGATGATGGCCAAAGTCTTACCTCGGGGAATCCGAAGATTGATATGGCGCAACACATACGGCAGCTCGTCGCGATAGCGGAATGAAACGTTCTGGAATTCGATCTCTCCCTTGAGCGACGTGATCGATTGATCGACATCTTTCGAATCGTCGACATCGGGCTTCGTATCGAAGATAACTTGCAGCCGTGCCATGGAAGCAGCTCCGCGCTGAACAAGATTCGTTACCCAACCCAAGGCGATGAACGGCCAGGTCAGCATTCCAAGATAGATCAGGAATTCCGTCATCTCGCCGAGGAGCATCTTCTTTTCGATGATCATCGGAGCGCTGACTAAGAGAAGGATAACAACGGACATTCCGACAAATCCGAAGATCACCGGCATCATCAGGCCTTGCACTTTTGCCAGGCGCATGTTCTTCTTATAATACTCATCGCTCATCACATCGAAGAGGTTCTTCTCATACTCTTCCCGGACATAAGCCTTGATGACTCGCATACCCGATATTGATTCCGTGGCACGGGCAGTGAGATCGGCATAATGGGCCTGCACTGCATCGAAGAGGGGATGGATTCTCTTTCCGATAAGGTAAACTCCGAGCGACATCAGTGGAAGCGGCACGATCACGGCCAACGTCAGGAGCGGAGAGATCGAAACCATGAAGATCACCGAGAAGAGAAACGTCGTTAGCGTATCGGCCGAATACATAACGGCCGGCCCGATAAAATTCCGAACAGCGTTGATATCGTTCGTCGCATACGCCATAACTTCACCTTGCGGAGTGTTCTGGAAGAAACGCATCGAAAGAGTCTGGACATGGGACAAGAAATCATTGCGAAGATCGTATTCGATCTCCCGGCTTGCAACGATAATTGTTTGCCTCACCTGATAGAACAAGTAGCCTGCTATTGCCGAGAGTCCGATGATGAAAAGGCAATCGACAAAAAGCGTTGACGATGTTGCCGCTCCCGACTGCAATGTATTAATGGCATGGCCGACATAGAGCGGCATGATGGCCGTTGCAAGACTCGAAAGTGTCGTAAGGATCCAGCCCAAGATATACTTCTTTTTATATTTTCTGAAGTAGGGCAGGAGGTAAAGCAATGATTTCATGAAGTAGTAACATGAAGAAAACGAAAAACATTTTGAGGGAAGTCCTTGGAAAGTCCGAAGTCTGAAGTCTGAAGTCCGATGTCAGGGGAAGAGGAAGTCAAACCACGTCATTGCGAAGCAATCCCCGAATCGTGGTAGAAAGTTACTCTCTGACAACCCTCGGAGGATTGCTTCGTCGGGCTAAAGCCCTCCTCGCAATGACAATGAAGTTGACTATTTTGTGATCACTGTTTCAATCGTCTCAGAACTTCCTACAGCTTCCACATTAATAAGATAACTTCCAGCAGCAAATTCACTCAGATCAAGACTTATTTCATGATGCCCGGCCGCCTGACTGCTTTTCTCGATCGAAGTAAGTACTTGGCCGGTGTTTGAAATGACATTAATTCTCACTGACGACATTTTCGGAAGATCATATTGTAGTCTGACATTCGTCGAAGTTGGATTTGGAAACGAAGTAAGATTCAGTTTTCCGACAGACGCTGATTTGTTTTGAACTCCTAGTGGCTGCCCAAGTTTTACGACCCACATATCTCCGACGACGGGAATTGCTCCTTCATCGACTTCTCGATCGCCATCGTTATCGGGATCGAGATTCGAGAGGCTATCGATATGAAGCCCTGTCACATCGCCATCGCTGGAAACGGTAAATCCGGCAAAGGCATATCCTTTATCGGAAGTCCGGATGATCGAAGCAGCCTCTTCATCGTATTTCCCGCCATAATATTTCTGCCACTTGAGGCGGCCCGATGAATTGAGTTCTGCAACCCAGGCATCTTTTAATCCATGATTCGATAACCCCTCTTCGGCCGAAGCTGACCAACCTGCTGCAGTGATGATATTATCGGCAGTGGTGATGATCGATGAAAAAACATCGCTGCCGGTTCCACCGACGCAGGTTTGCCAGATAATCTTGCCACTGGTATCGATTCTGACGACCCAGCCATCGTCCGGAATGCTCGTCGTCGTTGCTCCGCCATGATAGCCGCTTACATCGTCATCGTTCGACTCCGTCGATCCTGCAAAGACATATCCGCCCGGTACACTGACGATCGAATTTGCCACGTCGGGTTTGGAGCCACCGTAGCAATGCTGCCACTCGATGTTATGCAACAGATCGAGCTTTACGACCCATGCATCTTTCAAGCCCATCTCATCGGACTCTCTATCGCCATCGTGATCCGGATCAGGATCGTTGGTGAATGACGTATCGATGTGATTTCCTTTTACATCACCGTCATCAGGAGTTGACGTGCTGCCGGCAATAATGCACCCTCCATCTGAAGTTTGAAGAACGGAATTTGCAACTTCATTGCCGGACCCGCCGAGCGCCTTCTGCCAAAGCAAGTTGCCTGAAGCATCGATCTTGAAAAGCCATGCGTCGGAATTGTAGTAAAGAATATCGTGGATTCCGACAACATCTCCATCTCTCGAAAACGCCGAGCCCGCAACAAGGTAGCCTCCATCCGAAGTTTGGACGATGGAATTAGCACTGTCTTCATTCGAGCCTCCATAGCATTTCTGCCACTCGAGAACCCAAGCCGAATTCAGTTTTACGACCCATGCATCGGCATGTTGTGTACCATGGATTCCGGAAAGTTCGCCATCTCCATCGATCGATGCCGTCGTTCCGGCAATGGCATAACCTCCATCGGAAGTTCGGATGATGCAGTGGAATTCCTCGTCGCGGCTTCCTCCGAAGCATTCCTGATCGAGGATCCTACCGTTAGCGTCGAGTTTTGCGATCCACGCATCTTTAAGGCCTTGATTCCCATTTACATCTCCGTCATGAGATTTCACATAACCGACGACGATGTAATTGCCATCCGGAATTTGAATAATGCACTTTGCTTCGTCGACGTCATTGCCACCAAGGCATTTCTGCCACTGGATATTGGGTGCGATCTGAGCATGAAGAATGCCGGGCAATGTAAGCATTGCACAGACAAGAAATGCGGTGACTAGCTTATACGAAGATCGGACGTATTTCATAGTGTAGTATCGACCTTGACCAAGAGCTACCAAAAGAATGATGATTAAGTAATCCAAAGAAATTTTTAGATAAATGATTCCGAGGAATCCGGTGAAGTGCATTGTACTTTGTTTCTCCGCCCGCGAAGGGACTGGCGGACTGACTTTCTTCAGTGGGACGGACTCTCAGTCCGTCCGACGAAGTCAGCTCCGCAGAACGGACTAAGAGTCCGTTCCACTGAATGCAGTTATCCTTTTCCCCTCTCCCAAACTACCAACTCCTAAACTACCAACTTCCCCCGTCCCCGGAAGCCCCCACAACCCTTTCTATTTCATCATATTAACATTTCGCGCGCGCCGTTTGTCCTTCTCGCAGG
>JAUZOQ010000107.1 GCA_030706385.1 Bacteroidota bacterium | reverse complement strand
TGTGCTCGATTCGAACGGCAATCCGTTACTGCTTCCGGTAGCAATTCCTCCGGGCGATCTGGATAAGATCATCATCAGGCTTAATCTTGATTCGGCCGGAAGTTATTCATCCGATCTTTTGCTAAAACTTCGGCACCAGGGAATTGAGAAGGATACGACGCTCAATATTGCAGCGGTAATCTCACCGAAGGGCTCATTCTCGCTGCCGGATTCGATCGATCTCGGAGCAGTCTCAACATGCAGTACGATCGATACACTCTTATTAGTCAAGAATTTCGGCTGCAACTTGCCGATGACGATTTCGAGTGCTACGCTGAAATTTGGCACGGAGTTCTCGCTCGTTGGTACTCCACCTTACACTTCTCCGATCGCTCCGAACTCTAGCGGCACGATTCACGTGCGTTTTGCTCCGAATGTGCAGCAGCCGGAAGTCGATACACTGACGGTGAATTTCTTCGCGCTCGGCGAACAGCAGGTGAAGAAGATCGTACTGAGGGGAAGCGGAATTGTTACGGCTCCGAAGTTCACTACTTCGCTTGCGACCGATACGCTCTTCAATTTGAATCTGACGAAATGCGATGCGCCCGATACATTCCATATCACGCTTTCGAATCCCGGCTGTTTGAACCGGCAGAAGATCAGCATTATAAGCGCTGACTTGCAAGGAGCCTCGGCTCCCGATGTGGCCATCCTGAATGCTCCGAATCTTCCCATCGATATCGGCGAAGGAGTAAATGCCGGAATAAGCGTAACAGCTTCGCCTCTGGCCCTTGGCACCTTCAACGGATTTCTGCATCTGCAGTACCGCATCCAGGGAGATCCTACGGTTCACGATACGCTGATGGCGTATTTCCTGACCGTTGTGCATGGGCCGCGCATACTGACGCTCGATCATGATACGATCGATCTCGGAACGATGAAGTTCTGCGACTCGCGCGACTCGGCTATCAATATCGGAAATCTCGGATGCGACTTGCTTGATATTTTAAGCGTCGATATTCAAGGAATAGGGAATTTTAGCATCAACATTCCGCCCGGACTTAGTCCGCTAAGCCAGAATCAATACGGAAGGCTGCCGTTCCATTTCGATCCGACTCAGGCCGGAGATATTAGCGGTACGATAACGATCAAGTCGGTTTCCGATACACGTCCTGTGAGAGTAGTGACGATCATCGCTCACGTTACGCCGACCGATACGCTTACCTTCGATATGCTGCCGACGCGCGGCACGTTCTATGCAGGCGATTCGCTGACCGTTCGTCTTGTTCCGCAGCAGGGAGTTCATAACAAGGGTTTGAAAGATGTGGCATTCACTTTCAATTTCAATGGCGATCTACTCTCGCTCATACCGCAGCCGAATGGAATTCGTACGCTGATTCCGAATGCTACGTGTATCCCCGGAGCGGTAACGGGCACGCCGAAGCATACATCGGTTCGCGTTCTCGTGCTTGGGCAGCCGGAATTGAATTTCGATGCCGATACGCCGGTTGTCGAGTTGAGATTTTATGTGCGGCTTACCGATTCGATCTCGACGACATTCAACCTGACCGATATTCAGCTCAATGGCGGCGATACGATCTATCCGAAATGCGAACTTGGCATTCTCTCCTCGAGCCTTTCGTACCAGCTTGCGTTGCGCTGCGGCGATTCGACTTTAGTGCGCTTCATGCAGCTTGGCAGCAAGTTCAAGCTATTTGCCGGAGCTGCCTATCCCGATCCGATCTCGGGGCATAATAATTATCAGGGTATTATTCCGTTTGCGACAAATATTGCCGGACGTATCGGGCTCAGAGTCTTCGATCAATTAGGCCGCAATGTGATCTCGCAGGAGATGACGACCGATGTTCCCGGCTCCTACAGCTTCTCGCTCGATGGCCGCGACCTTGCCGCCGGCTGCTACTCCTACGTCCTGGAGGAAATCTCAAACTCCGCCTCAGGAGTGAGAGGCAGATTTATTATTGCGAAGTAGGGAAGGCGCGAGAATATTCCTTTCTTTATTTCTTCATTTCTTCGCGATCTTTTCGTTAAGCTCGTGCTCAGTTTTGGAATCCTTGATGTTCTGAGCAAGTATCTCTTCATTCAATTCGATATTACGTTTTCCGGCTTCTTCCTGAACGCGAAGGCGCTCATCGAGCAGATCCCAGCGATCTTCTTCTTTTTCATCCTTCAGTTTTCGATCCTTCGTGTTTTCTTTGACGACATCTTCCAGTCGGCCTATCACTTTTTCCTCTTTCAGCTCATGCTCTTTTATCGCTTCCAAGCCTGCAGTGACGGTTTTGACTTCCGATTCTTCTTTTGCTTCTTTCTGCAAGATGATCTTCGGTGCTCGGAAAAGAGTAATAACATAGAGTACCATTGCGGGTACACTGATGACGAGCACGGCAATAAGCACGATACGAACCGGAACGGATTCGATACCGAGAGTTTGAAACCAGTTATAAATGAACGGAGCCGTTAGAGAGGCAATACCGATACAGGTTGCCAGGATATTCCCCGGAAAATGCTTGCGTGCAACTTCGTGGCGGTTATGGCTAAGTCCTGTCTTCGGTGAAATAAATGTCATGATCTTGGTTGTTAAATATGCTTACCGGGAGATAAAAAGGTGGATTTTAGGGGAGCAGTGGTATAACAGTGAAGCGCCTCTAAGTATTGCACTTGTTTTCGAATGCACCTATCCTAATTGAATGATGTACCGCTATTAACCGTAGCCTGTGATTGAACTTAATCTCATCTTGTCACTGTTTTTTTTCTAACATTTCAAACAGTTGTATGGGCCTTCTACTTATCCCACTTTTCTTATTGTTACTCATTTGTCCTTGCTACTCGCAGGTTGAAAAGCAATTCAAGATAGATGAAAAGGATTTTTAGAAGCTTAGGTCGGAGAATGGGTTGTTGGATACGACAACAAATGAGCCTGGGAAGAGTATTAACTATCGAACCGATCAACTAAGCCCTGGTGTCTGGAAAGGGCAAATTGTCGGGTTAGTCGTTAATTACCCTGAATTAGAACTTCGTATAACTCAGACGGAGCCAAGCATTAAAGGCATGTGGAGGCAAGTAATGATTGGTGCTGGACCAGATGTCCCTGTGGTTGATACTCTGAGGGGAGAGATAATTGGAAAAAATGATACGGGTAAAATCTTACTCATACTTAAGACATCATTTCACGACTCTGCATATTATTTAAAGTATTTATCAGGTAAATGCTTTACGCGAGATCTGGGATTACACAACGAACTTCACAAGCACACTTTTTTTGGTATTGCCGAAAGCGAACAAACGCTGAAATACGGTTATCCGGGAAGTTTTTTCGAATTCCGTAAAGAAGATTGGACCGAACAAAGAAAGAAATAGGCGGACAGATTCTGATGTACCCCAAAACTGATCGAAGTAGATGAAAAGAACTCTTGTCCTTATAGCGATTCTAGCATTTGTGATCTCGGATTGCATAGCTCAGGTTGACTTTCTCGGCAAAACAAGCGACGATGTATTGGCTTTTGCTTCGCGATTCGAATATTCATTTACCGACTCGTTGGTGAACGAGGATCCGGAAGGTCTCGGTATACGTGAGCATATTCGGATTTCCAAGGTCACAAAGTGGCATACCAAGGCAAATGTAAGTATTCTTATTGACACCTCAGGTCGCGTGGTGTTTGAACTCTTCCAATTCTTTTCATATCCGCTTGACGTGAAATCTGGCATGACGTACCAAGCACAAATAGAAGCACTGAAGGATATGGACCGTCAATTTGGGAAAGCGGAGCTGGTTCAACGGAGCACCGGAGATGTGTATCATTGGGAGACGAGTGAAAAGAAGTATGAGTTGGGGGGAATTGCAATGGGCAGCAACTCTGATTGCTTCTGCAATTTCTACGGTGAAACAATGGAATTTTGTCGACGCAAGCTACGAATTCCACCGTCCAGATATTTTAGGCTCACCGACAGCGCAATGATCCGATATATCGATAGTGCCGGGCATCACTTGGGAGATCCCCCGTTTGCAAAGTAGGGCTAAAATTGCTTTTGAGACGAGGGGGAGACTTTACGTATTTTTAAATGGAGATAAAGGCTCCCAATGGCTTGGTAGTTAAGCATATCTATGGATACGATCAAAAAATTGTTATTTCATACTATTGCAGTGCTTTTCTTAGCATCACTGCAAGATTGTAAGGCAGCAAACGGGAGAATCGGTTTTCCGACCGTCGGGATATCTACGGATGACCTGCTTACGGATCTGTCTGGGAAATATGAGCAAATGGACACTACTTTATACTGGTCACAGTATACTTTTGACCTCTCTTATACTACGAAATCTCCCGATACTGTATTTAGATTTGGACCATTTTCGTATAAGGGTTTTCCAGGGATTCTTCTGGCACGCGTTGCAAATGGAAAAATAGCCCGCTACGATATAGTTTACGATCAGTATATTGTATGGAAATATCCGATGATTAAGCTTGGAGATTCGAATGCTCTAAAACTACATCAGGAATCAGACAGTGCTTATTGGAAGCTTCGATACAGAGAAAATAGCGATTCAGAGGAATTCTCTCGAATATTTTCCGCTATGAAAGCAGAATACGGTGAACCTGACTCTGCTTCATCTATATCGGACAAAATATACCTATGGAAAAGAAAACATATTGCTCTACGATCACTAGACAATGGACGGACAACAATCGTTAGTTTTTTTGGAAACCTTGATAAGCCATATATTGAAAGTGACTGGCAATTTAGTTCGATTTACCTTGATTCCACCTTAGTTAAAATCCCACTTGGAAGCGATAAGCAAGAATTGAAGAGTATTTTTCATTTTAGAGATACAGTAGTAGATGAGCTTACTCCGAATGTTACTCAGGGAACGATTGAGCAATGGAGTTGGGGAATACCCGGAAAACTAACATTTACTTTCGACTCAACGAATAAACTCATACACTTTGTCTGGGAAGGAGTAGGAATCGGAAGTACCTACTTTCTCAGAACTTTTGTTGCAATTGATTTAATGTTGCGCGCTCTGCTTCGAGAGGACATCGAAACTAAGAAAGTTAAGGAGGGGGAAGTAAGGATACGCTGGCACAGTTTATTCTACGGTGACATCTTAATAATTTATTACGATCCTTTAAATTTTGCGTTCTACAAAATGGAGCCGAAGCTTGCAGACAGTTATATGGAGAATTAATACTCTTGGGGTGATAAACGAAATGTTTTAGCTAAGGTAGATCAATTATTGGTTATTGAATTGAAGAGGCGTCAAACATACTAGAAACGGTAGCAACGAGTTTCCTTCCGGAACTTCTATCTTAATCATCCATTGAGTATCTGAAAAAGATTAGGTAATCGACTATGATGGGGTCTTGCCAATTCTTGTTCCATATCGATCAGAAAAATAGCATTATATGCAAGACAAAAAAACTCTAGTAGAATTGAGAAAAAGTCTTATTATATTCTTTTTCTTTTCCCCGATACTAATTGTGGCAATTGTAGTTATATCAAATCATGATTTCTTAGACGATGGTATAGATACTGGGATCATAGCGAATCCAAAGTTAGACACTCTGTGCATCTCTGGACGTATTACTTCATTCAAAACTTATAAGGGAGAAGTTGCGCTTAGAATAAATAGCACCCGGGAACAGATAAGATTTATTGCTCATCCAAACAGTTCTAATTCCATTGTTTCCACTGGGATCGGAAGCTGGATCGAAGTAGGTGACTCCATTTACAAAGCCAGATCAGAGGATTCAATTCATCTTTTCAAAAAAGTGGGTATATATTCTTGGGCGCTTAAATGATGAGCCATCTGAATTATTACCATTAAATATGACTAGGTTTAGATTTACCTTTTGCTGCATATTGAGTTTGTTCCTATTTGAGATATTACCAGACAGTATTGCACAATTGCCGCAAAAACGTCCAAAACATTTAAAGACGTTTGTTGACTCAGGGGTTTTGATTTCACGGTTCGGCAATAAGTGGCCTACGATGGTAATAAGGCGTGGCGATAGTACCGAACGAACGTACTTCAGAGTCGCTCCTGACTTAATAGACGGGAAATACTACTTCTGTGAATCTCCCCCAACAGTCACTCGACCAGTCAAGGATACCTTTGACTGCCATGATTGGCCAGAAAATATACTCCTTGGCAAAACAAGAGTTCGCGTAAGATATTGGTGGGAGAAAGTCAACGGCAAAAAGGAAAGGGTATCCGACGGAATATTTACCTTATCAAATTAAATGCAGCTGCAATATTTGTTAATTGTGTCATTTCGAGAACTAAGGGATTATGAAAGTAAAGCATCTTGTTATCAAGCTCGTTTCATGAACAAGTGTGACGAAATACTATGCTGAAAGCTCTATTTTATATTTCTGCAATATTGTTGACTGCGTGCACAGAAAAGAAAGTGGATCATGGAACGGATTCGACGACAAGACTCGTCTCTGGTATGAAAAACAAGCAAACTGATTCAGTACCGTCAACCTCGAAGGAAATTAATTTGTCTCAGGGTTGTGAAGACTCACTTATGAAATTGGTAAGTGGAAGCGATTTTATCGAGACATTGGATTCAGTTGATAAGAACAAATGGGTTAAAAGATGGAATAAGAAAGGAAGGTTTACCTACGAAAGTGATTCTGATGGACGACTTATTATCCACGTTTACATTAAACCGGCAAAAGGCTACGGAGAAGGAACCCTTGGATGGCTGGCGATAGATCCCAGGAAAATGCAATTCGGACGTTTTGATGAAGAGAACAATTTGATTTCATTGAAGTATGATTCAGCGTTGCTTAGAAGGATAGTTACGGAATGTTTGAAAAAATAAGAACATTTGCGAGACGAATACCCACAATGCCTAGATGGCCATTGAAGAGATATTATTTCTTATTTCTGAATGTGAGCGCATTCTTGAGTCTAGCGAGTTTATCGACCTTCCTGTTCGCCCAACATCCTGCCCAACGTCCAAGGCATGTCAAGACATTTACAGATACGGGAATTCTGGTGTCTCATGGAGGTAATAAGTGGTTAACGAATTCCATTCAATTGTCAGATGGGACTAAAAGGCACTATTTTAGAGTCTCCCCAGATCTAATCGATGGAAAATATTATGATTGTGATGTCCCGCCCAGTATTTACCATCCTCAACGCGATAGCATAGCCTGCAGGGATTGGCCGGCAAATGTAGTTGAGGGCAAAACTCGCGTCCGTGTTGTATATTGGTGGGGGCATGTCCAAGGTAGGAGGGATCGAATATCCGATGAAATATTTACGCTTCCTGAAAGATATTAGCGAGTTGATGATGGCTTATCCTTTACCTTTATGGAAAAAGTAAAACTTCTATTTCCTGTCATATTGACTCTCTTTTTACTGCAGAGCAATGTAAGGCACACCTTTGGCATAAAGAGTACAACTGAGGTTGTTGGGGGCAACTCGAATCAAGCGATAAACTCCACCTCAGTTTGCGATAGTATGTTAAAGGAACTTGTGTTAAGCAGCAATTTCCTCGAAAAAGCACGAATTCCACAAAAGAAATTATGGAAGAGAAAAATAAGGGAGGGGGAGTTCACAATTGAGTTAGACAATGTTGCTGATTCGGCAACCGCTATTGTTAGAGTCTATTCTACGGAAGAGGGTTCAGCACCCTTCACCCTAGCTTGGCTCGCGATCGATTCTAAGCGAAATCGACTCTCCGTATTAGAAGTGAATAAGAATGTTTATGTGCCTGTAAAATGTAATCTCTCGATACTGCAATATGTCATTAAGAATTGTATTAACTGGCGCTAAGGGTGGGGGCATGTCCAAGGTAGGCGGGATAGAATATCCGATGAAATATTTACGCTTCATGAAATCAAATAATGCTCCAGGACATTCATCGATGCTTTCACTCAAGGGATCGAAGTGTGGTAGTGATCAAAAAGATTGTGGTTAATCTTCACATAAAGCAACTTGCCAGGCGGATGCCGTTCATGGCTATATACCTATCCATAGTGATAAGTATAGTCTTTACTGCCGCATGCTCCTCTAGCGAAAAGCCGAAGAATAGAGATGATGCGAAGATACATGCTTTCCGTGGTATTCACGGTTTATATTTCGGAGAAAGTAGGGACAGCTCAGCGAGAGGTGTCGGCTGGTTGATCTATGTCGATTCAAAAAAGAATACCGGTGCAATTTACTATCCTGCATACGGGATACAAAAAATAGATGGCCTTGAGTTGGATTCTTCTTCTTCACAACTGCACTTTTCATCGAAAGTTAATCATACGGGAATAAGTCTTAAATTCTCGGGAACAGTTTCCTCGACTGCTATTGACGGCATCCTTTATGAATCAGTAGGTGGGAAAGATAGAAAATATGAGATAAGCTTTCACGAAATAATGCAATCGATGTCTGGTGTAAATGTCAAACAACAGACAGGGGAGATACTCTCTAATATTCAATATAACAGCGAAGGAGGCGACTTACTTGGGGATGAGCTTTTGCTACTTAATGATTCAAATAAATTAAGAATCATATCTACGACGGCTGAAGGTGAAATTGTCAGCCGCTATATCTCCCCAAGTGTAGTGAGATCCGAAGATACTATTTTGTTTACTGAGCCGTGGTTCCCCGGTGACTCTTTGTGTAGGATCGTTCTTGGCTCAAAAAAGGCTACGTTGCAGAGGCGCGAATCAGGAGTATTTGGAAAAGCATCAGTACTAATGAACCTTGGAAGTATACCCTCCGTGTTTGAAAAGGTTGCTTTACGGTAATATACTCATCGCTAGTTTGATACAACCATGATGTCGTTGATCAGCGTATGTCTGCGTAAGAAATGGCCTTTTGATTGTGATTTATGTGTTACTATTCTCAAATTGCTCCTCTTTGATCCGCTTCCTGATCTGATATAAGACAAATGAACAATAGAGTGTTGTAACCCTAAAGAGATCAAGAAGCCATTCGGGACGCTCTGTTCCGGGAATATCAAACAAGCTAGGCCAAAGAAGTCCGACTAATGCGGCAATGTCCACTACGAGAAATACTTTTCTTTTTT
This sequence comes from Bacteroidota bacterium, assembly GCA_030706385.1. Classification (GTDB taxonomy): domain Bacteria; phylum Bacteroidota; class Ignavibacteria; order Palsa-1295; family Palsa-1295; genus PALSA-1296. The sequence continues at coordinate 1,457 of JAUZOQ010000107.1, read as the reverse complement.
GCTGCAGTGTCATTGTGATGCTGTGATATTGTTGTCAAGCCTTTGAACTCAAACCACCGCTGCTGTTGCCAACAATCGGCTGGTCTTTTGTGATCCGTTGTAGCTACAAGATTGATAACGGGCATCAAACTCGTAACAACCCTCTGAACCCTCTCGCAGCATAATAGGATTCTGCGCCGTTGTGATAGAGGAAGATCGTGTCGTAGCGGCGATCGCAGAAGAGGGCTCCGCCGAGTTTTCTGATATCGGAAGGTGTCTTAACCCAGCTCGAAGTTTTCAGATCGAAGGCTCCAAGTTTTTGCAGTTGGCGATATTCCTCTTCCGTCAAGATCTCAATGCCCATGGAAGCGGCCATATCGAGAGCGCTGCCTTTCGGTTTATTTTCCTTTCGTGAATCTAGTGCTTCGCCGTCGTAGCAAAGGCTTCTGCGCCCCTGAGGACTTTCGGCAGAGCAATCGTAAAAGATATATTCATCCGATTTCTTATCGTAGCCTACGACATCAGGCTCACCGCCCGTCCGTTCCATCTCGTTCAGCGACCAGAGTTTCTCAGAATTCGCTTCGAGTTTCGCTGTCACTTTCGCCCAGTCGAGACCTTGATGGCGCTTCATGTTCTTCTCGAACCGCGCTTTTAGCACAGCCAGCAATTCGTCATTCTGTTTTGGCAATAATTTCTTTTTTGACATAGTATCGAAGAGTTGTTAACTAGACCGAGGTTGGCATTACAGTCCATTTATTTTCCTTGGAAGCAAACGATCGGGCAGATTCTTTGACGGACTCTTTACATATAGTTACTATCCATATATCGGACTACGATGTGCCGCATCGATGAGAAATAAAAAATGGTAGCGTAAGTTAACAGTTTATTGTTCTCAATATGATCCCAGAACCTTCCATAATCTGATTCGAATTTTTTGCGTTTTACCAAGTTCAAGTGAAATTCGTGTGCAAATGCTATCGAAACTTTGTGAAAGTCAGAGAGGGAGGCATTTTTAATTGTCAATCCATACATACAGATCTTTCCATTCTTGCCTTCAAGAAAATCCAGGTTACCTTTCCATCCAAACATCTCAATAGAATCCACAGATCTAACATCTTTCAAAGTATCTATTTGTCCCTCATGTGGGGCAAGTCTAAGTGCGCCCCCCATCGTACGAACACGCTCAAGCAACTCTGAACGTGTGATCCCAAAGGGAATATGCTGACAATAAGAAACGCTCTGGATGAGAACGAACAAGGAAGAAACCAGAAGAATAGTCAGTCGTTTCATAATCAAGATAAGTTTCGTGAGACTCCATAAGAATGCGAGCAACGCTGCCAAGAGTCTCTTAATATAGTTTTCGCGCGTATGGTTCTCTAGTATGTGTATATGTCATCGAGAAGCCGGCAAGCTATGCTGCTACCGGTTTGAACATACTCGAGCTTTTCTTGAATGCGACTAATGCTAATATAAGCAAT
>JAUZOQ010000106.1 GCA_030706385.1 Bacteroidota bacterium | reverse complement strand
ACGCTGCATGCCGAAGGAAAGCTCGGTCCGGATGTAACGTTCGTCTTGAACTCGGATCATAAATCCATCATATCAGGACTGCATCCGGCAAGCGGAGGGACAGGTAAGGAGATATGCTCTGCCGAAATGCTGCTTTGGTCTCTTGTATCGTGTGCAGGTGTAACGATGAATGCGATCTCAACTTCGATGGGCCTCACGCTTCGCGATGCAAAGGTCTCAGCCGATGGCGATGTCGATTTTCGCGGCACGCTCGGAGTATCGAAAGAAGTGCCGGTCGGGTTCAAGGTGATCCGGTTGCACTTCACACTCAATACCGACGCCTCCCAGGAAGAGATCGCAACGTTGATCAAACTTACCGAACGCTACTGCGTTGTCTTTCAAACCCTCACTGCAAAAGCGGAACTCACCGTTACGGTATCATCAACTTAAAGGATTTGTTCGCTACACCGAAGTGATCTTCCGGTGCCGTGTTATTATGGATGGCGAATGAGAAGAGATATTGATTGCCACTGGCAAACTGCACATCGTTAACACTCGTCGTTCCGAGCTTACGCTGAAACTTCACCGTCCATTTCCCGCCTGAGTAATATCCTTTAGCACGTACGTCAAAGTAATCGTTCGATGGAGCGGTCGGTACGGCAATGGAGAAAGAGGGGACGATATCGCCTGTTGCCCATGGCGCTCCGGTCGAAGGATTCGTTGAAACACCCTTTGCAAAGGTCTGAGCGCTCTCTTCAGCGATAAAGTAACGCTTGTCAAGGCTCTTATTCGCACCACCTGCTACCAAGTAGGGCTCGTAACCCGGACTATCATCTATTACGTTGTAATGGTAGATCTCTGCGTTGTCATCGTCCTTCTGGATCGCAAAGTTCGGATTGCCAACCGATACTTTATCGTCAGCATAGCCGCTTGCATTACCTTTGCCGGCATGCCAGTGCCACAGGTCATATCGTCCGATGGATTCTGAAAACATTCCTTTATCCCAATTGCTTGAAGGTGTTGTATGGCAGAGCATAGCGCAGCCATCGGTGGGAAAGGTCTTTGCTCCGCTTGTTCCGGCAACTGATTCGAAGATCAGGCTTACGCCATCTTCATACGTTGTTTTATCGATCGTCCAGTTAGCACCATCGTGCGGATCGCCGCCCTGGAAATGCAGGGGCTGCTGAAGGTAGTTTTCATTTGCATCGTCATACTGAACGAGGAAATAAATATTTTGAGATGAAACGACGGAGCGGATGGTGACAGGAAAGGAATTTCCGGTGAATCCATCGCCGATGGGTGCAGCAGTCAGCACCAGAGGTGTTGCGCTATCCCAGATCGCCTCAGTCGTTGGAGAATCGTAATTCGGAGCGTCGCCGTCATTAGCGAGCTTGAACGATTGAAGCGTTGAGCCTGTATCGGCAGTACTGGGATTATCTTTGCTTGAGCACGAACTGAGAAAGAACGATAGGGCAATAAGCAGAACGGAGTAGGTACGGATTGTGTGCATGACAACTCTAGTATTGATACGGCAAAAATACCGGCGGAGAACGATACGTTTTCTCGTGATGTTCTTCGCCAGCCTGAAAGTATGAGTGCAAAGATACGGCATGAAATACTTTGAGGCAAATAAAATCGGGGCGTGGCGCAGCTGGTAGCGCATCTGGTTTGGGACCAGAGGGTCGCCTGTTCGAATCGGGTCGCCCCGACAAAAATTTTAGTACGGTAAGCGAATTCCCTCGCTGCTACCTGAGAAGGAAGGGAGGAACTCCCCTTTCTTTGAGATTGTACTAAAATTGTGAACGTAGAAACGCCTGTTAGGTGAGGCTACTGAATGAAAACAAGCTGCTGCCCGGAAATCTCGAGAGAGGCCAATGGGTAGAACAGGTTTTGCCGGATTAAGGCTTAACATAACGCAGCTTTCCGATCATATCGGAATACGTTATTCAGTGCTAAAACTCTTACATGGGGGCAAAACTCAAACAACATTTTCTCCTCACCGGGAAATACGATTGTTCTTCGAGCCCCTTTCCGATGGGGCTTTTTTGTTATCCGAGAGGATACGAGGCCTCAAGAGATTTCACCTTGGCAGCATATCGAATGCGGAATACTTATGCTGAATACATCACTCCTTTCATTGTGCACACTGATGATTTTGTGGGAAGGATCCTTCGCACAGAATTCGTCGTCCGATATTCCCGCATGGAATTTTTACTTTCAGCAAACGGTGATCGGCCAATACCACTTCGATTTTCCTTCGGCATATGCAGATGCAAATAGTCTTGCTGCTCATGAAGGTGCTGCGTTTTCGTTCACCTCAACCGTTTTTATCGGCAGGAGACTTTGGCAGGGCGGAGAACTGTATTGTGATCCCGAACTTGCAGGCGGTTCCGGTTTAAGCGGGTCGACGGGAGTAGCCGGTGCACTCAATGGTGAAACCTACCGCATTGGGGATCCTGCTCCCTCCCTGGCTATTGCAAGGCTGTATATTCGGCAAAGCATAGCTCTTTCGGAAGATCGGGTAGCCGTGCCCGATGCTCCGAATCAGATCGGTGGAATGCAGCCGACGCACCGCCTGTCGATCACTCTTGGCAAGTATTCTGTTGCCGATCAATTCGACAACAACAGTGTATCGCACGATCCGCGAACACAGTTTTTGAACTGGTCGCTTATGAGCGTCGGAGCTTGGGATTATCCCGCCGATACCAAAGGATATACCATAGGTGCGACGGTGGAATATAGTACTCCGGATGTGACTGTTCGAGCTGCTACGGATCTGGTGGCAAAGTCAGCGAATCAATCTGTCTTTGATAAGAATTTGTCTCAGGCTCATTCGGAAACAGTAGAACTAGAAATTCCGGAAAGCGTGCTTTCCGGAACCGGCACGATCAGAATACTCGGATTCCATACACTTGCACATATGGGAAACTACCTTCAGGCAATCCAGTCTGATAGCGGCAGGGTACCGGATATAACGAGTACGAGGGCTTACGGAAGAGCGAAGTACGGATTTGGATTGAATATTGATCAGACGCTCGGAAAATACGTGACTGTCTTTTCACGTGCGAGTTGGAATGACGGCAGGAATGAAACGTGGATGTTTACTGAAATAGATCGATCCTTTTCCGCTGGATGCGCATTCGATGGAGTATTCCGAAAACCGGGAGATGATATTCTTCGTGGAGCATTTGTTCTTAACGGCATTTCGGACGACCATCGGAAATATCTTGAAGCAGGAGGCTCCGGATTTATTCTTGGTGACAGAAAATTGAATTACGCGTTGGAATCGATCGTAGAATTGCAGTATCTCACCAGAATCACGAACTACTTCGCGCTTTCGGCTGATTACCAATTTGTTCTCAATCCGGGGTATAATAAGGATCGAGGACCGGTGCATGTCGTAGGGTTACGAGGACACGTTGCAATGTAGAAGGACCCTTTTTTCAAATACAAAATAAAAATTGAAAAAGCATAAATGAGTTTCGTACGCTCCATCATAGAATTCCCGAAGAGATTTCGCACTGCCGATATTATCGTCATTGCAGCTCTTGGCGGACTGATCTATTGGCTTGCCGTCATTTCACGGCAATGGGGAGCGCACGTCCAGCCGGTAACGACGATTCATACGGAATTCCGCTACCTTCCGCTCTACACACTTTTTTCGATGACGCGCGGACTTGTCGCCTACCTCATCTCGCTTTTCTTTACGATTGCCTATGGATACGTCATGGCGCATTCGCATAAAGCTGAGCGCGTGATGCTTCCGCTGCTCGATGTGCTGCAGAGCATTCCCGTGCTGAGTTTCTTGCCCGGATTTTCGATAGCTCTTATAGCATTATTTCCGAATAATAATATCGGCCTGGAGCTTGTTGCCGTCCTTGCAATTTTTACAGGCCAGGTATGGAATATGACCTATGCATTTTATCGCGCGCTTAAAGGGATTCCAACCGATATGCGCGATGCAGCCGAGAGTTTTTATCTGAGCAAGAAAGAGATCCTTACAAAGCTCGAGCTTCCGGCAAGTGCGATTCCGCTGGTTTGGAATTCGATGATGTCGATGGCCGGAGGATGGTTCTTCCTCACGGTCTGCGAAGCATTTACGCTCGGCGATCGGGATTTTCCACTTCCCGGTGTCGGAAGTTATATGAGTGTTGCCATCGATAAGGGAAATGTCCCTGCAATGATCGCAGCAGTCGCAGCAATGGGCGTGATGATCATTCTTCTTGATCGCCTGCTCTGGAGGCCGCTTGTTATCTGGAGCAAGAAATTCCGCATGGAAGAAACATCCGACGAAGTGGAGGAGCGTTCGATCGTTCTTAATATTCTGGAAGATTCGAAGCTCGTCAAATGGATCGCCGAAAAGCTTGCCGTCAGGAAAGAAAAAGAGATCGAACGCGGCGAAAAAGCAAAGCTGGAAGAAAAGAAGATTTCAGCACAGCGATTGCTGAGTCTTGTCGGCGCCAAAGATCCGATCTTCAAGAAAATATTCGGATGGGTGATCGCCCTCGGAGCAGCAGGCGGAATTCTCTATGCAATCGTAGATGCAGCATTTCTGCTCTCCCGTGGCCTCTCCGGCAATGATTGGTCAACGATCGGCATCGGTACACTTGCAACATTCCTTCGGACGACCGTGGCAGTCGCTCTTGCAGCGTTATGGACGATCCCTGTAGGCGCAATGATCGGCATGAATGCAAAACTATCGCGCAGGCTACAGCCGCTGATCCAGTTCATGGCCTCGTTTCCTGCACCGATGATCTTTCCGCTTGTGCTTATCGTTCTCACGCGGTTCGGAGTCTCGATCGAGATCGGAGCCGTTCTGCTCATGCTCCTGGGCACGCAATGGTATATGCTCTTCAATGTTATTGCCGGAGCAAGTTCGATTCCGACGGATCTGCAAGAACTTGCAACAAGCTACTCTCTTCCGCGTAATCTCAAGTGGCGAAAACTGATCTTGCCTGCACTCTTTCCCTCGATCGTAACCGGAGCGATAACCGCTGCAGGCGGTGCTTGGAATGCAAGTATTATTGCCGAGAATTATGTTGTTCCAGGAAAGACGCGTCTGACGGCAACGGGGATCGGCGCATTGATCAGCATCGCAAGCGAAAAAGAAAATTTTCCGATGCTGATTGCATCGACCCTGGCGCTATGCCTCGTCGTTATAGGAATCAATAAATTTTTCTGGAGAAGACTTTTTGCGATCGCCCAGGACCGCTATGCGCTCAATAAGTAAAGAGAGGGATAATCATGGCATTCACAACACAAACGCCGATCACGGAAGTCCAGGTACAATCGGTTACAGCTGCCGGAAAAGAGCTTGTCGAGCTTCGTGATATATCGATGAGTTTCTCCACGCCCGGTGGAAAGCCGCTTCCGGTTCTCGAGCATATCAATGTCAGTGTGGCAGAGAATGAATTCGTCTGTTTACTCGGATCGTCGGGATGCGGCAAATCAACGATCCTTCGCATCCTGACAGGCTTGTTGCAGCCGACACTCGGAAGCGTTTCGGTTGAAGGGAAGCCGATGAAGGGATTCAATCCACTCACATCTATCGTGTTCCAATCATTTGCCCTTCTTCCGTGGCTTACTGTTGAAGAGAACGTTGCGCTTGGACTGGAAGCATTGAAAATGCCGCGCGAACAGGTAAAGGAAAAAGTGTTGCGGGTTATCGATGCTGTCGGACTTGAAGGATTCGAAGAAGCCTATCCGAAAGAACTCTCCGGCGGAATGAAGCAGCGTGTCGGCATCGCCCGTGCTCTCGTCGTCGAACCGAAGGTGCTCTGTATGGACGAGCCTTTCAGTGCGCTCGATGCGTTAACAGCCGAGAACCTTCGCGATGAAGTGCTACACTTATTTCACTCGCACGACACGACTCTTAAAGGTGTCATCATGGTCACGCATCTGATCGATGAAGCCGTGCAGATGGCCAGCCGCATTATCGTGCTCGATGCGCATCCGGGAAGAATCAAGGCGGAGTTTGCGAATCCACTTCCATATCCTCGCAATCCGCGTTCACCGGAGTTTCAGGAAATTAGTAACAGGATCTATTCGCTCATCACCAACACCGTTCTACCGTTCGTCGAAGAGCCCAAGACTTCTGCTCGTGCCGAAATTATTCCGACCGTTAATATCGGAGAAGTGATCGGATTGCTTCACATGCTTTCGGAATATCAATCCATCGATATTGGCGAGCTCTCCGAGAACATCAGCCATCCGTTCCACAAGACCCTGCAGATCGTCAAAGCCGCAGAGCTTCTCGAATTTGCCCAGACTCCAGGACAAAACGTTATCATCACTCCGCTTGGCACGCAATTCGTCAATGCTGAGATCAACGATCAGAAGCTTCTCTTGAACAAGCAGATCCGCAAGCTTAAGAACTTCCAACTGCTTCTGGAAACACTTGCCAATAACAAGGGTGAAGTTCCGCGCGAAGTTCTGATCGAAGACTACACCTCTCGCATGCCGTACGAAGATTCCGAAGCCGTGCTCGATACCATCATCGATTGGGGCCGCTATGCAGAACTCATCGGATACAATTCGAAAGAGGAAGTGATCTATCTCGATACGGGTGAAGAGCGTGATTAGCGAGGCGTTTGCAGTTGCATTTTAGGAATTTTCCGATGCTGGAAATGGTTGGCTGAGTTACCACCTCGCGTTCGAAATTAGTCCGTAAACGGTTTACCACATATAGCCCAAGATATCATGAAGATCTTAGAAAACAAAGTTGCCATCGTTACCGGAGCAGGATCCGGTATCGGCAGGGAAGTCGCGCATTCGTATGTAGCAGAAGGTGCGAAAGTAGTTGTTGCCGATGTGAATGAAAAAGGCGGGAAGGATGTCGTCGCCGAACTCATCAAAAAAGGCGGCGAAGCGATCTTCATCAAAGCGAACACGGCGGATCCGAAAGAACAGCAATCGCTCGTCGAGCAAACCGTGAAGCAGTTCGGCGGATTGCATATTGCCTGCAACAATGCCGGGATCGGCGGTCCATCTGCGATGACAGGCGATTATCCGATCGACGGATGGGATAAGGTGATCGGTATCAATCTCTCCGGAGTCTTCTATGGCATGCGCTATCAGATCCCTGCAATGCTTGCTAGCGGCGGAGGAGTGATCGTAAACATCTCCTCGATCCTCGGGCAAGTCGCAACAAAATTCGCTCCTGCATACGTATCGGCCAAGCACGGACTCGTCGGCCTGACGAAAGCTGCAGCGATCGAATACGCAACGCAAAATATCCGTGTGAACTCCGTCGGCCCCGGCTATATTGTTACGCCACTGCTGACCAATGCGCTCGATCAGGCAACATTAGATTCGATCAAGGGACTTCATCCGATGAATAGATTAGGCCAAAGCCCGGAAGTTGCTGAACTCGTTCTCTGGCTAAGCTCGCCGAAATCATCGTTCGTGACCGGATCCTATTATGCCGTTGACGGTGGATACTTGGCGCAGTGATGTAACTGCCTTCTCCTAATACTTATATCGTATGAAACATCTCCTTAGATTTTCCGCAGTCATACTCTTAGTCCTGGGATCATGCGTACCGCCTCAGCAGGAGCAGCCGGAAGAGACGACAGTCGATAGCTACCAGGAATTTTACGACGGCCTCAGCCCGTATGGTCACTGGGTTCACCATCCTCAATACGGATATATCTGGATGCCGGAAGCCGGTCCGGATTTTGTGCCGTACTCGACGAACGGGTACTGGGTATGGACAAATCACTATGGCTGGACATGGGTCTCAGATTACGAATGGGGATGGGCTCCGTTCCATTATGGCCGCTGGAATTACGAGCCGTTCTATGGATGGTACTGGGTTCCGGATCTTATGTGGGGACCGGCATGGGTAGCATGGCGCGAATGCCCCGGCTATTATGGCTGGGCTCCGATGGGCCCCGGTATCGGCATCGATATCGTCCTCGGCGGAGGATACCTGCCGCCCGATTACTGGTGGACGGTTTGCGATAATCATTATATGGGCGATCGCGATATCGGCCGTCACTTCGAACCGCATGAACGACGCGGAAGAATTCTCGGAGGCGAATCGCGGGGCATTGGCAATTCCTCAAGATCCGGAGGAAAGCAGCGAGAGAATTTTGTGACCGGTCCGAGCCGCGATCAGGTGCAAACTGCTACAGGACGGCCTGTCACAGAAGTCAAGATACAACCGAGCAACAGGCGCGGCGAATCACTAAACGGAAATACGCTGAATGTTTATCGCCCGGAAAATCTTCGTTCTCCGGGTTCTCAGGCGAAGCCTGTTCCGCGATCGGTGACGACTCCGCAAGATATTCATGATCTGCACGATCAGGCACAGCCGCCGGCTACACGCAGCCGCGGAGGATCGCCTCCGCAAGGCACGCCGCAGACACCGCGGCAAAGCTCGCCACCCCCACGCCAGCAACAGACGCCTCGGCGAGAGGCGACGCCGCGACAGCCTGCTCCGCAGCGCGCGCCGCAAGCTACTCCCAGAAGCAACGGATCACAAGAGAAGAGACCGAAGTAAGGAAGATTACTAATCCTTGTATCATCAGGTCAATCGGAGAGCCCAGTGAGCCTGAATTCGATGGGTCTCCTGAGTAATTTCATTTAGATCTCGCCTGGGCACGCGCAGTGTGCCCCTACGGATACTCCGATTTCTTCGTTTTTTTGCCAATTCAGCTGGTCCTACCCGCAGATCATCACCCTTCTCATCCTTTGTCACACGGCATTCCCGTGGTTCGTTATTAAACTATTCATTCATTATCATTCATCATTTTACTAATCATACACCATCATGAAAACACGTACACGTTTCACATCAATAAGCATCATTGTATTTCTGTTCACTCTTTTGATCAGCGCCAATTCTTTCGCAGCCGTCGATGCATATCTCGTGCTCGAAGGGACGAATGTCGATGCGACATTCAAGTGCAAGATCGATGGAGCAGGTGAGTGCGATTTCAAGGACGTTAAGCCCGGCACCTACAAAGTGACCTTAGTGGCAAGTCCGGAATATTTTACTTCTCATGGAAGCGACGGCAAGACGATCGAGATCTCCAGCTTCTCCTTTGGCGTTTCGAATCCGACAGCAGCCGGTTCATCCGGAGGAATGGGAACGGGCAAAGTCAGCATGAGCAGTTTCAGCATCATGAAGAAGAACGATAAGTCCAGCCCGAAGTTATTTGATGGACCCTTAGCGCCGCCAACCGGAGGATTCACGAACAAACGCTGCGACATTATGACTCGCAAAGCCGGTTCGGATCATCAGGACTATCTTCAGGTAACCCTGCAAACGATCACGGTTTCCGGAAGCAATGAGAACCCGACGGAAAGTGTGCAAAGAAAGTCAGCAGGCTATAACGTCAAGGCTTCTGTTAAAGTCTGAGTCTGAAAAAAACCTGAACATATTAAGAAGAGCATCTGCAATCGCAGATGCTTTTCTTGTTTGTTGACGAATAGAGGAGGCGTGGTTCCATCTCGTATCTTTGCATTCATGAATAAATACCTTTGCCTTCTTCTTCTTGTGCTCTCTTCCGGGTTACTGAAAGCTCAGGAGCATGAATTCTACAGTATTACGAGAAGCGCTAAGTCGATCTTGCCACCCGACGACGAAGAGCGCAATACTCAGGCAGAAATGAATACGAGCCAGTATCCGGAGAAAGTAGATTCTGTGCTGAATTACGTCTATCGTGATATCCTGCGTGTCTACGCTGACGACACCGTATTTATCAAGCAATTAAAGATTGCCGAAGCAGCATGGATCAAATATCGTGATGCCGAGCTTGAGGCCATCCTCCCACCTGCGCCGCCGGAGGAGCGCGGCTCCATCTATCCTTTGTGCTGGTGGGAGTACAAGATATCGCTTGAAAAAAGACACTTAGAGGAACTCATGAAATGGTACGAAGGGGAAGATGAAGGAGACGGCTGCTCCAGCTACAAGACTCCGGAGGAAATTGCGTTGCGGAGGAAGACTGTCAGGAAGAAGTAGAGAAAATTAGCGGACTCCTTGGCTCCCGGCCTTTGTTGATGAAGTACTCCTCATCATGGCAATCTCTTTGATTGCTGCCGATACTATCTGTTCAAGCCATCTTCAATGAGTAAAATAAAGAATTTCGAAAATACTCCCGATCCCGATAATAATCAACCTCATATTCCATATTGGAGGCGGGCGCATCACGATTGGAAGTTCTGGGTCGTGCTGATCCTGATGCTGGCCGCAATGGTGATCTATATTATGACCTTGGATCTGCAAACGCGATCGCCCATAGGCCCAGGTTGATGAGACATTCATCTGAAAATGCAGAAGGTTTATTCCTAATTCTTCTGCTTCGCCTTCGCATCTTTGATCAAGTTCTCGATAAACCGGATCTCCTCTTCGTCGCCTTGTTTTACGGCGACTTCATACGCTCTCTGAAAGTAAGGATAAGCTTTGGCTCCCGCGCGTTTGGGATTTTGAGGATCTGCTCCCATGATGAAGAGTCCATAGTCAATGAGTCCGTTCAGATGTTCGGGATCGTTCGCGATCGCAATCTTTAATTCAGCCAGCGGCTT
>JAUZOQ010000105.1 GCA_030706385.1 Bacteroidota bacterium | reverse complement strand
GGGAGTTGGTAGTTTGGGAGTTGGTAGTTTGGGAGTTGGTAGTTTGGGAGCTGATAGTTTGGGAGCTGATAGTTTGGGATCTGGTAGTTTGGGAGCTGGTAGTCCAGTAGTTGTTAGCTAATAGTTTGGGGGAGAGAATAATGCAGGGTGGCAATTTCAAGGATCTAAAGGTCTGGCAAAAGGCACGGGTACTTGCTGTTAATACGTACACTGCCACAACGAATTTTCCGGACGACGAAAAATATGGATTGCGCAGTCAACTTCGAAGAGCTATCGTCTCAATACCTTCGAATATTGCAGAAGGTCACAGGCGGGGCGGGACGAAAGAGTTTATCCAGTTCCTGAAAATCGCGAGAGGTTCGTTGGCCGAGTCGGAGACTCAGATCATACTCTGCAAAGATCTTCGATATATCGAAGATTCGAAAGCTGACCAACTCTTATTGGATATAGATGAGATCGGAAGAATGTTAAATGCGCTGATAACTGCTCTGAGCAGAAATTAACATCTACCAAACTCCCAAACTACCAACTCCAAAACTTCTTTCCCCTCAAGCATCCGCCAGCGTCTGAACTTCCACTTCTTCTTCGTGTTCGGCTTCTTTCTTGGCCAGCGCTAATTCCGGGAAACATTTTTCATCGGAGATCGATTTGGCAAGATACTCGGCCCAGTTGGTTTCGCCTGTCCCTCTGGGGACTTTTGCCAGATGCTTCGCTGCCGAACGAAGATGAGCGATCTTCCAGCCGATGATCAGTTCGTCAAGTTTGAGAAGTTCGTTGGCGAAGCGGAGAAGTTCGTCGTCGTTTGTCTGCCAGAACTTTTGGTAGAATTCCTGCGGATTTGTCGGTTTGATATGAAGCCGATCCGCAACGACTTTTTCGAATGCAAATCGAAGAGAATGGGGCTCGCGCTTTTCGTAGATCTGATTAAGCCACGAGAGATGTTTCTCTTTAAAGTTGAGTAAGGTCAGAGTCGGCTCACCGGTCTCCTTATCGCGTGCGGCTCGTTCCCAGTAGAACGTGTTATCCTGACCTTTGATGGCTTTGCGGTCAAGTCCGGCAAGGATTTCGATAGCGCGGAACTGCGCCGATTGGAATCCGCTCGATGCTCCGAATGCTTTTCGGAATTCAAGGAATTGATCCGAGCTTAATCCTTCGATCAGGACGTCGAAGCTCTCGGTGAGATGGCCGAAGATTCGGTTCGCTCTCCGAACGGATTCCATTGCCTTCGCCATACCGGGTGGTGTTGCGATAAGCTGGGAGATTCCGAATCGCATTTCATGAAGCAAAAGCCGAAACCATAGTTCGGTTTGCTGATGGTAGATCATGAACGTCCACTCGTCATGAAATTCCGTCAGCGGCTGCTGAAGGGAAAGAAGAGTGTCGACCTTGATGTAATCGTCGTAGGTAAGTTCGCGCCTGATGGCTGCGCCTTCGATATAATCGACAGCGCGCTCGCCATAACGGGCAGTAAGTTTCTCGATTGCTTGAGTGAGATTTTTATTTTCTGGCATTGGTGATCAATAATCCCTGACGGAAAGTTCTTTAAGTTGTTCGCGAATGACTTTGATCCCGAGATCGATCTCATCCTTGGAAATATTCAGAGGCGGGCGGAATCGAATAGAGCGATCGCCGCAGCCGATGATGATGACGCCTTCGTCGTAGCACTTCTGCTTCAGCACATCACGAAGCTGAGCTTCGCTAACAGTGAAAGCGCAGAAGAGGCCAAGGCCTCGGGTATTGGAAACGAGATTCGGAAATTCGGCTTCGATCTTGCGGAGTTCGCTGAGCAGATAATCGCCCTGAATTCGCGCATTCTCGACGAGATTCTCTTCGGCGATGATCTCCAGATACTTCTGCGATCGGAGCATATCAACAAGGTTACCGCCCCAGGTCGAGTTGATGCGGCTCGATTTCATGAAGACGTTATCGTGGACTTCATCGATCCGTTTCGAAGCAAGCAAACCGCAGACCTGCATCTTTTTGCCGAAGGCCATGATATCGGGCTGGACGAAGTATTGATGCGCCCACATTTTTCCGGTGATGGCAACTCCGGTTTGCACTTCATCGAAAATAAGGATGGCATCGTTCTCATCGGCCAACCTGCGCAGCGTCATGAGGAAGCGTTTGCTGAAATGATTATCGCCGCCTTCGCCCTGGATCGGCTCGATGATGATCGCTGCGATCTGATCGGGATAATTCGTGAAAGCTTCTTTCATCTGTTTGATCGCATTATCTTCGTCGATAAGCGCCTGCGCCATGTTGGCCTCATTCAGAGGATAATGGAGAAATGGCGAATCGATACGAGGCCATTCCTTGAACTTCGGAAAGTACATCGTCTTGTTAGGATCGGTATTAGTTAGCGATAACCCATACCCATTCCTTCCGTGGAAGCTGTATCTGAAGTGCATGACAAGATGTCCGCGCTCCTGTGTGTACCCCTTGACGAAGTTCTTTCTGATCTTCCAATCGAATGCGACTTTCAGCGCGTTCTCAACAGCTGCACTGCCGCCTTCGATAAGGAAAAGATGCGGAAGATATTCCGGAATGGCAACGCGGCTGAAGGTCTCGACAAATTCCGCCATCTCGACCGTATAGGCATCGGAGCTGGAGGGTTTATTGATCGCAGCATGGAGCAATCGTTCTTTGAAACCGCCTTCGAGCATTTTCGGATGGTTCAATCCGACCGGGCCGGAAGCGAAGAACGTGAAGAAATCCAGAAATCGTTTTCCGGTTCGGGCATCGAAGATCCATGAGCCTTGCGATCGTTCGAGATCGACGACAAGATCGAAACCGTCAACGAGCATATGCTTGGCAAGAGTCTCATGGACTCTGCCCGCTTCAATATGAACGGGAAGCGAATGATCGGCTGTAAAGGGAGCGGTGGAGATACTTGCGCCTATTTCCGCACTTCGTTCGACTACCAATATGTTTTTGTCAGCCATGAAGATAGAACAAGTATCCGAAAGCTTACGTTTATCCTGCCACCATTGCCGATTTGCGGCAGAACAGGTTGTTTTCACTCTCGTATGACGCGAAGCCGTCCTGGGGATAAGATTAAATATGGAAAATTCCTATCATTCGCCTTGCAAGATCAATATCGGACTGGAAGTGCTCTCGAAACGAGATGACGGCTATCATAACATCAATACGGTTTTCTACAAGCTCAACGAGCCGCACGATGAAATAACGGTGCAGGAATCCGAGTTCTTTAGACTTACATCATTGGGGCATGATGTTCCGAGCGATGAAAATAATATTGTCGTAAAAGCGATCGCTCTTTGCTCCGAGTTCGCCGGTGTTGAATTGCCGCAGTTACATCTCTATCTTGGCAAGCACATTCCGAGCGGTGCCGGACTCGGAGGAGGTTCAGCCAACGCGGCAACGGCCATACGGATATTTTCCGAGCGTTGCAAAAGCCTCACACAAAAGCAAATGCTTGAGATCGGAAGAAAGCTTGGCGCCGATGTGCCCTTCTTTCTTTTCAATTCACAGGCTGCTGTTGCCAGAGGGATAGGGGATAAATTATTGCCTATAACTTTTCACATGGCGTTCCCTATACTTATTATCAAGCTTAAGGACGTATTCATTTCGACTGCAAAAGCCTACTCGATGCTTCGAATAAAGGATAGAAATGTACCGACAGATTTCACCGTTGTCTTGACGAAGGCACCGGATCCGCGATCGTGGAGGGATATTATAGTTAATGATTTCGAAGAAGTGGCATTTGCACTTCATCCGAATCTCTTCTCTCTTAAGGAGAGACTCTATGAGTCGGGTGCGGAGTTCGCGCAAATGAGCGGAAGCGGTTCTGCATTCTTTGGCATTTTCAAGGATCGCCACGCAGCCGGAGCGGCCCATGAAAAATTATTAAGCGATTATCCCGGTAGCAGTGTGTTTCTTTCACAATAATTACTTCTCACATACCATCATGAAGAAAACAATCCTCACATTCCTGTTAATGGCCTCTCCTCTCTTTGCTCAGGAAGCCAAACGCGAATCGATCGCTCTGACAGTTTATAATAGCAATCTCGGAGTCGTGCGCGACGTCCGGCTTTTCGATCTGAAAAAGGGACAAAGCGAAGTAAAATTACTCGATGTGCCATCCAGGATCGATCCGACAACCGTAAAGATCACAGCCTTAAAGCATCCGAAAGATATCGGAATCCTCGAACAGAATTTCGAGTACGATCTTGTAAATCAGGAAAAACTTCTGGAAAAATATATCGATAAGCAGATCACGCTGACCGACGATAAAGGCAATAGAACCGATGGCACCTTGCTATCGTCATCCGGATCGCAGATTACTTTATCTTCTCCGACAGGAATACTGATGTTTCCGAACACGAACCAATATCGGATCTCCGTTCCGAATTTACCGGAAGGGCTGATCACCAAGCCTACGCTGATCTGGAATGTTAATTCGAACTCGGCACTCAATCAAGAACCGCTGGAAGTACTCTATCAGACTCAAGGGATTTCGTGGCATGCCGAGTATATCGTCGCCCTTGCCGATGATGATAAGTCGCTTGATCTGACAGGATGGGTAAGCATTGACAATAAATGCGGAGCAACGTTCGAAAATGCAAAACTTAAGCTCGTAGCCGGCAAACTCAACAGGGTACCACCTCCCGGGTATGCCGGCAACTTCGCGATAACTCCGGGTTTGATGGGAGAAATGGATGCCAAGAGTTTTCAGGAGCGAGGATTGTTCGAATACCATATCTATGATCTCGGAAGGACAACGACGATCAAGGATAACGAAGTGAAGCAGTTATCTCTTTTGGAGGCAAGTAAAGTAAAGTCGGAGAAGACTTATACATACCGAGGTCAACGTAATGCGGAAGTAACTATCAAATTTGAGAACACTGAGAAGAACAATATGGGCATGCCTTTGCCGGAAGGGATCGTCCGTGTAATGAAAAAGGATAAGGACGGTTCATTCGAGTTCGTTGGCGAGGATAGGATCGAGCATACTCCGCGCGATGAAAAGATCACGCTGAAAGTAGGCGATGCATTCGATCTCCTTGGTGAGAAAACGGTTACCGATTCGAAGAGCACAAGTCATTCTTCACGGGAGACGATTCAGATCACGCTGAAGAACAGGAAAGACGAAGATGTTACGATCGATGCGCTTGAGGATGTCGGCGAAAGTTGGGAGATCATAAAATCATCAATGGATTACGAAAAGAAAAGCTCATCGGAGATCATCTTCCACGTTCCGGTCAAAGCGCGGAGCGAACAAAAGGTGGAGTACACCATTTTGCATACATGGTGAGGGGCAGTGACTAGTGACTAGTGGCTAGTGGCTAGTGGCTAGTGGGTAGTGATTAGTGACTACTAACAAAGTCTGAGAACTAGGACTTCGGGCGTTCCAGGGCATTGATAAGGCCTTGGAGCATCCGGCCTTCTTCACTCAGTAGTTGGCAAAGATTTGAAAAGACGCTCGATTCAATATAATGGAGTTCGTGAGCGATAAATAATTGGGTTTCCAGTTCACCCAGCGAGCCTCTGGCTATCTTTAGGAAATGGATAAAATCCTTTGTTGTACCTCGGCCTTGACCTTCGGCAATATTGGATGGAATAGAGACCGCGGCCCGTCGACTTTGGTTGGCTAGACCAAATACTTCCTCTTTCGGGTAGTTCTTCGTTGCAGAATATACTTCAACTGATAATTTTACACCAAGTTGCCAGACCTTTAGATCGTTGAATCTTTTTACAGATGCCATAATATTTCTCGATCAAAAAAATATTTCAAATATCTAACACTCTAGCCACTGGCCACTAGCCACTGTTCACTGCTCTAGATCGAAGCTCCATCCGAGATGTGGCATTTCCACATTCCAATTCAGATCGGATTCGATCTTTGCTTTAAGACCGAGCCTTGCTTTATCTTCGCCATGGGTTAGGAATATTTTCTTCGGAGCTTTCGGCATGGTTTTCAGCCACTCCATGATCTCGCCCTGATCGGCATGGCCGCTATAGGAGTTCAGTGTTTTGATTGTTGCCTTAACAGGGATCTGCTGTCCATGAATATGAACAAATTTTTCTCCTTCAAGGAGAGCTCTGCCGAGCGTTCCTTCGGCTTGATAACCGGTCAGAAGAACAACGGTATCGGTTTTTGGAAGACGGTTGATTAGGTGATGCATAACACGGCCTCCGGTTGCCATTCCGCTGGCGCTGATGATGATGGCAGGGCCGTTCAGATCGTTGAGGCGCTTTGAATCTTCGGGATTCTTCGTAAACTTCAGCGATTTGAAGAGCAGGGGATTCTTATCGGGTTCGCTTAATTCCTGTTGGGTGAACGTATGCTCTTCGCTGAACTTCCCGTAGACATCGGTAACTCCAGTTGCCATCGGACTATCGATATACGTATCGATGATCGGGATCTGCCCATCACGCATTAGGGCATTTAAACAGAATAACAATTCCTGAGATCGATCGACTGCAAATGCCGGAATGATAAGCATGCTCTTGGACTTGATCGCATCCAGGACAACATCGCGAAGTTCATCTTTCGGATCTACTGCTTTGTGAAGCCTGTCACCATAGGTAGATTCACAGACGACGTAGTCCGCCTGAGGCGCAGCATCTTTCGGTTTGAGGTAGATCGGATGCTTTCTGCCGATGTCGCCGGAGAAGAGCACGCTCAGAGGTTCGCGATCGTCATACCGTTTTTCAATGCGGATCGAGCAGGAGCCAAGGATATGACCGGCGTTGAGATATTCGGCCGAAATATTATCAGGAAGGATCTTTTTCTTGTAGCGCTGGACTTGTTGGAAAAGTGTGATCGTCTTTTCCGCATCTTCAGATGTGTAAAGTGGAATTGCAGGTTTATGCTTTGCCCAGCCGTGCTTATTGGCATTGAGAGCATCTTCTTCCTGAAGCTTTGCCGAATCGCGCAGCACGTATTCTCCGACTTCGATCGTTGCTTCAGTTGCATAGATGTTTCCGTTATATCCGTTTCGCACGATGTAGGGAAGGTATCCGAGATGATCGAGATGTGCATGCGTGATCAGTACATTACCGATGGCTCCGATCGGAATCGGCAAAGGCAGACGGTTCATAACACTAAGTTCGGGCGGCCCTTGAAAGAGCCCGCAATCAAGAAGAAATCCGCGGGAAGTCGATGAATAAATGAAATACTTCGAGCCCGTGACCTGGCCCGCGGCCCCTAAGAAATGGATATTGAACATAGTGTTGTTGTAATTGTCGAACTATTTTTTTGCAGTTCTGCGGGCTTTCGGTTTATCTTCAACGATCTCCATCGGCGCATCGGCCCAGAGGCGTTCGAGATGATAGAACTCTCGGGCAGTTTCACTGAAGACGTGGACGACTACGTCGACAAAATCGACGATCACCCATTGCAGGGCGTCCCAGCCTTCGCTTTTCCAGGGAGTCACTCCGATCTCGCGCATCTTCGTGAGGATATTTTCGGCGATGGCTTTTACCTGCATATCACTTGAGCCCGATGCAATGACGAAGTAATCTGCGAACGAAGTGATATTCCGAACATCCAAGACCTTAATGTTCGTGGCCTTCTTCTCAAGAGCAAAGAGTGCGGCCTGATGGGCAATGAGCTTGTTCGTTTCGTGAGCCTGTTTTGGAACCGGCCTCTTGCGCGCGACGGGTTTCTTCGCGGCTGTAGGTTTCTTTGCAGGAGTCTTCTTAATCGTCGGTTTCTTTTTTGTTGTTGTGGTTTTTGCCATAGTAATGCGTTATTTCATTGGGCTCATATTTATATAATCTTTTCCGATTACGACTGCAGCGTCGACAAATGCATTCGAATCGGGTTCATGCGTAATCCGCATGGCGCTGATGCCGAGAGCGTATGCGACCTTCTGTGCCGCAACGGTATCTAAAACTTTATCGATAATGAATGTATGCTCAACATTCTTTTCCTTATAGTTCGTCATTTCGACAACATCGAATTTCCGGGCTCGCAGAAAATCCGTAAATGCCCTGGCCGCATTAGCAGCGCCCGATCCGTTCATCACGGTTAACTGAATGTGCTCGCCGGCTCTGACGAGCAGATCGGACCGCTCGCGAGTACTTGATACCGGCGGTTTCACCCACATCCTGCTGATGAACTGCCATCCCAGGAGAACGACAACGGTTGCAGCTCCAATTGAAGTGATCCAAAGAAAAAGCGAGGAGAATTTCTGTGAGCGGCTTCGGCCTTTCCGTTTCGAACGGGATTTGAAGGGAATTCGGAGCGAAAATTTTGCCAAGTAGTACGTTTGGTTGAAACGTTAGTGTAGTATCGAAAATGGAGAGTTATAGGAATCGAAAGTGGAGTAGTAGGAGCCATAAGGCATCCCATTATACTCGATCCTCAACGATGTATGATCGCCAAGTTTCCAATCCAGACGAGCGCTTGAAAGATAGACTCCATTGATGCTTTGCTGGAATTTCGATCCAAGCGTACTGAATGGCGAGTATACTGCCGAGAGATCGGCAGATATGAAAAGATCTTCCGAGGCTTTATAGGCAAAAGTGTTCGTAAAGACTCCTAGCCCTGTCGATTGCCCGCCGCCGGAAACAAAAGACATCGAGTACGTTTGATGCATATTGAAGCGGGCAGGGTCGAAAAGCCGCGAGAAGAAATCATCGCCATGAGAGGACATCGCTTCTAGAGTACTTGCAGGCTTTTCATCGTTCCCAACGCCCGTTCCAGGTCGGAATTGCGCATTTGCAGCACTTGCAAATACCACTAAAAAACCAAAAATAAGAAGTCGTTTCATTAATAAATAGCTATCCGAAATCCTCTTCCTATACAAATCACAATCGAGGGAAAGAAGTTTCAGATTTAATGATGACTACGACCCTCAAAACCTAATGTTCCGCACTCTATTCGCTTCGGGGAAGTTTTTCACCTTATTGATGTTAGAACGGGCGCCATACACTATAACTGAGTACTTTTGAAAATTCTTGTCACCGGCGGAGCCGGATTCATCGGATCGCATATCACGGACGCGCTAATCGCCGAAGGTCATTCCGTCGTCGTCCTTGATAATCTCTCATCGGGACGGATCGAAAATCTGAACCCGAACTCGCATTTTATCCAGGGCGACATCCGGGATATTGCCCTCATCGATCGGATTTTTAAAGAGCATCGATTCGAGATCGTCAATCATCACGCAGCGCAGATGGATGTCCGCAAGAGCGTTGAAGATCCAATATTCGATGCCGAAACAAATATCATTGGCTCGCTTAATCTTTTGGAGGCCTGTCGCAAGTACTCGGTCGGACGTTTCGTTTTCGCCTCGACAGGAGGCGCGATCTACGGCGAACAGGATTATTTCCCTGCCGATGAGAATCATGCTACAAGGCCCGAATCGCCATACGGAGTGGCAAAATGCTCGATAGAACTTTATCTGCATTACTACTTGAGTGTTCATGGCATGCAGCATACGATCTTCCGGTACGCGAATGTGTACGGTCCCCGCCAAGATCCGCACGGAGAGGCCGGAGTTGTTGCAATATTTACCAATGCCTTACTGGCAGAACGGCAGTGTGTGATCTTCGGAGATGGGAAGCAGACCCGCGATTATGTTTACATCGGCGATGTTGTGCGGGCCCATATCGAAGCGTTGAAAAAAGGAGGGGAATCCGAAACATTCAATATATCCACTGGTATAGAAACTGATGTCAACTCGCTCTTTTCTATGCTCTCGAAGATAACCACCGGCGGAAAAGCCACTGTGCAGTATGCCGATGCCCGCAAAGGCGAGCAGAAGAGAAGCGTTTGTTCCGCAGCCAAAGCGGAAGAAGTATTGGGCTGGAGACCTGCCGTAAAGCTTGAAGATGGGTTGCGCAGCACGGTGGAATATTTTCAAAAAGCTCTTGCCTGAATGAGCCGCTCACTTCCTCTTCTGTTTTTCCTCGTCTATATTGGCTGCGCTTCGATCCAGCCGCCACCCGGAGGCCCGGAAGATAAGACTCCGCCTGCGCTCGATACCGTCATGCCTCATCAGAGGCAGCTGAATGTTCAGCGTGATGCGAAGCTTCACTTTATTTTCAAAACCAATATCGATCGCTCGTCTTTCATGAATTCGCTTTCGATCACGCCATATCTGAGCGGAGTCGTAAAATACAAATGGTCAGGATATGATGAAGTCATTGTCGTGCTGCCTGAGCAGTTGCGTGAGAATACGACGTATGTCGTTGGCTTGAGTAAAGATTTGAAGACGCGCAGGAACGGGCCGCTTACTGATCCTATCCAGATTGTCTTTTCTACCGGCAATATTATCGATACGGGACATATCGCCGGAACAATGCTTCCGCCGCTCAATCCCGGAGCGCCGACGGATCTGTCGAATATTTCGATCTTCGCTTATGACATCACCGATCACTCGCTCGATACACTTCACTTTGATAAGACACGGCCGGATTTCATCACTCAACCGAGCAGCAAAGGAGCTTTTGAGTTCAAGGCAATGAAGGTCGGGCACTCGTACCGCATGTTTGCGCTGATCGATGAATTCCGCAATAAAGTATTCGATCCCGGAATCGATGCATTCGGAGTTGCCAATAAGGACGTGACTCTCGATGTTCCCGAAAAATCGGACATTCACATTCGCATGGCGCCGAAATCCGATTCGGTGAAGCCGAATTTGCAGGATGCAGAGATCACCGATGCATATCATATCCGAGCGCGGTTTTCAGAAGCGATCGACAGCGCCTCGGTCCGTCCGGAAGTATTCATACTTAAGGATTCGATCACGGGAAGTATTCCTGTTCTGTCTGCATTTCGGGATAATATCGAAAGGAAACCGGGTATCGTCACAATTCTCGTTTCTAAGCCATTAGAGAAAGGACGATTGTATTTGCTTGATGTTCTCAAGGATCAGGTTCATGATCT
>JAUZOQ010000104.1 GCA_030706385.1 Bacteroidota bacterium | reverse complement strand
GCTTGCTGGGATGCGTGCGCGATGGCATCGATAGTGTGATCACCGATTCTGTTCGAGACCGGATCCTGGTTCAACCGGATTCCGGAATACGCAACTCACTCTGTCCGAATGCTGCGGCAACGCCGTTCAACATAACGCTGATGTTCGATCAATGCACGGGCATTGTTCTTGATTCGCTGAAGCAAGTCTCGTCTTCGCCTTCCTTCACCACTGCGTTTAGGCCGGCCTTCCTGGGAGATACGACTATGCAAATCCCCTTTACCTACCGTGCAAGCCATACGGGATGGGATACAGCACATTACCGGCTGCGATTCCATTCGCTTATTACCGGAAATATCGAACAGAAATTCTTTTCCATCGCAGCCTTTGGCGCACCTGGCAGTCCGGAGTTGAATTTCTCGCCGCCGCAGATGGATTTTCCGCAGATTTTGCTCGATTCGGCTACTCGGATTGCAGCTTCTATTTCCAATCCTGGCTGTGATACTCTCGTCGTGGATACGATCTTTTCCACGAATCCTGCGATCTTTCAGCTTTCTTCGAAGCCATATCCGGTCCATCTTGCACCGGGCAAATCGCTGCCGATCGCCATCACCTTCAATCCTCATCTCGAAGGAGATTACCTCGAAACATTGGTCATAGAAACCAATGCCGGTAATCGCAATATCACCTTGCGCGGATCGGGCAAAGCAGCAAAGATCGAGGCAGTAACCGAATCTGCGAGGGTACAAGGAATGCGCATCTTTCCGAATCCGTCAAATTCTGTCCTGGCAATTCACGCCGATGGTTCGCTTCCTCAAGAGATCATTCTCTACGATCTTCTCGGAAGAGAGATCATGCGACTGCAAACCGGAGGTGCGAATGAAATTAGCGCAGATATTCATTCACTTCCCGATGGTCTCTACATCTTCGACTTCGGAAGTGGCAGATATGAAAGGATCGTGATTCGACATTGATCCGTAAAATCTTCATATCGGTTTCTTTGCTTACATTGCTTGCCGGAGGAGCGCAGGCACAGCATTGGAAAAAAATCTTTTCTGTGCCAACGGTGGGAAGTGCGGCTTGTTTTTATAATCAGGATATCGGCTGCATCGGCACCGGAAATTATCCCGGAGGATACCCTGCACAGATCTTTTTTACGACCGATGGAGGAAATTCATGGACGCGGTCGCTCATGCCAAACATGAATCTCTTCGGGCAGATCACCGATATATTCTATACCGATCAGTACAACGGATGGGCAACGCTTCGCGAGCGCATCGAACATGGTTGGAGCGGCGTCTATAAGACGACCGATGGCGGCAAGTCCTGGAATCTCTGGTATCAGGCAGAGTTTCCCGTTTCGATCCGCGAAACTGCGCGAGGATTATTTTTTACCGATCGCTACGTCGGCGTACGACGCTCCACTGACGGTGGATTCACATTTCAGACTGTTGCTCCTGGTTACGGAGCACTCGGCCTCGACTTCCTGGATGACAACATCGGCATCTCATCTTCGGAAGCTACAACACCGACCTACATTACGACCAATGGCGGCCTCACGTGGAATCCATTCGATATCCCTCACGAAGCTTGGACGGCATACGCCGATGTTGCAACCGGACAATTATTTTATTCAAGCGAGCGCGACATTCTCTACCCATCGAAAGAATCGGAGATTGCAGGCACTGCCAATAATGGCGGTCAGTTTACAGTTCGCTTCTCAGGTCCCGGAGATGCGATCACCGGAGCAATAGCCGGACCGCGATGGTGCCGCAGTGTGATCTTCGCGCAAGGACAAGATTCGACTGCCTCGAATCCGGGCGTCATAGGATTCATGCGCTCAACGGACGGAGGAAAAAATTGGACTCGGGTCGGCGGCCCATCGAATTATAATGACAAGCGGTTTGCTGTTACCGGCAAAGGAGCCGTTGTTTATGCATTCGATAAAAGCGGAGGAGTCTGGAAAACGACCGATGGAGGCGATGGCACTCTCACCTCTTCCTCGTTAGGCCGCATTACACTGACGCAAGTTGCATCCGACTCGTTGGTGACGGCAACGCTTTGCGATAGTGCGCGGTACCATGTCGAGCTTCAATACTCCGATTGCGATTCGCTCATCATCTCCGGAGTGGCATTCCTGGACGATACGATCGGCGAATTGAGTTATTCGAAAAATGGGCAGTACTTCGGAAAGGATAACAAGCTACTCGACACACTTCATATCCTTTTCAAGCCGCGGCAAGTACACTCGGCCGCCGAACGCATCCGTATCACCATCCGGCAACATGATGGCTTTGCCCAGGATACAACGATACTGATACATATTCAAGGCTTGGCGGCACAAGACATTCCTCTCATCGCCGAGGCCGGACCGACTGCAGCAATGGATTTCGGAGGTCATAGTATCTGCGGCGATGATTCGGTTCGAATCGTGACGATCGTCAATGCCGGCTGCGCGCCCATGCCTGTTCTTTCGCTTTCAGCGAGCGGGCCGCCGTTCAACCTGCTCTCTTCGTTCCAGCCATTCACACTCGATCCCGGCCAATCGCGCCAGATCCTGCTACAGTTTAAGCCAAAAACGCTCGGACCTGCCTCGGGGACTTTGACGCTTACGACTGCATCGTCAAATACTGTTGTATCTCTCAGCGGAATTGGAAAAACCGGAGAGCGCGGTTATAAGATATCCCAACCTCTTGTGACTTCCACCATCTGCGACTCGACTGAAGGCGATCTGCTTTTCAAGAATATTTCCTGCACTCCTATTCGACTGGATTCGATCGGCATCGATACGCCATTCAGGTTCGATCCGATCACACTTCCAGCATTTATCAGGAACGACTCTGCAATCCTACTTCATTTCCACTTTGTTCCTCATTCGGCGGGACCGTACACACAGGTCATTACGATCCATTCTATTAATGCGAACGATCCGAATGACCGCTTCGATACGACACTAACGCTCGGAGGAATAGCTACTGCGGGAATAGCCGAACTTGTACTCTCAGCATCATCGCTTGATTTTGGAACGATGACGACATGCGATTTCCGGGATGAAGAATTCACGATCACCAATACCGGATGCGATACACTGAGGATCACGGATGAACTCTTCAGCGGACCCGCAACGGGATACACGATCCTTCAATCGGCTTTCGGAGCAAAGATCGCTCGAGGCGAGAGCAAGAAAGTGATCATCCGATTCGCTCCATCGGCATTCGGAAATTATTCGACCATACTGCATTTGCAGACAAATGCCGGAGATCGTGACATTACTCTTACGGCAGCATGCTCCAATAATCCCGGTGTGCTTTCGCTGGAAGCAACTCCGGTAGGCTCGATCTTGATGTGCAAGGATACGGTCTTTACGCTTACGATCTCAAATTTTTCATGCGATTCGCTGACTTTGGACTCGATCATCTTTTCCGGAGGAGGATCCACTGATTATTTTATCAGCCCTGCGCTTCCTGTCTCAATGCCTTATGGCAAGATACTCGAAGTACCGGGTAAATTCATTCCACAGGCAGGCGGCGCGCGTAATGCAACTGCACATTTCTATCTTCATCTGGCTGATGGATCGGTGAAAGTGATCAGCGCCGATCTTGATGGTGGAGGAATTCAGCCGATCACGATACAGATATCGCTGCCGAATATCAATCTTAAAGCGCAGGCATTGCAGAAGGTTTTACTGCCAATTCAATTGCTTGATGAGAGTATTATTGAAGTATCGAAGGTACGCGTATCCGTTGACTTCAACACCGATCTGCTCGATCCTGAACAGTTCGATCTCTCCGGCTCGGTAATAAGCGGAGCCGGCCTTGAGCCGCTACTGGTGACGAAAACCGGGATTTCCGCCACCATCGATCTTGCAACTCCGCAAAAACTCGGAGTAGGATTACTCGGAACTCTGGTACTTCGAGCTTATGTAACGAAGTCTCTGAGCACACCGATCACACTTACCGATTTTGAAGCATTCAATACAGATAGCACTCGCGATTGCCTGCCGACTGCCATCGTCATTCCTCCGCAGATCGTCACGAGCTTCACGCTCGATCAGCAGTGCGGGGATTCGAGCATGTACGAATACTTACGAACAGGCCGAAGCCTGCTCGAGATCGAGCATATCAGTCCCAATCCCACTTCCGGCAAGATCACCGTAAGACTCCGCGTGCCGATTGATTATCACAATGACGGAGTCATGGAAATCTTCGATGCGCTCGGAAACCGGATCGGATCCGAAAATGTGATCGCAACTCAAGGTGCAGATCGAGTAGAGAAATCGATATCACTGGAAGGGGCTAGCGGGTTGAGGCTTATCCGAGTGAGGAGTCCGGAAGGCATCAGCTCGCAGGTCGTCTATCTGGTGAAATAGGATCGGTGAAGAAAAGCGGAAACCGAATGCGGAGTTCATCCGCGCAGGTCTCGTTACTACTACCAACCCTGGCTTACTTGATTCAATGCACGGCTATCGAACGGGTACACGTCACTCTTGATGATATTGGTCTTCCAATACAATGGCTCGAGATTCTGCAATCCATCAAAACCGGTCATGCAGACAGGCCGGATATGATCGATGTGCCATCCGAATGAGCTTTCTTCATTTGCATAATCCTGGAAGCGAATGATGTGTCCGAAGGGATCGCGCCGCCACTCGGTTGCGTCATACCCGAGAATCGGTATGCCTCTGTTCCAAACGGCTCGAACTGTTGCAGGGTCGAACGGGATGCCCCTGATATTGGTGTTAGGTTTTCTATGCATACTAATGAACTAAGATGTTGTTAAGGCTGCACAAATATAATACGCCGATGTCCGAAATCCAAATGAAAAATGAGAAAAAATGCGGCGAAAATGTGCACCACAAAAATCCCCACTTTTTACTTAATACAATAGAATGACTTGCAGTGGATTCCGGTGAGAAATATTTATTTTTAATTTTTGGATTTTGTGGTCTAGGGGACGTAAAAGTGGATTCAATGCGGGCGAATCTCGCTCACGCCTTAGCTTCAGTCAATGCTTTTACCTTTTTATATTCGAGAAATACCATGGTGATAACGAAAATATCGATGCACATAAGAATGAGGATCGCCCAATAGAAATGTTGCGAAATCCTATAGATCTCTAAGGCTAGGAAAAAACCGAATCCGGCAAATGCTGCCGGAAAGACCCAAAGCCTTTCTTTGAGAAGGCCGTAGACGAGGAGAACTTTGATGATGCCATGTGTCAGCAAATAAATACAGACAAGAACTTCGACGCTGATATGAAACGAACTCGCAGCTTCACGTATAAAATCCGCTTCGGCATTATGCGAACTCTTTCCCATCAAGAAACGCGTCAGCCAGCGATATGCCCTTCCGAGCGTTCCGGGCTCGAAGAGAATAACGACGACTCCGCCCAACAGCTGAAGCGCTCCATCCAAGCCCTTCAAAAAAAGGCTGAGCCAGAAAGCCCGGTGAACGAATGATTGGTCTTTTTGCCGTGCTAAGAACATGCAATACCATTAACAGCGAATCGGGGATTTCGTTTGCAGGAAGGGTGGAGGAGTATAATCTTATTTACAATAAATTAGGGAAACAGGTTTTACGAAACCGGTCGTCGTGGAGAAAACGAGAAAGTATCTGCCGCTCGAAATGCCATCTAAATCTCCCATGATTTCATGTGATCCAGCCTTCTCGGCGGTGCTGTGATGGAGGGTCTTGAGGATTAGCCCTGTTTCGCTGACCAGATCGATATGCACACCGCTTGCAACCGGAAGTTCATAGCGAATGGGAATCGTTGTTCGACCGCTGAGCGGATTCGGTATCACCGTCATATCGGGTAGTTTATCCGAACCGATGAATGTCGAGATTGCCTGATCTCCGCATTGCGTCCGGACAGAGAATACCGTATCGGGCAAAGTACAGATCGCAAGTTTGTTTTCTTTACTGGCGTATCTGAAGCTGTCGATGATTATAGGAGTAACGAGGGTGTTGCTAAGATATACTTGTGTTCGAAGTTTGAAGAGTGGAACGGTAAGATCAAGCGGGGCAGCAAGTCCCTGAATCGGTTGTAACGAACAGGTCACTCCCCTGTTGCCACGTATTAGTATGGTACCGGCACTTGCTCCGGCAAGCAACGTTCCATCCGTTTCGATCGCAATCGGCGTCAGGATATCGGTGTTCATGGTAAATGAAACCTGAACGGTTGAATTATCACATTCAAAAAGCGGATCGTTGAGATACACGGAAAGAGTTGCCATATCACCAACCGATGCTTGTATCGGTTCTACGCTCACATGTATCGAACGGGAAGCGCGAATTACCGTGGTTACCTGAGATCTACCAAAACATCCCTCCTCTGTCTTTCCCGATACCCAAAAGACTCCGGGAGTGCTTACCTTCCGAGTCCTCGATGCCGTTCCATCATTCCAACTCCATTCCGTAAACGCTTCCGGCACGGAAAGCTCAACAGTATCTCCGAGGCAGATCGACACAAGTCCGCCTGGCTGCATAGCAATATTTGTGATCGTATCAGGCCGTATTGAAATCGGAAGAGATGTGCCAATGCATCCATGAGAATCCGTTACTGTTACTGAATAGAGTCCGGTGGATCTAGCGACGATCGAATCGGTCTGCTCGGAATTCGGCTGCCACAAATAGGAGACAAAACCTAATGGCGCTCTCAAGATAACGCTGCCACTATCACAAATCGTTGGTGAGCCGATAACGGTAATGACTGGATGAGGGATACGAATGTTGCCGCGTATGCGAACGACATGATTGCGGTTGCAGATTGAATCACTGATAACAAGAGAATCATCGAATGTTCCTTCTGATGTTCTTCCATCGAAGTGCAGGCGTATTCCGGTTTTGCCCGCAACGGGAATGACTAACGTATCAGCTTGGGCTGTAAGCTCCGCGGGTGGTTGCAGACCGATGCCGATCGGAATCGTACCGGTATTTGCGAGGACAAAAGCTGTATCGACTGTCGCATTCGGACATACATCGCCAAGATCGAGGATCGAATCTGCTACGAATCCTGCGCTATCCTTTGCTCCTTCGAGGCTAATATGAAAGACTGAATCGGGATCGGCATCGGAATGAATTTCCAGATCGGCAATGCTGCTGCCGAGGGCAGAAGGTCTGAAACGTAAGGAGATGGTTAGAAAGGAATCCGGCTCGATTGTCGCTCCGGCAAGTGAAGAGGTCAAGGAAAAATCAGATCCGTTCACACCGGTGATCACTGCATTCGAGACGTCCAGAACGTGTTCTCCCGAATTGGAAATGGTGATCGTCGTATCGAAGGACTCCTGGCAGGTAAGTCGGCCAAATTCCATATTAGATGGTGCCGAAATTTCCGGCTTGCGACGAATGCCCGTTCCAAAGAGCTGCATTACAGCAGGCGATCCCGGACCGTTGTAGTCGAAGAGTATTCGACCGCTCGTTCTTCCGCCCTCGGACGGCGCAAAGCGCAACGTCATCGTCCGCGAAGCATTCGGAGCCAGAGTAAAGGCGCCCGCACCTGTTACTGCACTAAAGTCAGCAATGTTAGGTCCTGCTTCATGGGTATTCGTAATGGTAACGGCAAATGTACTAATGTTGGTAATCGTGAGTGCAACACTATCCCGAACCTTGCCGACATCGACAGTATCAAAATCTATGAATGGAGTTTCCAACTTTAGAAGCGGCCTTACACCTACTCCTTGTATGTTCTGAATCAGAACTGAGTCCTGGATAAGAATATTGATCGTCGATTTGTAGAGACCGCTATCGTACGGAATAAAGCGGAATTCGACGGGCATCGAAACTCTAGGCGGAACGGTGAACGGCGGGATTCCTGAGACAATGGAGAAGCTGTTGGAGGCAGTACCGCCAAAATCTATCGACTCGACTTCAAACGGATAGCTCCCTGCATTACGTATGAAGGTGGAGACAACATTATCTTTGAATGTTCCCGCCAAGACAGTACCCATATTTACATCCTGAGAGATCGGAATCGACTTGACAATGGAAAATACGGAATCGGAAATATCAGACTGAAGCGTCTCATCACTCATCTTTCGCACGAAGAGCGAATCATAAGAACTCCTGGTGGGGAAATCGAAGCCGCTCCACGAACCGGTAGTATAAATGAAACCGGAGTTGTCAACTGCAACATCACTGATATTTCCTGGCTGGAAGTTGTCGCCGGGCAGGTATAACTTTATCCATTCAATACTTCCCGTCGTTGTATACTTCGCCACCCCGTTATTTGCGTTCGTATAAATATTTCCGTCACCATCGACGGCAAGAGGCGAGTTGAGAGTGAAATTTCCGCTTTTCGACCATTCAAGATTTCCGTCAGTCGAGTATTTTGATAGAAGAACTGCAGGACTTCCCTGCGTTCCGATAACGTAAGCATTGCCGGCCAGATCGACGCCAATCGCATGCTCTTCATCGCGTGTTCCTTTACCGACTATTCCCCCGCTGATCCCTCTTGCCCGTTCTACGCTTCCATCGGCGCGATACTTGGCGATGAAGCCATCGTACTTCTGAATATCAAGCAGTTGGACGCCACCGAAGTTGATCGTCCCTTGAAATGTCCCTGTAAGATAAGAACTGCCTGCAGTATCGACTGCAAGCCCATAGCATTCGTCATCGGTATTTACTCCCGGACTGGGTACGGAGCCGGCATGACGTGCCCATTCAATACTGCCATCGGAGTGATACTTAGAGAGAAATATGTCGACAAGTCCGGTAGCGGAAAGTGCAACACCCCCAAAATCCACTTGGCTGGAATAACTTCCTGCAAGGTACGCGTTACCTTTCGGATCGGTTCTGACTCCGGCAATCTTATCGTTCACATTATTGCCGCCGAGACCTTTCGCCCAGTCCAGTGTTCCGTCACTTCGGTATTTAACAATGAAGAGATCGTGGTGCATGGCACCTTCCCAAATCGGTACAATAGTCCCTTCGAAATTTGAAGTATCGACTAAACTCCCCGCAACATAGACACTTCCGTTATGATCTACAGCAATCGAACTTGCACTGCAATTGGGCGCTTGCCGTGCCCAGGCGAACGTACCGTCAGGATTAAATTTGACGAGGAACATGCACTCATTTCCCGTCGTGCTTGAAAGCGTAATGCCTGCAAAATTCACCATACCAAAAAATACGCCGGCCACATAGCAATTTCCGCCATCATCGGCATCGATGCCGCGCACACCGGAAAGATTATTCGGCGTTGTGCCATTATGATATTTTCTTATCCACCCATCCGCATCCGAGAGTTGGATCTGTCGAACTCTGGCAAGGCATTTCACGCTCGGAGTTCGTGGCACATGCCATCCGTGCTTAAGGCCGGTCGCAGAATCGGCTATGGTGATCCAGGTTTTGCCGCTATCGATACTATAATCGAGTTTGACCGTATCAGCAGAAGGAATACCTGCCCAGCTAATCGATGTATCGATACCGACGCGGAATACCTCGCCGCCATTAGGCTGAAGAAGCTTTAACGTTGGGCGCTTTGGCTTACTGCCGGGAAGACCGCCGCTTGAATAAAAGATTTCCGGACACAGATCGGTCTGAATTTCGAATTCCGCCCACTGAAAACTTTCATCCGGCGGAGTGTAACTCAGTGTTAACGCCTTACTCTGCCCTGCTGCCAGGGTGAAGCTCTTCGGATTCACATCGAATGCGGAGTTGGATGATGTTATCGCGCTCACAGCGAACGCTGCATTCTGAGCGGTGACGGTGATCGTCGTATCGAATTTCTTGCCCGACGGTTTTCCGGAGATAAAAGCTGAGAACGGACTGACTATTAATTCATGCAACGCAGATGGAGGCGGAGCATAAAAAAGATTTGCATGAGCGTTCTCCGGAAAAAGGTCAATCTCTACGTTTCTTTGAGCGGCACCATCGCTACATGATGAAGCGCTTTGCCAGGTAAGCGTGCATGGGCCGCTCCCTTGTGCTATGTGCAAA
Source organism: Bacteroidota bacterium (assembly GCA_030706385.1). Taxonomy (GTDB): domain Bacteria; phylum Bacteroidota; class Ignavibacteria; order Palsa-1295; family Palsa-1295; genus PALSA-1296. The sequence continues at coordinate 1,702 of JAUZOQ010000104.1, read as the reverse complement.
ATTTTATCATAGATATCTTGCGCCTGCTCGAGAGAGGTGACATTATCAAAAACCTCTCCGTTCGTCTGAGCGGCAATATCTGCAAGACTATGCGGAGCGGTAAGAGCAATGCAGACAACATAGATCGTGATGTTCGCCATCTTCGCCTGAGCGATAATGTTTGCTGTCTCGGGCGTCTCATTGGGTATTCCATCGGTCAGGAAAATCACAACGCGTTTGTGTTTCCCTGATGCTACGATGGGAAGCGCTCCTGTAAACGCATTCGCAAATCCCTGGTCATAGTCTGTTCCGGCATTTGGACTTAGGCCATCGATCGCAGAGAGAAGTTTGTTCTGATCCGTACTGAGATCTTGATTAACATAACTATAATCGTCAAAGGAAGTCACTGCACATTCGCTCGGACCAAGGATAAGATCTTGCACCCATAGTTTTGAAGCGCCCTGTGCTATGAGCATTCTTGTTGTTTTCCCCGAAGCCGTTGCCATCGAGCCGCTAATATCGATCGCAAGTACTGAGGATATGGGTACGGGATTCGTCGCAGGACAACTGACGCTCCTCACTACACGCGGGACTTGGTCTTCAGAGACTTTTAAATCCGATTGTGAAGGCTGGATGGGTTTGCCTGCATTATCGAAGGCATAGAAATTCGCCTTGATCTCCGGAAATCCGGAAGCATCGACTCCGGTTATGATCAGCGATTGGCCCATTAACAGGCGAGCAAGAAACACCTGGCTTACGATCCAGAATCCGGCAATCAAGAGGAACGATAGGAACCGGTTCTTCATAGTGGCTGTAGTCGCGATGACAAGCAAATATACAAGGTTTCCGGTACCGAAGGCAATAGAAAGCGGAATACTTGCTATCTGCCCTGAGCGTGGTCGGAAAATCGGGCGACGGAGGGCTGACACGAAGAAATTTTTATTCTTCCACGAGATCCTTAGAGAGGACGAAATATATTAAAGCGGGCCCTTAACGGGCCCGCTTTGTTGACTCCGAAACGCTATAGCTTTAGTCGCAGATCTCAACTCTACACATGGCCATGACGGCGCGAGTAGAGGAAGTATTTTTCGAATGCGACTTTTGCCCAGTGCGCTTCGGGACCGGGAATGATCATCTCATGCTTGCGCGGAGCAAGCATGTGATCGCCGACGATCATCATTCCCATGTTACCGGTATCTAAAATGCAGTAGGCGTTCATCTCCTCAAAGGTCGTTCCGACTTTCGGCAATCCTTTCATATCGGCAACGATATTCTTTGCTGCAGTTTTCGCCATGATCTCTGTGGGATATCCTGTCTTCGGAACGCCGCAGGGTACTTGCGTGCCGCCGGGAGCTTTAACTTGCACGGCAACTCCGGCAGCGTAGACATTCGAATATGTCGGATGCTGGTACATCTCGTCGACTTCGATGAATCCCTTCTCGTTGCCAAGTCCCGGTGAATTGCGAACGGCATCGACTCCGAGGAAACGCGGCACGATCATCGTAAATTTCGAGGGAAGAAATTCCCCGCCCTGGAATCGCACTCCATCGGGCCTGATCTCTTCGATGACGGCACTCAGCCGCGAGTCGATCTTATAGTACTTGAACATCCATTCGCACATCTGCTTTGCCATGCCGAAGCCATCTATTCCGAAATGGGCCAGATACGGCTCGGCCGTTGTATAGGTCAGAGAAACCTTCTTAGCAAGGTGGTGCTTGGCGAG
>JAUZOQ010000103.1 GCA_030706385.1 Bacteroidota bacterium | reverse complement strand
CGATGCAAGTATTATTATGCCGACGATACCTCTGGTAGCATTAGGAAACGGGTAGAAGAGTGATTAAGTCTCTCTACTTTCCTGTCAGATGCACGACTGGAGGTCTCTTCATGAATACCCATTCCTCTTCCGCCCACGTAGCTCCATTTGCCGGAGTTACCGCAATTGCATCCGTCGAAAAATCTTTTGAGTGATCGAGTGCTTGCTGCGAGATCGTGAGCAAACTGCCTCTTGTTGATTTACCGTGAATAGAGACATCCCGCGCTCCGGTAATCGCAAATTCCAACTGTGAAGATTCTCCCGGTTGAATCTCAACATCTTTCAAAGAATAGATGCGATTGATCTCGCCGCGTTTGGTCGGTATCAGAATTTCGATATCACAGAGCATCGGCTTCGAGGCATTTTTTACGGAGACCGATGGAGAGGCAGTCCCAACTCCGGTAACGCCAATAGTAGCCGTAACGCCGGCTTCATGAGTTGTGAGCTTGATAAATCCTGCATTACCGCCAATAGCGACGAAGGATCCCTTCGAACCCGATCTGAATTCCACTTCTGCATTCGGCATTGCAGCCATATTATAGAATAACTCGAATGGAAATTTCCCATGCTCACCAACTGCATCTGAGGGGAAGAAGGGGACCATGCTGCGCAAGCCCGTTGCCGGATCCCAGTCGATATCTTCCGTGCCTGGTTTGAAGAGACGCTTGCCTTCGGAGTTCTGGACTTGTGCGACCATTCCTCCCGAACCTGCATCGAGATCGGAAATAAATATTTTTGTCATCAGTTCACCGATGGCAAGGCCTAGCGAAGTTGGAACGCGGCCTGTCGGCCCGGCAATCGAGACTGCCGTTCCAGTTAGATGAGCCTGGCTACTATGAGGCCAGAGATCATAGACGAAGGAGCTTCCTCCGATCATCGCCATTTTATATGTCCAGCTATCTCCGGTGACATCGATGTAATTTCTTCCATTGGTATAGAACTCTCGCTGATCGAGAGTGACCGAGTCCGCCCAAATGCGGTTCGGATCGATAACCATGATATGGAAATGGCTACCGCCGAGATTCTGAACCTCATAAGCAATGAGCGTATGTCCTCCATCGGTCGGGCTCAGACCTTTCGTGATGCTGACAAGACATGGGCCTTCATGATCGATTATGGATTTGACCTTATCTTTTCCATAGTGCGCCAGAAGGGAATGACCTCCGACAACCTGATCGAAAAAATCCTGAATGCAGGCAAGCGAGACTTGATGTCCGTGCATAATGTTAATGGCTCTCGTAAGCTTCACGTCAGTCGGCCCCGTTGTTCCCGAACCGCCGTAGAAATTTGTCGGACAGCAGTAACCAAGCTGACCGCCATCCTTATTCATGATAAGGCTCATGATGGAAAGCCCGAAGCAATTGCCGGCCGCGCTCAGAGCAGATTTGAATGCTGCGTTATAGAACACCAGATCGAATGGCGATGTGATCCCGCTCGAATCGGGTGGAATGGCAAACATCGAGTTACGATAGATATCCCAGTTGAATACGGGAGTCGTAAAATTCAAGAATGACCAGCCATATTTCTCCGGTGCGGGTTGAGCCGAAACCTGCGTCGAGAGTATGAGAATTGAAAAAAGCAGCAGCAAATAAAGTCGTTTCATGATCATATCCTCCTATGGATGCATTGCATTCTTGGGCGGCGAGAGCTGAGTCATCAGTCCGTCGCTTTTCATTAACCCCACACGATACCAATACGTCATTCCACGTTGAACGGAATTGTCGGCGAAGGAATTATCCTTGACAATATTTTCCAATTGAAAGTATGGCCCGTTCATATTCGTCGACCGGAAGACAACGAATCCCATCATCGAAGTAGAATCGTATCCCGGATTCCAGGAAACCGTGAGTGCGCACGGGCCTTCGACCGATGCGATCGAAGAGATCGTCGGCGGTTTCTCGCGATTGCTCGCGAAGGTGAACGTGCTCATCTCGACTGCACTATCGATCGGAGATTCATTTCCGTTGCGATCGATCCCTAATACCTTATACCAATAGATTTTCTTTCTTTCGACTCGATGATCGACGAACGTTCCGGCGCTCATGTAGGGATTGCTAACCAATGGAATCGAATCGCAGCCGACAAGCGACGGCGGATGATAGGGCGAATGCAGAATATGCCCGACCATCGGTGGCGGCTCAACGGTCATTCCTCCGACCCAATGATATGTTCCGCGTGCACTATCGGATCTATAGATATGATAGGCAGCAATATCCTGAATGGGTTGGCCGATAAAATCAATGCGAATGGCACTATCACGAGAGAAGAGGCCGGCAATGATGCCGGGCGGCGGCGGAGTGCGGTCGCGCAACCGTTCGCAAACGACGATCTCCGGCGGACGAGTAGGAACGGGGAAAGTGCCGCTGATATTACCTGAGAGATCCTGAGCTTTCACGAGATACGCATAACAGATCGGCGAACCTGATGGAACGGTGTGATCGTCGAAATAGGCAAGCCCTCCGTTACTCGATGCGCGAGATTTTGCTTCGGGATGCGTCAGCGTACCGACGAGCACGAACGGACCGCCGCAATCTTTCGGAGATTTAGGTCCACGTTTATCAGTGTTGACTGAATTATTGGAGAATGCAGCTCCGGTCGGGTTTCGTTTTGTGGTATCGCAGGGTAACCAATCGCCATAATCGCACATTGCCCGATAGATAAGATACTCGTCAATGTTGCAATCGCCATTTGGCTTCCAGAGCACCTTGATGTAATCGTCAAATCCTTTTGCATCTGTTCCTTTTACATCGGCAGGTTTTGTTGTGTCACGCAAGATGCCGCTCACTGCAACGGAGCGCGGCGAAGTATTTCCAGCCAGATCGATGGCAAGAACGCGATACCAATGTGTAGAATCTTTACACGCATTTCGCAGGCCAGCAGAGTTATCGATCACAATTCTGAAAAATGTGGAATCGCCCGGCTCAGTAATTATTCCCCCAACTTGAGTACTGGCAAAGGCAGGATTCTCTCCCGAGCCGTAGCGAAATACTTTGTAACCCGTCACATGTTCGTCGTGCCCTTGTGCATCTCGCTTGACCTTCGGCCACTTAATCTCGATACTGCTCGTCGATTCGCTCGGAGTGACAACGAGATCCATCGGAATTCCCGGAGGCGTCTTATCAACGGGTGTGCCGCTTACCGTAGGCGAGGAGAACGCTCCGACATTTCCGAGAATATCCTTAAGCTGCACCTTGTATTGGCAGAGTGTTCCATTCGCCGGGCCGCTGAATGTTCCTGCGATTCCTGGGATTGATCGTGGCTGCACATGGCCGGCCGAATCCCATTGCTCGTAATCGGTGAAGCCATTGGCAGGCGAGGGCGAGACAGCATTGCTATCGAGATCGCGCGTGATGTCGATGCTGATATCGCTTAAGTTTACGCGGCGGAATGGCATCATGCCGCTTGTGCGGAAAACGTTGAATGCTCCGTATCGTGGGTCGCTTGGTTTATCCCATAGCACTTGGATTTTGGCATCGCCGATGACAAGGCGCACGTTCGAGGGAACTGGGATCGCACCTGGGCTTCCGGCAGTGATCGTTGCTTCATCTCCGGCAGAGGCAGGAAGTTCATTGTTCGAAACATCGACTCTGCGGATGCGGTAGGTGTATTGTGTGCCGTTTACAACGGTGTTATCCTGGAATCCATATCCCGATACAATGCCGACATTCTTCTTCGCCCGATTGAATACCATCAGCCGGTACCAATTCACAGACTTGAACGGATAGTTAGCAACGTCACACACATTGGCAAGTTTTACGTGCGTGACGGAATCGGCAAATGCATTTGCAAGCAAATTCCAATCATCCGAACCCGTCGGAATCACCGTTTTGAATTGCGTGCAATTGGTGATCGGTGCGATCGGTGTGCTGTTAAGCGGAGTTGTAGGAAAGTTCGTTGCCGAAGTCAGTTTGCGATAGATATTGTACCGATACGCCGTAGAGATCGTTGTGTCAGGCCCCCATGTGAGATAGATAAATACTCCCGGCATCGGTTTGGTGTATGCGTCAAGGTGCTGCGCCTTTACTGCCGGTGAAACCGTCAGTAATCCGACAATGACGATCAATAATATCTGAATATACTTTTTCATTGCTCTTCTCCTTGGTAATTAATTCAGATAAAATCCATCGACATGATTATACCCGCAGTTAACGGTAACACTTCCGCAGAATACCCAGAGAACGCAGGCCTCCAGCCCGATGCTGCCTTGGAACGCCGGAGGGATTCCGACAAGCAGTTGCAGATTGCCCCAAGCCGATGCGCTGACAAGGCCGCCAAGGATCTCGCCCCATATTCGGACTCCGACGTTTCCGACAACTCCGAATCCGCCTCCGCTGAAGAATGCACCCATGCCGGCGTAGACCTGGTATCCACCGGAAACGATATACAGGTTGATCGATGTCTCGACTGAGAGATAGGCATACATTCCCGAAAGATTGCCATGGGAATCGGTTGGCAGGGCATTCTTATTAAGTGAGAATCGGCCGTCAATATCATCGGTCACCCATATCTTTGAAGCCGGGCAATTGACTCCGAGGAATACTCCGGATTGAAGCCCGAATGTTGCCGGCCCGTACATTCCGATGGCAACTTTTCCCTGGATCATTTCATAATCCAAACCGAAATGCCATTGCAATTCTCCTTCGGCATCGATGCCGGAGAGGAATGTACTGAACTGGATCTTGCCTTGCAGATCACCTTCAACATATCCTGCGCCCCAGTCCTCGACGAATTCCGCAGAACCCGTGACCTCAGCATTGATCGAACTTGCGATCAGAGCATACATATCTCCCTGCAGCTGAAGTCGAGTTTGAGTAGGCAGGAAGGAGAGTTTGATCGAGAGCATACCACCTGCCCGCGCAGCGAGGCTGGAGCCGACTCCTCCGCCGACAGAGACTTCAGCACCGATGACAACTTTTTCAAGGTTATCGCCAACGATGCATCCGCATCCCCAGATCTTTTCCATGTCGCTGAAATTCGCAACGACGGCAAGATTCAGTTGATGGCTTGCTTCGGCGATGATACTGAAGCACGACCTTTCAGCTTTGATGGTGATCGTCGAACTCATTCCACCGCTGATCTCGAGAACGCTTGCCGTTCCGCTGCCTAAGAATCCATCCTGGATAAGGCTATCATAGACGATGGAAGTATAATCGAATTTTGCGATCCCTGCAGCCCAGGTTCGCTGCCAATGAACATCGCTTGCCGGAGTGCTAAGCACCGATGCCGTTTGCAGGCGGATCCACCGATCCATATATGGGTAGCCGCCTCCGGCAAAAGGATTGCTCGCCGAATCCAGTTTGTAATCGGAGAGCGACACATACTTGGATCCGAAGAAATGGACGGAGAGAGATCCATAGGCATGCAAGAAACCCGAAAGTATTCCAACGGGACTTGACATTCCCGGTATCGTCGCTGTCTCTGTATTGACTGCTTTGTAGTCTGACAATTTTACGAAACTCGGCGAGAAGGGGAAGCCGTCGAATCGCTGGCCGACACTATTATAGTCGAAGAACATTTTGCCGAGATTTCCATCGGCCTTCAACTCTCCCCATGTAAGCCAGAACGGTTTTGAATAGTGGCGCGGCTCTGCAATTCCTGCTGCAGTCAAATAGATGACGCCGAGTCTGGCGCAGACAATGCCTGCGGATTTTCCCGTATCCTTGGCGACGAGTTTAACGCCCCAGTAGGGCATGGAATCAGGTTTGGAGAGATCGACCTGGCCACCGGCGCAATCGGCAGTCGAAGTGAACATCATGTTCTTGAATCTCACGTTGATCGAAGCAGGAACAGGAAGCCTCACTTCGCCGGCAAGTTCGCTATTCCAGACTGCACTTTCACAGAATTGGAAAGGCATGACGTCAACCTTCCTGTTCGAGACGGCGCTTAAGTTTGCTCCCGTCACATCAGTCCTTTTGCCGGGTGGGCAGAGACCGAAGTCGGTTTTGAACGATGTCTTTCCGTCATACTTCACTCGCAGAGAATCTCCGAGTTGGTAATCTTTTTCTTGTGTAGAGTCGCAGACGATCAGGACTTCGCCATGCAATCCGGACCGAATGAAGTTCATCCACATCCCTGCAAACACTTCTTTCTTGAACTGAATATATTTTGAGGGAGTGGGTACATCGGGTGTGAAGATGACAAAATCTCTTTTCGTTAACTTCGGAAATGTTATACCTTGAATGCCTTGCACTTTAAGCGCTGAAGCGATAGGAGCAAGTATCGGTTCGTGCCAGTTGGAATCGGCAGGGTAGTATGGTTTTCGCCACGCTGCTCCAAGATAGAAGCCTCCGCTATCGGGATTTGGCGTGGAGCCCGGAGCGGAGATAAGATAGAATCTCGGCTGCCCTGTCGTCTTCGAGTATTCGCCCCACCGAAATCCCTGATCATATCTGACCGTTCCGTAAAGATCCATGTCGTTCTGAACAGTCAACCCGGAATACTCAACGATCAAAGTTCCGCCAGCCTGGTCACGGATAGCAATTTGTGGAGCAGCAATTGTACCTTCCTGGAAACCACCTCCGGTTATGGAAGAAGCTGCAAGAGAAAGATCGCCGCGATTGAGTTCGACGAGATATCCGTATGGCTCAAGCGTAGTAAATTTCCATGAGCCTCCATACATCCTCAGCGATCCTTCGAAGCCATCGGAATTGATCTTTGCATTCTGGTACCGGTACGGTGCCTTTACATATCCGCGATTGGAGATCATCGTCATCGAAGGATTGCTGCTCGTCTCGCCCTGGCGAAGAACGACGCCCTTCCACGATGATGCCAGCGGTGGAGAGAATCCCGAAGGAGATTGTGAGGATGAGAAATCGATAATATACTGCGAACCGTGAATTAGCAAACCTGTTTCACCAAGCCACCATTTGCCATAATCGGAATCCTGCACGATGACTTCTTTGTAGAATTCGCAATTCGATGTGATCGTGGTTTTCGGAAGTTTTAAGAATGCACGGGTGCATGTATCTGCGCTGATAATATTTTTCGGTAGCAGCAATTTTCCTTGCACCGTTGCTTCGGTCGGAGATATCACAAGCGAATCGATAGCAAGCGTGAATCCGGAATCCAGAACAAGCATTGCCGGCGGAGGAGGAGTTGGCGGAGTGGTCGGATAGTAGGCCGAACCTCCGGTCAGGAGCACTGTCTTCTTTGTAGGCAGCGTCCATGTCACATCATGGAATTGGACAAGAATACATCCGGCGGGTAGTTTGCCCTTGAGCCAGCCGAGATATTTTGCAACATCGCTTATCTGACTCGCCTTGCTAATACTGCCGGATGGTAGATCGAGAGAGAGCTTATCGCCAACTTTGACATTGTTATCGATCAGCTTTGCATCCATGACGTGCATCTGTGTCAGGGAATCCTGCACTTTCGAATCGATGACGTTAAAGGATTTGCTTTGCAGTCCTAATCCCTCCCAATAGGGTGGAATGAGCTTCTTTGTTTTCGAGCAGTCGAATTTAACACAGCCGGTTCCGCTCGGAAGCTTTGGATCGTCGGATTTCGATTTCGTATCCCAGCTCTCAACAACTATGGTGAACGAGCCATCGATCAGCGTATCCGGCATGATGGCCTTTGGCTTGATGATTCCGATGTTACCGTACGTGAACGACCAAGCTTCGGAATATCCGTCATTATGAAATGACATCGTATTCATCGGATCGGTGATACGTACTCTCCAAGCATAGATGTGGCCTGATTCAAGTTGGAGTTCAGCCGAGCGTAGCGAAAGCATATTCGCTCCGCGGACTTCGCGAGTGAATACCTGCTTTACTGCCGGCATTCTGAAGCCGGCTTCGGCTTCCATCTTCTGAGGCAATTCTAACAAGCTGAACTGATAGACGGCAGTCGGCGGCGCCTGAACGGGCGGAATCCACTGAAATTGCAAGAGCGGAAACTTATCCGGATCGAGTTCGGACCGATTCGCCGGCGAAATAAGCATCGGAGCATCGGCATTGCGGATCTCGAATGTTGCGCACTGATCGGGAGAAAGCTGGATCAAAGTCTTGTACTCTATTGCATGAACGCAAAGGCTATAGACTCCATCGGGAAGCAAATGCGTACGTGCGATAATCGCCGTATTCGTACCCTTGAACCGCACTACGTTCGGATCGAAGATCCTGAAGTCGTTAAGATTGAGTTGCTTCGATTCATGAGGATTAATATGGATGGGAGGCACTCCAACATCGTTCTTCGTTTCCATCGTGAGCGAGCCATCGCCATTTCTTGCAGAGCCGGCAAGACGGATATCATAACTTTTGGCGGAGAGATTTACGATCGTGATCAGTACTCTGCTGGGATTGGAAGTCCATACATCGAGATTGGGAGAATAGGGGGGCACGACGGTTGGAGTCGTCATCAAGTCGTTTTGCTGAGCTCGGATGTTGCCAGCCAAAACAAGAAGAAAAGTAGATACAAGCAGAAGACCGGATAGAAGACGAATATACCGACCGAAGAGAGGGTGAGAACTTCTCATAGTGCCTCCATACGAAGATTGAAGAAATGTGACTCCTGCTTGTGGGGGCAGGTTGATTCTGCACGATTCATTACTTCATCAGCGTGGGGAGCTGAAGCGAGAGAGTAAACTCTCATATACAAATATACTACAACTTTCCGTAGAAACCTAATTCTATTTTCATATTGTGAACTCAACTAATTCTCAGGTTGAGCTAATTCCTTCAACTTATTGATATAAAATTAGTAAAAGGATATTCTAATAAGGCTGGAGACCGTAAATGATAGTTGTCGTGGCTAGAATAAAAGAGGGTAGAATGTTCTAGCCACGGGATACATTATTAGATAATAATGCTGGAAGGACACAGATAAACACCCTACCCTCCCTAAAGTTAGTATTTACTAGTACGCAGTTTTCTCGCGATCGTATCTCTCGGATTTGAGATTCAGTAGAAGATAATCTTTTGGCAGTAGTATCCGGTCTCCGCCAGACAAGCCTACTGTTTATATATAACAAAGGGACCAAAAAGCGGAATTTGTTGAAATGCTGAGTCTAAACAGGTACCTGGCATGAAGTAATGGGGATTCGAGGCTGAGTCGGACGTGTACCATTTCATCCATTTTCCCCGAAATCTCAGATGTCTTTCGCGGGCGACGAGTTGGACTTTGCTTGTAAGGCGATTTTGTGTTGGATATATCGTGTCGATTTGAATTGTTATTGAATCCCCGGAGACGACGCCGGAAAATCCATAAGACTCCATGTAGGATCGATATTCTATCGAATCCTGCTTATGTTGCTCTTCAACACGTTTTTTCCACTGAACTCTGTCTCCGTTTTTCCAGATAGAGTCAGTAATTTCATAATCGCGCTGATCTATATCGACAGGCTGGAAATGGGGGAAATGTATTGTACATTGCCCATGAATCTCTGAAAATTCCTTATTCGGAATAATACTGAAGTCGAGCAAACATTTATAATTTCGCTCAAACGATAGCAGATATCCACCCCAATGCCCGGCCAACGAGAAGGTGTCAGTGCAAGGAAGGATATGCAAATAAGTCGAATCCACAGCCCTTGATATGCTCCCTGGTTTTCCTGATCTAATTTCATCCAAAGCATTGTTCGGCAAGCCGACCAACTGGGGATAGGAAACAACCATAGATATCATTGAAAGAAGAAATCTTGGTGCCAACATATCTCTGCTATACTATATGCACGATTAGGTTCATCATCTCTCTTTGTTTAGAATAAATGGCCCAAGAGCAGGGAGATATCGGGATGCTGAATCGAAATACTCTCCCAGAATGAAGTAGTTAGTCTTTCTTGGAGAGGCGCGATCGGAATAATCCATGCACTTACCACGAAATCTAAAGTGTCTCGCACCTTCAGTTCTCTTCTCCTTATGTGAATAGATCGTATCACAGACAAAAAAAATCGAATCTCCCCTGATTGTACCCGAAACTTCATAGGACTCATCATATCTTGCAGCAAAAATGGAGTCTTTCACCCGCTTACGATCGATGTACTGCATAAAGAGATCAGTCTTTTTCAAAGCACGGATGGAGTCCCTTGTTCTAAGCTCATCGAAGGAGTAATCGAGGATTTCAAAATGCTCGTAATGCAGTCGCAATTTACCTGCTATTATGCCGGAAGAATCCCCGGGGTGGATATCGAGTGATATGGCTCCTACCGAAGACGGGTCTGGAGATAAGAATGTGCCTTCCCAATGGCCGATCGGAGGCTTCGACCCTGAGAAATTAACTGAATACCATTTCCTCAGTTTGAACAGAGAATCAGCCTCCCTTCGGGCGAGGGAATCATACTGTGTTGAAACCGTGGGCCGAGCAATGATAGAGCCTGCCTCCTTACTGAAGAGTAAGAGGAGAAGAGAAAAAAGAAGAATAGGAAAAAACCTTATGACCAAAGCAAAAACTCAATATATTCAGTAACCTAAAACTTATACGCTCTACTAAAGAATCCTCTTCAGGATTGAATCCGAGGAAGCCTGCATGAAACCTTCTGGCTGAATATCCGTTAAGAATCGGCTGAATTCGGCCATAATTATTTTATTATTCATCACCCCGTTTTCCATGAAAAAAACAGCTTTCTTTTTCTTATTTTTCATCACGCTTGTTGCCGCTTCTTCGGATGCGCAAGTGATGAAGCCGATCAAGTTCGAAGAATATGATCTGCCTAACGGATTGCATGTCATTCTCTATCCGGAGCACTCTGCTCCTGTCGTCTCAACCCGAGTCTACTATCACGTAGGTTCGAAGAACGAACGAGCCGATCGCACGGGATTCGCCCATTTTTTTGAGCACTTGATGTTCGAATCCACGGACGATATCAAGAGAGGCGAATACGGAAAGAACATCGAAGCTGCCGGAGGTGAGTTGAATGCTCACACCTCGCTCGATAGAACGTTCTATCAGGAAGATGTGCCGGCAAATTATTTACGGATGGCCCTCTGGGGCGAATCCGAGCGCATGCACTTCCTGCATGTCGATGCTGCCGGAGTTGAAACTCAGCGACAGGTCGTAAAAGAGGAGAAGCGCAATCGCTACGATAACCAGCCGTACGGAACATTCTTCCCGAAAATGATGGAGTCGGTGTTCAAGACTTCACAGTACCGCTGGACTCCGATCGGCCAGGCACAATATATAGATGAAGCGACGATCCAGGAATTCCAGGATTTTTATCATACCTATTACGTGCCGAACAACGCTTGCCTGGTAATTGCAGGAGATTTCGAAACAGCCGATGCAAAAAAGGCCGTTGAGGATTATTTCGGATCGATCCCCAAAGGTGCGGAAATTGCAAGAAGCTACACTCCTGAGCCGCCACAGACATCGGAGCGTTACACCGAAGTTGATGAGAAGATCACTCCACTTCCAGCCGTTGCCTATGCATGGCGGACTGTTCCGGAAGGAGATAAGGATGCGTACGCACTTGATCTGCTGACGAATGTTCTCGCTCAGGGCAACAGTTCTCGTCTCGTGAAAAGACTGAAGGACAAAGATCAGCTTGTCGTCGAGATCGAACCGATCGTTCTCACGCTTGAAAAAGATGGAGTATTCGGAATGCTTGCAGTGGCTAAGGCCGGTGTTGAGATCCCGAAGGTGCGTTCGGCCATGGATGAAGAGATCGCGAAGATCCAAAAAGAAGGCATCAGCGATGAGGAGTACCAGAAGGTCCGGAATCAGATGACAAAGGATATCGTCTCGCAGGCTGCCAGCACCGGAGAGATCGCATTTCAGCTTGCCCATGAGTACACGCTTTTCCATGATACCAAGCGCGTGAACTCCGAACTCGACCGGTATCTTGCAGTATCAAAGCAGGATATTCAGCGCGTAGCAAAGAAATATCT
>JAUZOQ010000102.1 GCA_030706385.1 Bacteroidota bacterium | reverse complement strand
GAGTGGGGCGGTCGAGCATTGCGAACGGTCTTCTATGACCTATGACAGCGTTGACCTCACCCCGCTCTCTGTCGGGGTTCTTTCCCAACATCCTCAATACCTCGGAAATTAACATAGGATGACAAGCTAGTGTTAGTCCTTAATTGTTAGTCGCTACCTTGAAGATCAAAGGTATTATTCTTATTTAAAGATTTCTCTCTACGCCTGCCGCTCGTTTCACTCGCGTCAGGCTCCGCTCGAAATGACAAGTTAGTCGTTAGTTGTTAGTCTTTAGTCGTTAGCAGAAGAGAGCTGGTAGTTGTTAGCTGGTAGCTGGTAGACGTTGGGACTTTCTCCAGTGGGACGCACGCGGCGGCGGGTCAGTCCGTCCGGCGAACTCAGCCCCTCTAGCCACTAGCCACTGGCCACTAATCACTAGCCACTGCTCCTCCGTAAGATTTATTTACACTTCTGCGCAAAATCCTTATCATTGCTGCATGATTTCCGCGATAACTGCCTTGAATTCTTTGTCTTGGCGGTGGCATGGTCTTTGCTCCTTCCCGTGCATCACATGACCATTCTATTACTCTATGAATAAGACACTGACGTTTTTTTTGTGTGTTTGTGTTTTTGCAGGCGCTTCCATTTTTAGCGGATGCAGCACGAGCGATTCGATGATGTCGAAGGCTGCGACGTATATGGGCGAGACTCAGGCGTTCGGCTCCGATAGCATCCGGTCGTGGGTGAAGACCGATGAGAACGGCAATCCTTCTTCGGTCGGAGTGACGTTTAAGGAATCATCGTTCGCTTCGCTTTCGTCAACGGAAGAATCGATGACGATGATCATGCTTCCTTCGATGTCAACGGGCGGAATGATGAAGATGATGGCTTCGCCGTTCGATCATGTTGAAGTCGATTGGGTGCCGCAAGGCGATCCCGCGCCGAGCGTTTATAACAAAGCGCATCTCGATTGCCACTTTTTCATGATGTCGGAAATGAATCAGATGGGCATCATGGGCGGCCGCGATACTTCAATGATGGATATGAAATACATGCCGCATGGCTACATGATGGATAGTGTATCCGAAGAGGGAATGGGCGTGCATTGCATGGATACGATGTCGAAAGAATTTCACGGACAGCCATTCGATCACACGTTCGTTTTCGGTTCGTATCATGGAAGCATGGTATTCATGGAAGCAATGTGTGCAAAATCCTTCCTGGATCTGAAGACAACGACAACGACCGATATCCGTCAGCCGCAGGCATATATGATGATGGGATATTATCCGATGAAGTACACCGTTCGTTACGATGCAGCAGCAAAGGAGTATTCGATCTCGCTCGATGGGCTGACGTCGCATTGAGAGGGGAGATGATCGGACGGTTTTCAGTGGGACGGACTCTTAGTCCGTCCGACGAAGTCACCTCCGCAGAACGGACTAAGAGTCCGTTCCACTGGATGCAGTATGCGATGTTACAACGGTCTTGTCATTTCGACCGGACTCTGCCGCTAATGCGGCAGAGGTAGGGAGAAATCTCGCAATAAGAAAAAATCCTTATTTCCCCAAAGACATTGCTTGTTGCTTTGCTTGAAGATCTAAGGACTTATTCTTATTTAAATGATCTCTCTCTCCGCCTGCCGCTCGCTTCGTTCGCGTCAGGCTCCGTTCGAGATGACACGTTAGTCTTTAGTCATTAGCAAATCCCATTAATCCTTTAATCCCATTAATCACGGTTCAGACGACCCCCTGAATCTAAATCTCCCCTCATACGTTACAGGAATTGGATGAAAAAGCGGTTTTACCATATTTCGCTTCTGGCCGTTATTGCTGCCCTGGTCTTCTCGACCATGGGGGTGACGACAATTGCCGTATCGTGCCGGATGAGGGGCAATATGGAGTCGGGCTGTCCGAAATGCAAGCACGTTTCCGATTCGCCAACGAAGAAGGAAAGCTGCTGCAAGACGACGGTCAAGCATATCGTCCTTAAAGCCGATTTCGAAAAGCTTGGTGACCGCTCTACCGATCTTTCACTTCAGGCTACGATTCCCGTTCTCGTCCTGAACGCGAATCTCCTTGTAGATCCCTCGTTCAATTCTACGATTCTTGGTGACGATCATCTCACGCTTAGCCGTATGGCTTCGGTGGATACGTACGCCCTTTTAGCAACCTTCCGCATCTAATCCCTTATTTCTTTCTCGTTTATTTTTCTCCTCGCTAACCCGAGAGAAGTATGCTGCATGTATTAGGAGATTTAATTACGGATCTCCGATCGCAGCGCTAAGAAAATAACTTAACAGAATGAAATAAGATCTTGCGTTACTTACATCTATTTATTGCAATACTAGTTGCCGCTTTCATCGGCACTGCAGATGCGCAGAATGACTCGCAGGAGTTTGGCGCCGATCGCGGTGTGACCTTGGATAGCGTCCTGCATGTAATCTCGCGCCATCCGCTGATCCTGAAGCGATCGGCCGAAGTCGATGCGGCGCGGTTGCGTATTTCGCAGCGTTCATCGCTTGGCGATCCAATGGCAATGCTCGGAGTCGAGAATCTGCCGACAAATTCCTTCCGCTTCGATGAAGAGCCGATGACGTCGAAGATGATCGGCATCACGCAGATGTTTCCCTTCTTCGGAAAGCTCTCGACGGAGCGCTCCATTGCCGAAAAAGAAGTATACTCCCTCCAGGAAAATAGCGCCGAAGAAGAGAACAGGCTTCGCAGAGACATCCGGCTTGCCTTCTATGATATTTATCATCTCGAGCAATCGATCGAAACCAATCGTAATCATTTAAAGAGCATTGCCGAGCTGATCGATCTCTCTGAGCATGCGATGGCTGTAGGAAAGGGCACGCAGCAAGATGTTCTTGCGCTGAAGCTGGAGAATGCCGAGACACGCCTGCGTATTCCGGATGAAGAATCGATGATCAGCATGCGTCTGGCCGATCTGGCAGGAGCAAGCAACATGGTCATCACTCAGGTGCGCCCGGATACGGCTTCGGATCTGCCGAAATTTGATTATGATATTGCGCAACTTGATTCGCTTGCTTCGCTGCACCGTCCGGCGCTTCTTGCTATGTACTCGGAAACGGAAGCATCGGGCTTCGAGATCGAAAAGGCACGGCTTATGAAATATCCCGATTTTTCTCTTGGCCTCTTCTATATGCAGCGCGATGCCATCGCTTCGATGAAGCAATCGGATATGGTGAGCGCCCAACTGAGTTTCAATCTTCCGATCTTCTCGCGCAAATTCAGCGATGCCGTCTCCGAACAGGAAGCAATGCGTACAGCGAAGCATGAAGAGATCAATGCCATGAAGCTTGAGATCCATACGATGCTCGAATCGCTTCTGCGAAAAATGGAAGGGCTGTCATCGCAATTTTTTATTCTCAAACAGGAGATCTTGCCGCTCAGTCTGCTCAGCCTTGCAACAAGCCGCTCGAACTTGCAGAATGGCAAAGCAACATTGAATGAAGTGCTACGCAGCGAACTGGCCGTGCTGCATTACATGCATTCGAAGTATCAGCTTCAGGCAGATTACAATAAAGCTATTGCACAGATCGAGTACCTTGTCGGAATCGATCTCACTATCAGATAAACGATATGAAACAATTAGAAGCTCACGTAGAAAAATCATTTTGGCGAAAGAACGTGATCGCCATCGTGATCGGCGTTCTTGCTCTCGGAGCGATCGGATATTATTTCTACTCGAAGCAAAATACTCCGGTCAGATCCGAAACTGCTGCTACGATCTACACATGTCCGATGCATCCGCAAATACGCTCGGATAAACCCGGCTCCTGCCCGATCTGCGGAATGACGCTCGTGCCGAAGCGCGAAGGAGCTGCAGATAAGACTGCTGCGATCCCCGGAAGTGTGACGGTATCGGCGGCCGAGGCGATCAAGGCAAACGTGCAAGTTGTTGCCATCGAGCGGAGGCCATTCATTAAGGATATTCAATCCGTCGGCACGATCAAGATCGCCGAGCCTGGCGAGCATGTCATTAGCGCTCGCACGCGCGGAAGGATCGATAAGCTCTATATCAATGCAACAGGGAAGACGATTCGCAAAGGCGAGCCGCTGTATGAGTTCTATAGTCCCGATCTTTTGAATGCCGAGCAGGAATATCTCATTGCAAAAAACGAACACGGAGTTTCGATGCCGAATGATGCCGATCGCATGCATGGCGATATGAACGAAGGCCTCGTCGCTGCAGGAAAGGAACGACTGAAGCTCTATGGATTGAGCGATAACCAGATCGCCGATATTATTGAAGAGGGAATTACTCGCAGCACGATCACCGTACTGGCACCGGAGTCAGGTATCGTTCTGCAGAAGCTTGTTCAGGAAGGCGCCTATGTCGATGAAGGCACGGCGCTGTTTCAGCTTGCCGATCTATCTGTTGTCTGGGCAGAGATCCAGATTCCGGAAAGCGATATTCGTTTTGTGCGCGAAGGGTATCCCGTTAGTATTTCTGCCGCTGCTTATCCTGCCGAAAAATTTCAAGGCAGAGTGATCTTTATTTCGCCGGTGGAGAATCCCGAATCGAGATCGGTAACGGTTCGGCTCGAACTTCCGAATGCAAGTAAGAAGCTTCGGCCGGAAATGTTTGTCAGCGCAACGATCCATGTCAATATGGGTACGGCTCTTGCCGTACCGATGAGTGCAGTGATCCGCACCGGCACGAGTGCTTATGTATGGATCCGCAACGACGATGGCTCCTTCTCAGGCCGCATGGTTACGATCGGAGCAAGTTCGGAGGATAAGTACTATCAAGTCTTGGATGGGCTGACCGGCGATGAAGAAGTCGCTACTTCGGGACAATTCTTAATCGACTCTGAGCATCAATTTGCCGAAGGCGCAAATCCTATGGCCGGAATGAATATGGATGCCGGAAATGAAAAGGCTAAGCCTTCGGGCGAAGGAGTCGGAGTTGTCCGATCGGTCGATGAAAAAGAGCAGACGATCACGATCGATCACGGAAATATTCCGAATGTCATGGCAGCAATGACGATGGCCTATAAAGCAAGCGATCCGGCATTCCTCAAGCAAGTCCGCGCCGGCGATCACGTAAAGTTTACCCTAACGCGCTCCGATAACGGAGAGTATCTTATTACTTCAATTGCATCTGAATAAAACTACATGAGAAGTCACATTAAATATCTCCTATCATTTTCAGCAATACTATTTCTGGCATCCGGCTGCGCAAAGCGCACGGAAGAGCCACAGCCCGAACAGCCTGCGGCACAGGCTCCTGCTCACGCCCCGGCTGCAACTCCGGTGGCGCCGCCAAAATCGGGCGACGGATTGGGAGTCGTGAAGAAGATCTCGGCAAGCCGGAAGTTCATCACGCTCGATCATAACGATATGCCCGGAATCATGGAAGCCATGGCAATGGAGTATCCGGTGCAATCGCCCGAACTGCTGAAGGATATTCACGTGAAGGATTCCGTCAGCTTTACGCTGACAAAAACTCCGGAAAGCCAGTACATGGTAACGGCCATCAAGAAAAAATAAAGACACTTCAATGATCGAACGAATCGTCGAGTGGAGCGCAGGCCATCGCATTTTTATTATTGCTGCATTTGCAATTATTGCAGTGGTCGGCGCATGGGCGATCTCGACGACTCCGCTCGATGCCATTCCCGATCTCTCGGAGAATCAGGTAATCGTCTTCACCGAATACATGGGCAGGTCGCCGCAGATCGTCGAAGATCAGGTGACGTTTCCTTTAGTCAAGTCATTGCAGGGATTGCCGAGCGTGAAAGCCGTGCGGGCGCAGTCGATGTTCGGCATGAGTTTTATCTACATCATCTTCGATGATGCAACCGATATTTATTGGGCGCGCTCGCGAGTGCTGGAGAAACTTTCGACGGTGCAGGCCTCGCTTCCGCAAGGATCGAAGACTCAATTGGGCCCGGATGGTACGGGCATCGGCCAGGTGTATTGGTACACGGTCGAAGGGAAGGGCTTCGATCTCGGAACGCTGCGCACAATACAGGACTGGTTCATCAAGCCGCAGTTGCAATCGGTTGAAGGCGTTGCCGAGATCGCTTCGGCCGGCGGATACGTGAAGCAGTATCAGATCAATGTCGATCCGATTCGCATGCGTTCGTATGGTTTCGATATCGGCCAGATCCAGAATGCCGTCATGCGAGTCAATAATGATGTCGGCGGAAAGATACTCGAATCCGGCGGACAGGAACAGATCATTCGCGGACAGGGATATCTGAAATCGGTCGACGATATCAGGCAGATCACGCTTGAGGCGCGAGGCGGTATTCCGATAACGATCGGAGATGTGGCCGATGTGACGATCGGCTCCGATATTCGCCGCGGCGCACTCGATAAGAACGGAGAAGGCGAAGTGACAGGCGGAATCGTCGTCATGCGAATGGGCGAGAATGCGAAGGCCGTCATCGACCGTATCAAAGAGAAGATCGCGGCCATCGAACCGGGGCTTCCCAATGGTGTGAAAATTCTTCCGGCATACGATAGATCGGAACTGATCGAAGCATCGATCGATAATCTCTATCATACGCTTATCGAAGAAGCGATCATCGTAACGCTCGTTATTCTGCTTTTTCTTTTTCATCTTCCGAGTGCCTTGCGGATCATTATCGAGATTCCGATCTCCGTTCTGATCGCGTTCATCCTGATGAGGATATTCGGGATCTCATCGAACATCATGTCGCTTGGCGGCATTGCTATTGGCATCGGAGTGCTTGTCGATGCTTCGATCGTCTTGCTGGAGAATGCGCACCGGCATCTGGCCGAGGCGCAGGAATTGAAGGAAAAAAATGGCACGGAGTTCGATTATCGGAGAGTGATCATCACAAGCACGAAGCAAGTAGCACGGCCGATCTTTTTCTCCATCCTCATCATCGTCATCAGTTTCTTGCCGGTGTTTCTTCTTACCGGGCAGGAAGGAAAACTCTTTCATCCTCTTGCATTCACAAAGACTTTTTCGCTCTTGGGCAGCGCCATCGTGTCGATCACGCTTGTGCCGGTGCTGATGACACTGCTGATGAAGGGCCGTTTCCAAAAAGAAGAGAAGAATCCGGTCTCACGTTTTTTTATCAATTTGTATAGGCCTGTCATTCAGTGGGCGCTGAAGCATCGTATGATCGCATTGGGCTTGAATCTCCTTGCGCTTGTCGTTGCCATACCGCTGGCGATGGGGCTCGGCAGCGAGTTCATGCCGGCACTCGATGAAGGCAGTCTGCTCTTCATGCCAACGATGCTTCCCAGCGTCAGCTTGAGCGAGGCGAAACGGATCATGCAAGTTCAGGATGCCATCATTAAAGACTATCCTGAAGTCTTGCAGGTCTTGGGTAAAGTAGGAAGGGCCGAGACTCCGACAGATCCGGCGCCAGTCTCTATGCTTGAGACGATCGTCCTGCTTAAGCCTCATGACCAGTGGCGCCCGGACATGACGAAAGATAAGATCATCAACGATCTGACGGAAAAATTGCAGATACCGGGAGTGGCCAATAGCTGGACGCAGCCTATCATCAACCGCATCAACATGCTCACGACGGGAGTCCGCACCGATATCGGAGTGAAATTTTTCGGAGAGAATCTCGATACGCTGGAGCGGCTTGCCACCGATGCCGAGGCAATCCTGAAAAAAGTACCGGGCTCTGCAGATGTTGTAGCTGAGCGCGTGCAAGGCGGAGTGTTCCTGGATGTGAAGATCAATCAGCAGGCTGCTGCGAAATACGGAGTGTCGCAATCGGTGATCAATGATGTCGTCGAAGGTGCGATCGGAGGGAATACGATCGGAACGGTCATCGAAGGCAGGGAAAGATTTCCTATCAACGTTCGGTTCATGTCGGATTACCGAACCTCGATCGAAGATCTGCGGAAGATCCCTGTTCCGGTGGGAAGTTCTTCATCGGAAGCAATTACATTTCCCGGTTCGGTTTCATCCGCAGCAATGGCAGGTTCGCAACCGGCCGGATCTCAGGCAGCTTCGAGTTCTATGGGTTCGGGAGATCAGAGTGTAGGTATGACTCCAGCGCCGATGGCAACTTCTTCGCAGCCGAAGATCAGGAGTTTCAGCGGCGGAGCGCGTTCGCTCTTCGATTCGCCGAATGCAACGAGCCGGTTTTACATTCCTCTCGGCGAGCTTGCCGATATATCTTTAGCAAGCGGACCGCCGATGATCTCAAGCGAGAATGCGTTGCTTCGCTCGCTCGTCTATCTCAATGTGCGCGGCCGCGATATGGGAAGTTTTGTTAACGAAGCTCAGAAAGCGCTGAAGACCGGCCTGAGACTTCCGGCAGGATACACTTTGAATTGGAGCGGTCAGTTCGAGAACCAGCAGCATGCGAAACAGCGGCTCATGTTCATGGTGCCGCTCGTCTTTCTCATCATTTTCTGTCTGCTCTATTTTACTCTTAAGGATTTCAAAGAGGCATCGGTCGTCATGCTTTCGGTGCCATTCGCACTTATCGGAGGAGTATTCCTCATCGCAATTCTCGGCTACAATTGGTCAGTTGCCGTATGGGTGGGATTTATCGCGCTTTATGGAGTTGCTGTTGAGACGGGTGTCGTCATGGTAGTGTATCTGCATGAAGCACTCGATAAGCGATTGCACGAAGCGAACACCGGGAAGCGGCCGCCACTGACCGATGATGATATCTATCATGCAACAGTCGATGGCGCTGTGCTTCGGTTGCGTCCGAAGCTGATGACGGTAGCTACGGCAATGCTTGGGCTGGTGCCGATACTTTGGTCGACAGGCGTGGGCTCCGATGTCATGCGGCCGATCGCCGCTCCGATGATCGGTGGATTGCTGACTAGCGCCGTGCACGTGCTGATCGTCACTCCCGTGATCTTCTTTATTATGAAGCGCAGGCAGCTTCGCAAGGGGACTCTCACTGAAAGTGCGATATCGGGGTGGATGCGGCATGCGCCGTAGTTCGCGGTAACAAAAGACGCCCTCCGTTGTTTATAAATACGATTGATTCACGGGTTTTTACTTTGCACATCCCTATGAAACTTCGTTACACCTTGTTCGCATTTTCCCTGCTTTTTATTACCGCAAGCGCCTCTGCGCAGACGGCCTGGAACTGGTACAACCCGACTCCTCAGGGCAATGACCTTCGATGTGTTGTCGTCAAAGCCGATACATTCGGAATCGCCGTAGGCGATGCCGGCACGACGATGCGCCGGACTTCCGGCGTATTCCAGAATCCGATCTATCCCGTGACTTCTGCCTTGGGCGGCATCTGCTATTATAAGGATACTGTTTGGGTATGCGGCGATGGCGGCGTGATCTATCGCTCGATCAATAATGGTGCGACATGGTCGGATCAATCCTATACGAGCAAGAGCAAGGTGAATTTTCACGCATGCGCAGACCTATCAAAAACGAATTTGTGGATGGCCGGGGATTCGGGTATTATTCTGTACTCAACAAATAGCGGAATTGCCTGGACGAAACAATCGAATACGAATAAGAATAATATTAATGCTATTGCAAATAGCGGAAGGCCGAACGTCTATGCCGTCGGCGATAACGGTACGATACTGCAGGCTCTGAACTACGGAGGTTTTGGATACTACGCCATCACGACTCCGCATAAATTTGCCTTCCATGGGGTGGCGATCGATTCGGCGCAGGCCTTTATCGTCGGCGATTCAAGTTATATCCTGCATCGTGATGTTCCTGCCGATCTCCTGATCAGCGATACGATCATGAATGGCGGCGCGAATGTTTTTTACGATGTGGCGCTTGCCGATCCATATGTTATCGTTGTCGGCGCCAACGGTACAATCCGCCGCTCCACCGATGACGGTACTACATGGAGCGCTCCCGTTAGCGGTGCGACGGAGAAGTTATATAAAGTAGCACTTTCAGCCGACTTCCTGACTTCGGGAATCGCCTGGGTGGTCGGAGAGAACGGTGTGTTCCTGAAGACGGCGAACTACGGCTCGACTTGGTCACGCCTGGATTCCGGTGTTCGCGGAACAGTCTACGCTGCTGCGATCTCACCGAACGGCGAAATGTATGCAACGAGCATTGTCGGTAATACCTATCGTCTGAAAAATAATTCAACGCATTGGACTCGGGATTCCCTCAATGCCGGCGGAGCTCCGAGACTGACCGATATTTGTTTCGATAAGAATGGATTCGGACTCATCGCAACGTATGATATTAACGTCTTGCGTTCGATCGATTCGGGAAGAACATGGAAGAGCTCACTTGTTAACGCATCCGCTACTCAAATCCTCGGAACGGCCGTTTGGGGATTGACGGGACTTGCATGCGCAGCGAACGGAATTGTTTATCGCTCCGGAAATAAAGGCGGCTCGTGGTCTGCGACGACTACCAATAACACAAAGGCTCTTTATGATGTCGATATGAGTGGCTCGAATGCTATTGCCGTCGGCTCGAATGGTGCAGTTATCTATTCGCTCGATGGAGGATCAACCTGGGCAAAGCCGAATTCAAGCGGTACGACGGCGCAGCTGAACAAAGTACGATTCTTTACGAATACGAATGCCATCGCCGTTTCGAGCACTGGCATTATTATCCGTACCGTCGATAAAGGAGTAACATGGGCAACGGTTGCCAGCGGCGTTACGACTCCGCTGAACGACGTGGCATTCCATGACGATAAGAATGGAATCATCACCGGGGACGGAGGCATTATCTTAAAGACGAATGATGCCGGAAAAACCTGGACGAAGGACCAGAGCAATACGCGCAGCGATCTCAAAGGGGCGATCATCGTCGACGGCACAACGGCTTATGTTGCCGGAAGCAAAACATCGATCCTCGGCACGACGAACTCGGCGCTGCCAGTTGAGCTCATGAGCTTCACGGGCAGAAGGATATCCAGTGGCGATGTCGTTCTAGATTGGACCGTTGCCAATGAGCGTGATAATTTCGGTTACTCAGTCGAGCGCCAATCGGGTGACCGGTGGCAGCAGACGGGTTTCCGCAGCGGCATGGGCACGACAATGGCACAGCAAAATTATTCCCTGACCGACTTCAACGCCTCGAACGATCTGCTGACCTACCGCCTGCGCCAGCTCGATCTCGATGGCTCTGAGCATATTCTCGGTTCAGTTTCTGTTGGGCCCGATGCTTCGGCAGTTCGGGAAAGTATTTCGATCTACCCCAACCCGGCAAAAGCTTCGGCGGCAGTGAGCTTCACCTTGCCATCGCCGGAAGATGTTCGAATCTCGATCGTCAATGATCTCGGAGCTGAACTTCACCTTCTTGCAAGTGCCCGCTATCCATCCGGCACAAATTCCCTTTCATTCGAAACGAAGGATCTTCCGAGCGGATCGTACCATCTGGTTCTGAGTGCAGGAGGGAAGCAAGTTGTGAAGGAGTTTGTGGTTGTGAAGTAAGGGGGTCAGCTCCGTTTTTGTCATGTCATTGCTTCGGAGCCGCGAAGCGGCTCCGAAGCAATCCCCTTCATGAGTGGTCGATCATTACAGTATGGCATCCACCGGGGGATTGCTTCGTCGGGCTGAAGCCCTCCTCGCAATGACAAAACTTCAAGAATTTCCCTGTTTCTTTCCCTAAAATAAATCCTCACCTCCTCTTGTTCTACCTCCTGTCAAAATAACCATTTACAACCAGTCTGCAGAATCAGTCCAAAATCGTGCAAGCAAAAAAGATCGGCATCTTAGGTAATGGCGCAAAGCCGCAGACGAAGGAAACCGTCGATGAACTGCTGAAGCTGCTCCGCCAGCATGGAGTAACCGATTGCATCATCAGCTCCGAGCTGGCAGCCATTGCTTCCGAAGGCGATAAGGTGCATTCCTCGGCCTCACCGCTTCAGATCGCTTCATCGAGCGACATCATCTTTTCCCTTGGCGGCGATGGAACGTTGCTGACATCAGCAAGGGCGATAATTCGCGCTAATCCATCGGTTGAGCTGATCGGTGTAAATCT
>JAUZOQ010000101.1 GCA_030706385.1 Bacteroidota bacterium | reverse complement strand
TGCGGAAAAGTTACAGGGAAATGACCGGGGAAGTTGGGAGTTTGGGAGTTGGTAGTTTGGGAGAATGGCAAGGGGGAAATCCGAAGTCTGATGTCCGAAAGTCTGATGTCGAGGGAAGGGGATGACAACAATGTTCGTAGGGGCACGCTGCGCGTGCCCTGCTGAGGTTGTGCGCATCCAGAAATGAATTCGGAAATCCGGAAGAGGGCACGCGCAGCGTGCCCCTACGGGTTCAGTTCCTAAATCATTTTCCTCGAATCCAGCTCATTTTGGGCAGTTGCATTTTTTATTTAAGTTATTGTTTTTCAATAAGTTATTGTTATTTTCAGGGGGATATTACGAAATTTTGTCCTTGCAATTCATGTTTTTATTCCGTATTTTTGTAGTCAGAAATTCGCTTCAACAGGTTTCTTTTGTGCTTTTATCTGGATGGCAAACAGATCGCTCTTTTAGAGTGTCCTGCCGGTAAGGGAGAGAGTATTGTTTGAAGTGAGCTTTGGCGAAGAGGGAGTAGGCTGCGAGTTTGCAGTAAGCAGTAGGCGGTTAGCAGTGTGCAGTGGTAGTCCGTCTGGGGTAAGTCCTTTATCTCAGAAAATTCAATAGCAGTAGATAGTAGCAATCCGACCTATATCGGGGGATTCTTTCACTTCGTTTTTTTGCATTCGCAAAAAGCCTCCGTTCAGAATGACAGGAAAGGAGCAGTGGCTAGTTGTTAGTGGCTAGTGGCAAGAGGTTTCGGTGAAGTAGGCCGACTTCAGTGGAACGGACTCTTAGTCCGTTCTGCGGAGTCGACTCTGTCGGACGGACTGAGAGTCCATCCCACTGGAGACAGTCACAGCGTCTACCAGCTACCAGCTAACAACTACCAGCTTCCCCCTCGCCCCTCGGCACGGCACTACGTATCGTTTTGTTTGGCTTAGGTGAATATCATTTTTTCGGTTATTTTGCTCATTGGAGCGCTGTACTTCGTCTGGTGGGGCTACAAAAACCTGCTTCGGCGGGAAAGCGATCCGGATGAGGATGGGCTCGAAGGAGTTGCCTGTCATTTGTGCGGCAAGGCTTATCCGCGCGAACAGGTTGTCACCGTCGAGAAAAAAGCCGGTTTCGAGAATTACTTCTGCGGCGAATGTATCTCGAAACTTGCAGCCGATTATAATGAACTCGTTCGCGAGGCAATTGCACCTCCCATCTTCACCGAACATGTCCTGAACGGAGATGACGGAGTCGTGGCGAGATATAATTAGGGTTTGGGGTATTAATTTGTCATTGCGAGGAGGACGATAGTCCGACGAAGCAATGGCGCGATTGATGAAATAATTACTTAAGACTTGTCGAAAATAAGACATATCGATCTGGGTGAACGCCCGTTGTTACTTGCTCCGATGGAGGATGTGACGGATGTCTCTTTCCGCATAATTGCAAAGCGGATGGGAGCCGATGCCGTCTATACAGAATTCATTTCGAGCGAGGCCATCATCAGGCAGGCGGCGAAGTCGATGAAAAAAATGGCAATGCTGGAAGAAGAGCGCCCGCTTGCTATTCAGATCTTCGGCGGCAAGCCAGAGGTGATGCGCGAAGCGGCGCAGATCTCGGAAGCGGCAGGTCCGGATTTTATCGATATCAATTGCGGCTGCTGGGTCAAGAACGTTGCAGGCAAAGGCGCCGGCGCAGCGCTCTTAAAAGATCTGCCACGGATGGAAGCGATGGTTAGGGCAACGGTCGATGCAGTGAAACTTCCCGTAACGGTCAAGACGCGGCTCGGATGGGATCACGATTCGATCAATATCCTGGAAGTCGCCCCCATGATCGAGCAGGCCGGAGCGGCAGCGCTGACGATCCATTGCCGAACCAGGTCTCAGGGTCACAACGGCCCGGCCGATTGGAGCTGGGTCCCGAAGATCAAGGAGCGCGTTTCGATTCCGGTCTTTATCAATGGAGATATCAATTCGCCGGAAGCCGCAGATCGCGCTTTCAGGGAAACGGGATGCGACGGCGTGATGATCGCCAGAGCAGCAATCAGCAATCCGTTCATTTTCCGTGAAGTGAAAGAATATTTCGCAACCGGTTCATACTCGCCGGCATCGCTTGAGGAGCGCGTCGAGCTATGCTTGAGCCATCTGCGCCACTCACTTGCATTGCATTCGGAGCGATACGGGATTCCGGCTTTCCGGAAATATTATCTCGGATACTTCAAAGGCATTTTCGGAGCCGCAAGGCTTCGGGCGGAGTTGATGACGATGGATACATACGCGCAAGTCGAAGAGCGGTTGTACCGCTTCGCTGAAAGCTTCGAAGAGAATTTGGTGGTTAGTCTGTAATTTCCAACCTATTACTCCTGCCGGAGTGCTTCGATCGGATTGAGTTTTGCTGCCTTGTGAGCAGGATAATATCCGAAGAATAATCCAACTGCCGTTGCAGCACTAAAAGCAAGCGCCACTGCCGATGGTGAGATGATGAGCGACCAGCCGTTCTGATTCGAGACGATATAACTCGCTCCGAATCCGGCAAAAATTCCGATGATTCCACCAATAAGACTGAGCGTCAGTGCTTCAGTCATGAATTGGAAAAGGATGTTCAGGGATTTAGCGCCGATCGACTTGCGGATGCCAATCTCGCGGGTTCGTTCGGTGACACTGACAAGCATGATGTTCATGATGCCGATGCCGCCGACAAGAAGTGCGATGATGGCTGCGCTACGTAGCAGAAGGGAAAGCGTATCGGTCGATTGCTGCGCCGTTGCTGCCATCTCGACTTGAGAGCGAACGCGGAAATCGTTATCATCCGATGGAAGCAAGCGGTGTTGCTCGCGCATGATCCGGGTTACATCTGCCATCGCCGCCGTCGTGTTCTTCTCGGTCACTGCACTTGCGAAGATGTCATTCAGCCACGTCGTGCCCATCAGTTTCTTCTGAACGGTTGCGAGTGGGCCGATGATGATATCATCCTGATCTTGGCCGTACGAATTCGATCCTTTTTCTTTCAGGACTCCGATCACCGTGAAAGGGACTTGCTTGATACGGATCGTTGCTCCGAGCGGATCGGCATCGCCGAATAAATTGGTGACGACGGTCTTGCCAAGAATGCACACCTTCGTGCCATTGGCAGCATCATCGTCGGTGAATACCGTACCAAATTCGACGACGTAATTTCTGATCTTCAGTCCTGCCGGAGTCGAGCCGCCGATACGTGTTGACCAGTTCGCGCCCTGCCCGATAACTTGGCCGCGCGTATCGACCCAGGGAGCGACAGAGCTGAGAAGCGGCGAGCGTTTCAGGGCTTCAACATCTTTTTCGGTAATATGGACACTTCCTCCGGCACCTGAGGAAATGCCACCGTAATTGGAGGGGCCGGGATCGACTTGAATCAGATTCGTACCCATCGAGTTAATGCGATCGGTAACGGCTTTCGAAGCGCCCTGGCCGATGGCCGTGAGGGTGATGACGGAGCCGACTCCGATGATAATGCCAAGCATTGTCAGCATAGCGCGCATCTTGTTGCCGATGAGCGATTGGAATGCCATAACGATACTGCTTGCCAGTTGTGTGAACATGAAAAAATTAACGATGAATATTATCGCTTCGTTCGGTAATTATCTCAATCTTCGGCTTTGAGCTTTGTCATTTGCCAACAGGAGAGATGCCGTATATTTGCCGACATACATCGGTTATTTAGGGCTTCAGCAACCTCCGGAGGAATGGTAAGGGGCCACAGATCAATCCACTAACACTTGAGTAATTCATGACTGCAGAAATGATGACGACCCGTCCGCGCAGAGCGATCTTTTTTATCTCTTTGGCGACGCTTTTATTCGAAGTGCTTATCACACGCATTTTCAGTGTGACGATGTGGTATCATTTCGCATTCATGGCGATCAGTGTTGCGATGTTCGGCATGACGGCCGGAGCGCTTATCGTCTATCTTGCTCCGGAATATTTCCGGAAAGAGAAGATCGCCGAACGGATCACGTCGTTCAGCATCTTGCTTTCGGCAACAATTCTGTTTTCTTTCCTCATGCATTTGGCGATGCCCTTTGCCGATCCCCGATCGCTTAGCGGAGTCGTGGCATTAGGATTGAATTTCACCGTGATCAGCCTTCCATTCGTTGCCAGCGGAATACTTATTACATTATTGCTGACAAAAACAACAGATGAAGCGGGCAATAGCACGAATGTGGGCAGCATCTATGCAGCCGATCTTGCAGGTGCAGGGCTTGGATGTGTGGGTATCGTATTTATCCTGAAATTTGCCGATGCTTCGACAGCAATTGTCATTACATCATTCATCGCAACGTTGGGGGGATTGGTGTATCGTCCGCTTCGATTACTGGCTCGCGGACAGCGCCGGTTCGCCTTGGTAGCAAGTTGCTCAATGCTGCTATTGGCATGTATCGGAGGATATGTGAGTACGACAGGGCATGCGCTTTTCCGTCTGCTATTCGTCAAAGGCCTTCCGGATCGTGATCTGGTGTACGAGAGATGGAACAGCTTCTCGCGAGTAGCAGTCTATGATGATCTGGGAACAACGCCGTTCGGATGGGGATTCAGCGATGCGTTGCCAAAAGGGATAAAGATCTCTCAGTACAATCTGAATATCGATGCGAATGCATCGACTCCAGTCACGCATTTCACGGGTAATTTTGATTCCGTTCAATATCTGAAGTACGATGTCACGAATGTTGCACATTCGATCCGCCCGAATTCCGATGTGTTGGTCATCGGAGCCGGAGGAGGAAGGGATATCCTCTCTGCACTTTTGTTTAAGCAAAAATCGGTGACAGCCGTAGAGATCAATGATAATATCATCGAAGCGGTGACGAAAAAATATGGTGACTTCACCGGACATTTCGATCGCTATCCGAATGTGCATTTAGTTAATGATGAAGCCCGCAGCTATGTTGCGCGATCGAAAGATAAATTCGGATTGATGGAGATCTCATTGATCGATACATGGGCGGCTACGGCAGCCGGTGCATACGCATTAACGGAAAATGCGCTCTATACTGAAGATGCCTGGCAGGTATTTCTCGATCACTTGAAGCCCGGAGGCGTACTTTCTTTATCTCGTTGGTATGGTAACGGTATGCCGGGAGAGATGTATCGGATGGCGACGCTTGCAACGCAGACATTACTCGATCGCGGAGTGAAAGATCCGCGCTCTCATGTACTCGTAGTGAAGAACGATGTTTCGCAGGGTATGGAAACACCGAAGTGGCAGATCGGGACCTTGCTCATTAGTAACCAGCCATTCACCGATTCGGATATTGTCGCCCTGCATCAAGTTTGTCAGGATCGCCATTTCGAGATAATGGTAGAGCCAACGGAGACAAAAGATAAACATTATGATGAGTTCTTCTCGCCCGATTATAAGACGCATATCGCCTCGATGGTCCTGAATCTCAGTCCGACGAGCGACGACAAGCCATTCTTCTTTCAGATGCTGAGCATCATGAATGTGTTTAATCCCGAAATCTTCAGCGAGAGGATTTTTCACCTCAACATCATGGCAGTCGTCACCTTAGTTGGGTTGTTGCTGGTAGTATTGTTCTTAACGATCTCTTGTATCTTGATCCCTATGATCTTGCGCGCAAAGAAAACGAATTTAGCGGGTAGTTCGATGTCGTTTATCTTCTTCAGCGCGATCGGACTTGGATTTATGATCATTGAGATCGCGCAGATCGAGCGATTCAGTGTCTTTCTCGGTCATCCCGTGTATGGATTTACTGTGTCATTGTTCTCACTGCTAATTTCAAGCGGTTTGGGAAGTCTATCGACGCAGTCACTTTCCTTTGGAAAACTGCGCGGAAGAAGCATATTCTGGGCAGCGGCGCTTCTTGGTGTCCTCCTTATCGTGGGCATACTCACTCCGGGAATCCTGCACAACTTCGCCAGTTCGACAACTCCAGTTCGGATCATGCTCGCTGCAGTCATCCTTGCGATTCCTGGCTTCTTCATGGGCATGGCCTTTCCGATCGGGATGAAAAGCGTGTCCAAGAGTTTAGAGCATATCACTCCCTGGCTCTGGGGAATCAATGGAGCGATGTCCGTTTTCGCCTCTGTTCTTGCCATTATTCTCTCAATGGAAGCCGGAATCACCGTCGCTTATTGGACTGGAAGCGCCTGCTATGTCATTGCTGCCATTAGTCTCATCCGTCAGCAAAGTGCGAAAACAGGGCAGAGACTTGTCGCTTGAAGATACATTGTAGATAAATAACTGCCTTCCTTTTAAATCCGATAATTGCTCGGATTCGTATACCTATTCAGAATCACGGACTTAGGAGCTTTAAAAACTGTAAGGCGAATCTTGAAATTCTGTAACGATCAAAGCCAGGGTGCCGTGTATCTTTGCAACGGTGACTATGCTGAGATTTGACAAATGATTTTCTAATCGTAAGCACGGAGCTTCTGTCTTGATTGGGGAATAAAGATAGGTTGAACTGTGCTTACGATAGATTTTTTAGCTACTTGTTGAGGTAAGGCAATGGATTCAATTCGTTCTATTTCTGTGACCGAGGCGCTTGAGCAATTATCCTACCCCTCATTTTATACGGGACCCGAGCGCAAGGCAGCGTATGATTTCGTAATGCAATGGGGCAGGCTGCAAGATAAGGAACAAGCCGAGGGCTTCAAGTTTAAATATCCATTTGCTGATCTTCAAGAGCCGGATACTGCCGGCACTGATGCCAATTTTCCCATCGCAGACAATGCGCTTTCTGCCTGAATTGGGGAGTAAGGGTATAAGGCACGATGTATGCGATGGATTATTTTTTAGGTTATTGACCCTCTCACGAATATAATGTACTACGGCAACGCCCTGCTCCAAAGGCAGGGTGTTTTATTTTGCGCTCCCAATTTTCTGCAATCATTTTCCCAAAGGTTAAGTTAATCCGCACACCCAAGATCAATTCCCCAAGCTCCCCGGCATTCTTTAACTCCCAACAAAACATTTTCGATGAAAAAGAATCAATTAATTGTCAAGGCTCGGATTGGAGTTCAGAAACTTCTCATTCAACTTTGCATCGGAGCCCTTGCACTGTTGTTAAGTTACAGTTCTGTCAGCGCCTTCGATACATTCTGGCATTCGAGCGCTGCGACTGTAGTCGGTCAGAAACACGGATTCACTCCCGATGCGATCAAAGTACTTCAATTCAGTAGTTTTTGTCTCGACTATTTCGGCCCGTTCATCACAGAGGTCGTGGGCACACTTGAAAAAACAGCCGGGTATCTAGAACTTCGAAATCTTCCGACTACGGGCCAAACCCATGCCGCTTCGAACTTCATGCATTTCGATAATCTCGCAGATGCGCTCGATCGGAACTGGAAGTTCGACTATCTATGGTCGCGATTGCTGGAAAATACGCGAAAGACGATTGCCCGATTCTACACCGATCAAAAAATGAACGATGACGATCGTAAGGTGAGAATTCTCCTGGCACTTGGCTCTTCATTGCACATGGTAGAGGATTTCTACAGTCACTCGGATTGGATTCACTTCAATTTTGCAAAGCTTGGATTCAAGCCACAAACACTGGAAGATGGGTCCGATCGGGCGCCAACCTGGTTTGAATTCCGAAAGAGATTTGGCACTCCATCGTCGAGGAAACGGTCCGAGAATTGGATGATCAAACTCTCCAGCGGTATCTTCCCGCCGGCAGATAGCGTGCCGCCATCGGTCTTTGGAGTTCCACGGTCACATACGCCAATGAATCATGATAACTCACAGCTCTATTACAGTGGAGCATCCCAGATCAAATTTCACGGCTTCGGAGCCTATCCGGCGACGGATTCCATCACTGCAATGAAGCATCAACTCTATGCATACCACACGGCATGTGCTGCTGCAATCGAGTGGATAGACCTTGTTGAAGAGGATTCCGAAGCAAAGACGGCGATCGAATTCGCGAAACATTGGGATATGAAGAAAGCCGGTCATGAGCTTGCCGATGATCTTGACGATGGCCTCAGCTCTGTACAGATGATCTCCTGCATTCTCGGAAAATGGGATGGCAACTACCCTCCACCCGAGCGCGACAAGGATTGCGGCACATTCAAATTATTGGGACACATTCACATACCAAAAATGAGCAACAAATTCTGGGGAGTCTTTCCGAAGGATAGCATTTTGCAAAACCTATCCTTCGGGTTCGGCGACTCAACAGGCCATTATACCTTCGATTCCCTTTGGGTAGGGAAACATCCGATGAAGCGTGACTAATTACTCCGCTTCGCCAATATCCCTTTTACGGATTCTGAATATTTTCCGATAATCTCGTTCTTCTCTGTTTCCGCCTTATTCACCCGTTCAGTAAGTACGGGAATACGTTCGAGCTGAAGATTCGAAGGCCGGGCTTCCTGACCTGCTACGGCATCATAGACTTCGGTGATCTCTTCCCTGAGTTTCTTTTCATCGGCAAAAATCGACTTCTGTTTTGATGCCAGCAGAGTCGTTCGAAGATCTTCAAGTTTGGTATTGTACTCCTCGAGAATCTTCTTACTCTTCGGATCCTTGACAGAATCGAGATTATCTTTGATAAGCTTTTGACTTGCGTTGATATCATCGACTGTCCTGGCAAGTTGTTCGTGCAAATTATATAACTGCATAGCCGATTTGTACTGAAGCATTCGATCTTCGAAAGAGAATTGCTTGTTCGATGCATCGTGGACGAGCAAGAGAAGATTCGTGTATTCCTTCTCGCCGATCTTCAGTTTTGCAGTGTAGGTTCCGGGCAAGACCATCGGCGCCAGGAACATTGCACCGAAATCGAGCTTCGTCCCGCCGCTGGCTACTTTCGGTGGTTTCATGCGCAGATTCCAATACACCTTGTTGATACCTTTACGCTTCGAGGCCGGAATGCTCTGCATCAGCTTTCCGGATGAATCGTAGATCTCCAGGTTCGCATCCGATGTATTGAGTCTGTCCTTAAGATAGTATTCGATCGGAGGATTGTACGAAGACGATGAATTTCCGCCGTTCCATCCCCCTGTGCTTGGGAATCCGCCGCCACCAAATTTTCCTTCGGAAAGTGCAATCGCTGGCATCGGGAAAAGATACACATCCTTTTCAATGATATCTTTAGTAAGCGCACGCATCGGAGTAATGTTATCAATGCTGATAATTCCGCGCCCGTGTGTTGCCAGCAAGAGGTCGTTAGTAGTCGGTTGGATCTGAATGTCACGGACGAGGGCATACCAGGGAATATTGTTTTTCATCCTGAACCAGTTGCTGCCGCCATCGATCGTCGCAAAAAGTCCGCGTTCGGTGCCGAGGAATAGGAGATCGCGATTTGCAAGATCCTCTTTGATCTTATGAGCAAATCCTGTAAACTCGGGGCTTACGATCATCTGCCACGTTTTTCCCATGTCAGTCGATTTTCCCAGATAGGTTTGCATATCACCATACATGTGATTATCGAATGTTGCATAGACAAGGTTCTTGTCAAAACGCGAAGGCTCGATGCTGCTGACCCACGATTGCGAAGCGATTCCCGAACGTGCGACATTCTTCGAAAGATTCGTCCACGTCTTTCCGGCATTCGTCGTTAGTTGCAAGTTACCATCATCGGTACCAACCCAAATTACGTTCGCATCGAGCGGAGACTCAGTCATCGTAAAGATGGTACAATGATTTTCAGCCGAAGTGTTATCTGCACTAAGACCGCCACTCGAATCTTGCTCCTGTTTTTTCTTGTCGTTCGTTGTCAGATCGGGAGAGATTTTTTTCCAATTTCTTCCCTGATCGTCGGATCGATAAAGATACTGTGCGCCGATATAGAGATTCTTCCTATTTGCGACGCCCGTGACGATCGGCGTATTCCAATTCCAGCGAAGTTTTTCTTCATCCGGTCCGCCCTGCGGTTTTACTCCAATGGATTTATTCGTTCGCAGGTTGATCCTATTGATCTCGCCGCCTTGAGATTCGGCATAGGCGATCATGGAATCGGTCGGATCGGGCTGTACCCAAAATCCATCGCCGCCATTGATGGCACGCCAATCCTCATTGCCGACTCCTCCGGGCGCCGATGACGGCGCTGTCCAACTGCCGTTGTCCTGTAATCCTCCATAGATCCGGTAGGGATCCTGCGAATCGGTGGCAACATGATAGAACTGGCCGACGGGGAGATCCTGAACGAAGATCCAGTTTGCTCCTTTATCGAGACTTATGTACATTCCGCCGTCAGTACCGAGATAGAGTTGGTTAGTATTTTTCGGATTGATCCACAGTGCGTGGTGATCGCTATGCACCCAGCCGCCTTCTCCGCTGGCATCGGCGAATGAATAGCCTCCGTCATTTGAGTATGCGAATTCGAACCCCGGTCTGTAGACGCGGTTCGAATCGAGGGGATCGAACATGATCGTACTGAAATAGAACGGACGGGCAGTGACGTTCATGGTTGCGCTTTGATGCTTCCATGAATTGCCCCCATCAACTGAAATGAATAATCCGGTTTCTTTTGCTTCAACAATGGCAAGTAATTTATTCGGTGAGCTTGGTGAGAGTGCGAAGGCTATTCTGCCGAAGGGTTTCGCAGGTAATCCGTTACTTAGTTCATTCCAGGTCTTGCCGCCATCGGTAGACTTATACATTCCGCTGCCGGGGCCGCCGGAGTTGAATGAGTAGGGCAATCTCCGAAACTCCCAGGTAGAAGCATAGACGATGTTCGGATTCTTCGGATCGAGGGCAATATCAGCACAGCCAGTTTTTTCATTGATATATAGTATCTTTTCCCATGTCTTGCCTGCATCGATAGATTTATATAAGCCACGATGCTTGCTATCGCTCCAGAGGGGTCCGGGTGCAGCAACGTAGATGACATCGGAGTTTTTCGGATCGATAAGGATCTTTGCGATATGCTCCGTGCTGTCGAGGCCGATATTCGTCCAGTTATCGCCGCCGTCGGAAGATTTATACATTCCGTCACCGATGGAAACAGAATTACGCATATTGCTTTCGCCTGTACCTACATAAACGACGTTCGGATGCTTCTGATCGATCGCGATCGCTCCGATGCTCTGGCAATATTTGTCAAATACCGATTTGAATACGACACCGGCATTCGTAGTTTTCCAGACCCCGCCTCCGCCTGTGCCAACGTAGATCGTTTTGCCATCTTCATCGACGCCTTGAATCGAAGTGATGCGGCCGCTCATTGTTCCCGGGCCGATATGGCGGGCCCCCATCATTCCGAATGTGGCAGAGGTGATCTTTGTCTGGGCATGAAGAGGTTGAATCCAGAGAATAGTTAGGAAAGACAGTAAAAAGTATTTCATGATGCGCGTAATTGAAATGAAGGAAGATAGGGTACTAGTAAAATAAGGATGTCATTGCGGAGCTTAGCATGAGCCCACATTCCCCGAAGATATGACAATAGAGGATTCGATCGTAAATCTTCAGGGGAATTGCGCAATTATTCTACAGCGCGATTTCGCTGGATGAACCCGGATCAGCTTGCCTTGAAAACGCTATCGTCGATCTTCGGATTGATCTCGCATTTTTTGACGGTAACTGAGCCGCCGCCGGCACCAATGCTCATCGGCACAATGATACCTTCCGGTAATTTCTGAAAGTTGCTGTAATCCACGGTTTCTTCGGATTCCTTGCCATTCGCCACATGCTTTTGTACTTCACGGATCTTATAGTAGGAAGAAGGGTCGATGAACATTGTTTTGACAAGTCCGCCTTTAAGGGTTACCTTGAGCTTATAGCACTCAGTGCCTTCAATATCCTCTTTGCCAACGTACTCAACGGTATGTCCCTTTTCTTTGTAGTCGATAAGTTCGCCCTGGATATCGAGTTGATCCTGTGCTTCTTTTACATCTTCGGGAGTCATCGCCTCGGGTTTCTGTTGACCTCCATAAGGTGCGTAGCTCCATCCTTCGGTTGGAGTGATGATCTTATATCCGGTCATGCCGCCCAGAGTTATATCCTGGCGTGAGCCTTTGTTTTCGACGGCAGTAATAGTTACACCGATCTCC
>JAUZOQ010000100.1 GCA_030706385.1 Bacteroidota bacterium | reverse complement strand
TGGAGGTGGGTATACCAAATCCCTCTGCGATACTCCTGATTCCAAGATATACTGGAAGAGCTGCAGCAGCTGAAAATGGAATTTTTGTGTATGGTGTGACAACGCGTGCCCACTTTACTTCAAGCTCCGGACGCCGCGGTATCATGAGCGTAAAATGATCGATGTACCACGGATCGTTATCATCTGCCGGAGAGATATTTGCCGAGTTGTTATTTGCTTTGAGCCGTAAACGATATCGAAAGCCATCGGTGAAGTAGTTTCGATCGAGCGGAATTGTCTGCGGCTGCCCGTCGGTCAACCGAATCGTTGCCGAAGTATCGGTCATCCAGATCCAAAAACTTTGGAATTCAAGATCGTGCCCGCCATCGATGCCGGCAATCCTCCTCCAGCCATTTGCCGAAGGGTTGCAGCTTGGTTCGGATGGGTCTTTGAATTCCAGTATCAGCGAATCGCCCGGGCGGATCACTTCCCCTTTTGCATTCAACACCGTCTGCTCCGGACCCGTCATTATGCTGACATCCCATCTGTCAGGATAGAGATGCTTGCCGGAGCGCATGAAATCGAATGTGAGGACGGCTTTAATCTGTCCGGTTAAGTTGAACGGAAAACTTGCCAGCGTATCACCAACTCCGCTTCCTTCGTAAAGCTTGCCGTTCACATCGGAGCGGTCCATCTTCACTACCGGATCAGAGAAGTTGCTTGGCCCCACGCCACCGCCTTCGGGCGTATATCGTGGCGGCGGCGGATCCCATGTTTCGCTATCTCCATCGACGACGGTTGCTCCGATCGAAACCCACCTCGTCTGATCCGGTATGTCGCCACCTGCTGTCTTGGAGTAATTATCCTCTGGATCATTGGAAGGAAGCGAAGTTGTTCGAATGCCGAAAAGTCGGACACAGGCGGAATCGGCAAACGGCCAGGAGGCGATCACGCCGCCGACCGAATCGAGCGCAAAGACATGAATGCAGGCAAAAAATGATCCGAGCTGCGCAAGAAGATTCGGATTTGTCACATACTGGCCGAAAGCTGTGTCAACTGAAGCTCCTGCAGGAACATCTAATAGCGTTATGCTTGCGCTAAACGTCCCTATACCGGTTACCATATTCCGGATCTCAAAGCGCGCCAGCAAAGTGCGCATCACGGCATCGCGATTTGTGACTCTTCCGGAAATCGGAATCGAAGAGCTGAGACATATTTCCTCATCAGCCGACGGTGATGTGACGAATGCGCCACGCTGTGTAACTTGTGCTTCGAGCAGACTGAAACTTGCAACAAGTAGAAGAACCGTAAGGATTAATTTTTGCATGACCCCTCCTATTAACCAATATTCGTGTAGCTAAAAGAACATCTTCGGGAGATTTTGATTGCACAATAATCTTCAGCATTCGGCACAAAAAAAAGCCCATCCAATTGGACGGGCTCTGCAAATTTCAACTTCATTCTGCTGCTTTACTTGCGGGATAGACAGGCCTATGTCAGCGCATACACCTGTTCGTAGGTGAAGTCGTTAATATCTGCCTTCTTGCGGGCATGTTCAATAGTGATACTTACGATATTACCGCTCTTATCAAGATCAATAATCGTATCCTCATTCAGATCTCTCGTCTCCGTGACTTCCGTATCCGCGAGTTCGAGAAGCAGAGTATCCGTATCGTTAAAATATTTCAGTTTCATTTGTTAATCTCCTTGAAGCTGCGGTCAAAAAAAGCGTTGTGTACCGTTTCCCCATCTTCCAATAATATAACACGCAAATACCTGTTTTCAGCTTCACGAATTTTCGCCCAGCGGCGAATGCGCCCGTCATGCTGAACCTCCTCATACTCAGGATTTGCGACAACGCTGGAAATCCACTCCTCTTTAATCATCTGGCGGTCAAGACGGGAGTGAGTATAGTGAAAATAATTTGTGAATTTCATGCTAGCGCAAATATACGAATGCTGACACGGCTAGCTGCGCCATAAAAAAAAGCCCATCCAATCGGACGGGCTTTTTCATTTCAAAAGGATGATCTATCCTTATGCTGCGACTCTGGAGCGCTTCGGTTTCGGAGCGGGCTCTTCGATGACGAGCTGGCTTAAGTGGCCTTCCTGCATATCTTCCGGAATGACCAGAAGCTGCTTGAATTTCGGAAGTCCTGTTCCTGCCGGAATAAGGTGGCCGACGATAACATTCTCCTTGAGTCCGAGCAGCGTATCGACTTTCGCCTGGATCGAGGCTTCCGTCAATACCTTTGTCGTCTCCTGGAAGCTTGCTGCAGAGATGAAGCTCTCCGTCGTCAACGCTGCCTGTGTAATTCCGAGAAGTACGGGCTCACCGAGAACCGGCTCGGCCGAACGCGCTTCGGGCGGTGCCTTGCCTTTTTTCTTGAGTTCGCCTGCGATCTCCTTGAAGCGTTTCTTATCGACCATCTGCGTGATCTTGAACTTCGAATCGCCGCGCTTGGTAATGAATACCGAATTGCGGAGAATGTCGTTCTCGATGGCAACCTTCTGCTTATCGATCTCATCGTTCTCCAGCATCAGCGAATCGCCGGAGCTGGTGATGTTGACCTTACCAAGCATCTGGCGGACGATGATCTCGATATGCTTATCGGAGATCTTCACGCCCTGCATGCGATAGACTTCCTGAATTTCATTGACCAGGTACTGCTGCACTTCTGCAACGCCCTTGATCTTCAGGATGTCATGCGGATCGATCGAACCATCGGAGAGTCGCTCACCCGAACGGACGGCATCGCCTTCCTGAACAAGAATGTGCTTTCCGAACGGAATCGTGTACTCGCGACGATCGGTACGGTCATGTGCCGTAACAACGACGACGCGCGAACCGCGGCGCGGCTTCTCGAAATGGATCGTGCCATCGATCTCCGAAACCGTTGCCGGATCCGAAGGCGAACGGGCTTCGAAAAGCTCCGTAACGCGAGGCAGACCTCCCGTGATATCGCGGGATTTTCCGAGATCGCGATGGATCTTCACAAGTACTGTACCTGTGGTGATCTTCTCGCCATCTTCAACCTGCAAAATTGCATTCGAGGGAATGATGTAGTTGATGATCTTATGTCCGTCTTTTCCGAGAATATCCAAGGTCGGCGATTTCGTGCGGTCGCGCGAATCGATCGTCCGTGTCTGAATATGTCCGGTGAGTTCATCGGGCTCGCGGCGAACAGTAACGTTCTCGACGAAATCCTTGAACTTGACCGATCCGGCATGTTCGGAAATAATAACGGCATTATACGGATCCCACTCATAGAGCATCTGGCCCTTCTTGATTGCTTCGCTATCCTTAACGAGGATAGTCGAGCCATACGGAACATCAAGCTTTCCGACGACGCGGTTATCGTCATCGAGAATATTGATGAGTCCCGAACGCGAAAGGACAAGCGATTCATCCTCGACGTTCTGAATGACCTTCATACCTTCGTACTGAATGGTACCATCGAACTTCGAAGTTACCTGCGACTGCGAAGCGATAAGCGACGCCGTACCGCCCGTATGGAACGTACGAAGCGTAAGCTGCGTACCCGGCTCACCGATGGATTGAGCAGCGATAATTCCGACTGCTTCGCCCATCTCGACAAGCTTATGCGTTGTCAGGTTACGTCCGTAACACAGAGCGCAAATTCCGCGGCGCGATTCGCATGTAAGAACCGAACGCACGAGAACGACTTCGATCGAAGTTGCGCTGATCTTTCCGGCAACTTCCTCATCGACCATCGAACCGGCTTTGACGATCACTTTCTGCGTCAGCGGATCGATAACATCTTCCTGAAGTACTCGGCCCAGGATACGCTCGGAAAGCGTTTCCTTCACGTCTTCACCCTCTTTGAGAGCGGAAGTCGGAATGCCGCGGATCGTACCGCAATCATGCTCGCCGATGATAGCATCCTGCGCAGCATCGATGAGGCGGCGCGTGAGATATCCTGCGTCAGCCGTTTTCAAAGCGGTATCGGCAAGTCCCTTACGTGCTCCGTGCGTGGAGATAAAGTACTCAAGGATCGAAAGTCCTTCATAGAAATTCGAAAGGATCGGGTTTTCGATAAGTTCGCCTGTCTGGCCCGAAAGCGACTTCTGCGGTTTCGCCATAAGTCCGCGCATACCGGCAAGCTGACGAACCTGTTCTTTGGATCCGCGGGCTCCGGAATCGACCATCATATAGAGCGGATTGAATCCGTCATGATCGTGAGCAAGCGTTTCGAACAGTTTATCGGCTACACGGTTTGTTGCACGTGTCCAGATATCGATTACCTTATTATAGCGTTCGCCGGTGGTGATGAAACCATTCAGGTATTTATCCTGAACATCATCGACCTGCTTCTGAGCCTTATCGATGATCTCATCTTTTTCTTTCGGAACAACGATATCGGAAAGCGATACGGAAATTCCGCCCTTCGTTGCATAGAAGAATCCCATCTCCTTCAACTTATCGAGGAATTCGACCGTCTTCAAAATTCCGACATTACGGAAGCACATCGAAATGATCTGGCGCAGACGTTTCTTCGTCAGTAGCTCGTTCAAGAATCCGAGTTCCTCCGGTACGATCTCGTTGAAGATCACACGACCCGTCGTCGTCTCGATCATCTTGCCCTTGATGCGGACCTTGATCATCGAGTGGATCGCAAGGCGTCCGAGATTATGAGCGATAATAACTTCGCTCGGGCTCGAGAATCTCATGCCTTCGCCAAGCTGTGCTTTCTTATGCTTAGTAAGATAGTATGGTCCGAGAACCATGTCCTGTCCGGGAACAGCGATCGGTTCGCCGTTCTGCGGGCTGATAATGTTATGCGAGCTAAGCATCAGAGTCGATGCTTCGAGCTGCGCTTCGAACGAAAGCGGAACGTGCACAGCCATCTGATCGCCGTCGAAATCGGCGTTAAAAGCCGTACAGACAAGCGGATGGATCTGCAATGCTCTTCCTTCGACAAGCTTCGGCTGGAATGCCTGAATACCTAATCTGTGCAGCGTTGGTGCACGGTTAAGCATGACGGGATGTCCATCGATGATGGATTCCAAAATATCCCATACGTCCGTCGTCTTGCGCTCAACGTGTTTCTTTGCCGACTTCACCGTCTTGGTGATTCCGCGCTCGATGAGCTTACGAATGATGAACGGCTTGAAAAGCTCGACGGCCATCTCTTTCGGAAGTCCGCATTCATGAAGCTTGAGTTCAGGTCCGACGACGATAACCGAACGGCCGGAATAATCGACGCGCTTACCGAGCAAGTTCTGACGGAAGCGGCCCTGTTTACCTTTAAGCGTATCGGAAAGCGATTTCAATGCACGCGACGTATCGGCCTTCACAGCAGAGGCGCGGCGTGAATTATCGAAGAGTGAATCGACAGCTTCCTGAAGCATGCGTTTCTCATTACGCAAGATAACTTCCGGAGCCTTGATATCCATCAGGCGTTTCAGGCGGTTATTGCGGATGATAACGCGGCGATAGAGATCGTTCAAATCGCTCGTCGCAAAGCGTCCGCCTTCAAGCGGCACAAGCGGACGAAGCTCCGGCGGAATAACGGGCACGACACCAAGTACCATCCACTCGGGACGGTTCTCGACCTTCAGGCCTTCTTCGTTACGGAATGCTTCTACGGTGCGAAGACGCTTCAGCGCTTCCTGGCGCTTCAACTGCGAAGTCTCTTCGCGTGCGGCGCGGCGCAGATCGATCGAGAGATTCTCGATATCGGTGCGGCGCAATAATTCGTGGATAGCGATACCACCGATAGAAGCGATGAACTTCTTCGGATCGTCTTCATGCAAATTGTCATTTCCGGCCGGAAGTGAATCCAGGATACGGAAATATTCTTCTTCGGTCAGAAGATGCTTGACCGGAAGTCCTGTCGTGCCGGGGCTGACGACGGTGTATGACTCATAATAAATGATCTTCTCGATATCCTTCGTCGGCATGCCGAGGATATGACCGATCTTATTGGGCAGCGAACGGAAATACCAGATATGCACGACGGGCACTGCAAGTGCAATGTGCCCGAAGCGTTCGCGGCGAACGGATTTCGTCGTTACTTCGACTCCGCAACGATCGCAGATAATGCCTTTGTAGCGGATACGTTTGTATTTGCCGCAGAAGCATTCCCAATCGCGAGTAGGTCCGAAGATCTTCTCGCAAAAAAGTCCGTCTTTTTCCGGGCGGTACGAACGGTAGTTGATCGTCTCGGGCTTGGTCACTTCGCCATGACTGCGAGCAAGGATCGACTCATTGCTTGCAAGGCTGATCGTGATCTGCGAGAATCTCTTAAAGGGCGATTCCATCGGAAGCATGTATGCCATAATACGCCTTTATCTAAATGTAATTAAAAAATTTTGTCTTCTACTATCTTCTCTTACT
This sequence comes from Bacteroidota bacterium, assembly GCA_030706385.1. GTDB lineage: Bacteria > Bacteroidota > Ignavibacteria > Palsa-1295 > Palsa-1295 > PALSA-1296. The sequence goes on along the minus strand of JAUZOQ010000100.1, from coordinate 5,640 downwards.
GCGTCTTCCGCCGTTAGCCGCCAGCATCTGCTAACGACTAACGACTAAAAACTAACGACTAGTCTATGCTGACTTCGAGCGCCAATCCTTGCAATTCGCGGATAAGTACGCTGAAGGATTCCGGCACGCTCGGCTCCGGCATGTTCTCGCCTTTGACGATCGCTTCGTAGACGCGTGAACGTCCCGGAACGTCATCCGACTTCACGGTCAGGATCTCCTGCAATGCATGAGCTGCACCGTATGCTTCGAGAGCCCAGACTTCCATCTCTCCGAAACGCTGGCCGCCGAACTGCGCTTTTCCGCCCAGGGGCTGCTGCGTAATAAGAGAATAAGGTCCGATCGAACGAGCGTGGATCTTATCATCGACAAGATGCGAGAGCTTCATCATATAGATCTGTCCGACCGTTACTTTCTGCTCGAAAATATCGCCGGTTCTGCCGTCGTAAAGTGCCGTACGGGCTTCCTGGTCTAAGCCGGCTTCGCCCAAATAAGCAAAGACGTCATCCCAATGCGCGCCGTCGAAGATCGGAGTTTCGAATTTCACTCCGAGAACCGATGCTGCGAAACCGAGAGCGGTCTCGTACAACTGTCCGATATTCATACGGCTAGGTACGCCAAGCGGATTGAGCACGATATCGACCGGAGTTCCATCCGGAAGGAACGGCATATCCTGCGGCGGTACGATCTTCGCAACGACGCCCTTATTACCGTGGCGGCCTGCCATCTTATCGCCGACCGAAAGCTTGCGCTTCTTGGCAACATAGACCTTCGCCATCTGCATAATGCCGGGCTGAAGCTCATCGCCTAAGCCGACCTTGGATTTCTCCTTGCGGACTTCGGCTTCGATATCTTCGCGCTTCGTCCAGTATCCTTCATAGATCTTGCGGACTAAATTGCTGCGGCGGCGATCATCTTCAAGCCAATCGGTGCCGACGGAAAGCTTCTCCAACTCGTCCAGACGAGAAGTGAAAGTATCTTTCTTGAAGACAACTCCGGCGCGGATAACGGTTGTACCGTCAAGATCGCGAACACCTGCAGAGGGTTCGCCTTCTAAAAGTTTCGTAAGCTTTTCAGCAAGCTTCGTATTGATGGCGAACATCTCATCCTTATAATACTTATCGATGGCATCGATGCGTTTCTTCTCTTCGCGCTTCTCGTCGCCTTCTTTTTTCGAGCCCTTGCGCGAGAAAAGTTTTGTCTCGACAACAACTCCCTTGATTCCGGGAGGTGCTTTCAACGAAGCATCCTTGACATCGCCGGCCTTATCGCCGAAGATGGCGCGCAGAAGTTTTTCTTCCGGCGTCGGATCGGTCTCGCCTTTCGGTGTGATCTTTCCGATCAGAATATCGCCTTCCTTGACTTCGGCACCGATGCGAATGATACCGGATTCATCGAGATCTTTCGTTGCTTCTTCCGAGACGTTCGGAATTTCGCGCGTTAGTTCTTCCTCGCCGCGCTTGGTATCGCGGACGTGAAGCTCGAATTCTTCGATATGGATCGACGTGTAAATATCTTCGGAGACGACGCGCTCGCTGATGACGATAGCATCTTCGAAATTATATCCGCGCCACGGCATGAATGCTACCAGCACGTTACGGCCTAAGGCGAGTTCGCCGCCATCGGTCGATGACGAATCCACAAGCGGCTGGCCTTTAACGACACGCTGTCCGGCCTTGACGATCGGACGGTGGTTAATGCACGTATCCTGGTTGGTACGGAAAAACTTTGTGAGCATGTACTCGCGATGACGGCGGTCATCGAAGCTCGAAGCGATCTCATCGCGCGATCCCTCGTCATCATAGATCATCTTGATGCGCTCGGAATCGACGAACTCGACAACTCCATCTCGCTCTGCAAGAATAAGCGCGCGGCTATCGCGGGCGATCTTGCCTTCGAAACCTGTTCCGACAAGCGGAGCTTCCGGACGCAGAAGCGGCACAGCCTGGCGTTGCATGTTCGATCCCATCAAAGCGCGGTTCGCATCGTCATGCTCTAAGAACGGAACAAGAGCGGCAGCGGCGCTGACGATCTGGCTCGGAGCAACATCCATGAACTGCACTTCTTCGGCTGTCTTGACGACGAAATCGCCGAACTGACGGCAGCTGATACGATCGCCGATGAACTGATGCTTAGCATCCAGCTCCTGGTTTGCCTGAGCGATGATCTTATCTTCTTCATCGTCGGCAGTCAGGTAATGAATTTCGCTTGTGACCTTGCCATTCTTGACGACGCGGTATGGAGTTTCGATAAATCCGAACTCATTGATGCGTGCGAAAACGGCAAGCGAAGAAATAAGACCGATGTTCGGGCCTTCCGGCGTTTCGATCGGGCACAACCTTCCGTAATGCGTGTAATGAACGTCACGCACTTCGAATCCGGCGCGTTCGCGGGTAAGTCCGCCTGGTCCGAGAGCAGACATACGGCGCTTATGCGTCATCTCCGCAAGCGGATTGGTCTGATCCATGAACTGCGAAAGCTGGTTCGTTCCGAAGAACGTATTGATCACGCTCGTTACCGTACGGGCATTGACAAGATCGGCCGGGCCGACCTTCTCATCGTGAATGCTCATGCGCTCACGGATCGTACGAGCCATACGGGCAAGTCCGATATTGAACTGCTGCGCAAGCTGTTCGCCGACGGTGCGGACGCGGCGGTTGCCCAAGTGATCGATATCATCGAGCGATGCTTTGCCAAGCTGAAGCTTGATGATATATTTCAAAATTGCAACGATATCCTCTTTTGCAAGAGTCGTCACTTCGTTCGGCACCTGCAAACCGAGGCGCTGGTTCAGGCGAAGACGGCCGACAAGGCCGAGATCGTAGCGCTTCTGCGTAAAGAATAATTTTTCGAGAAGGCCGCGAGCTGTTTCGAGATCCGGAGCTTCCGTCGAACGCATGACGCGATAGATCGCTTCGAATGCATCGTCAGTCGAACGTGAAGGATCTTTAATGATCGTATTGAGGATAACGGCGCCGCCTGTTTCTTCGAGATCCAGGAATTTTACGGATTTCACACCGCTCTTCTTCAACTGATCGATATGCTCTTCCTTGAACTCGGAATCTTTCGACAAGAAAATTTCGCCCGTCGACATATCGATAACATCGGCAGCGATCTTGCGGCCGACATAATCATCGAACTTCGTCTTCTTCACATCCAGATCCTGAACCATCTCGAACAGATCGAGAATGTCTTCGTCGCTGGAGTATCCCAAAGCGCGAAGAAGCATCGTTACCGGGAATTTCTTCTTGCGGTCGATGTAGGCCCAAAGGACGTTATTGATATCGGTGGTGAATTCTACCCAGCTTCCGCGGAACGGAATGATCCTGCCGGAAAAAATTGTCGTGCCGTTCGGATGAAGGCTCTCGGAGAAAAATACGCCCGGCGAGCGATGAAGCTGGCTGACGACGACGCGCTCGGCGCCATTGATAATGAATGTGCCGCGATCGGTCATCATTGGCAAGTTGCCTAAGAATACTTCCTGCTCGATCGTCTCTACATAATCTTCCGTGCCTTCGGCAGCGTTCTTGGAGGAGAGACGCAGACGCGCCTTCAGCGGTACGCTATAGGTAAGTCCGCGGTCCTGGCATTCCATAATGCCGTAACGCGGTTTCTCCAGACGGTAATCGAGATAATCGAGAACGAAGGTCTCGCGCGAATCGACGATCGGAAAGTTCAACTGGAAAACCGATTCCAGTCCTGTTGCAAGACGCTCCGATAGAGGAATGCCCGACTGCAAAAATTCCTGGAATGACTTCAACTGCACATCGAGCAGATCAGGAATCGTGTAATCCTTCGGGATCTTGGAGAACGATACTCTGCCGTTTTCGCTGATATGAGCTCCGTTGAGAAGAGGGGTCGTTGTCTTTTTAGCCATGCGAATCTATGGTATATAAAATTGTTGTTTTGCTTTTGCTAAATCCGGAAAACGATACTTAAGCACAAAAGCCGCGCCGAAAATTTCGGCACGGAGAGATCGCTTCGTTATGCAGAAATACTTCCTGCAGAAAAAAGCAATGAAAAATTGTTGAACTGAAAAATAGGAAAACGCGCAGTAGCGGATAGATGCGCAAGCCGAACGGTACTTTGTGCAGTCAAGATCGTATACAAATTTAGTTGAACGCTTCTACACGAGACAACGATAAGAATCGTATGTTGTTGTGTCCGGTAGAAGAATTGCAATTATAGCCGGATGTAAACCGTTTCTAACGGGCAAAAATTCCCCGGAAAATGCGTTTTTCGGAGATCGGCGCGGATTCCGCGCTTTCGGAAAGAGCTGCCAGAACGCGAACAAGAATCGCCACTTTTATACACAATCACTTTACATGCCGCCGCAATCAAAGAGAACCCGTGCCGTCATCATCCTCGTCATCCTGACCTGTGTCTGGGGAACGACGTTCTCTATAGTCCAAAATGCCTTTAGGGACATCACTCCCTTGCTTTTTGCAGCATTCCGGTTTATTCTTTCGCTTGCCATATTCCTCGCGATCTCCAAAGATTCGCGCCGCGGCATCCGAGTCCTGTTCTCACCGAAAACCGAAAAGGAAAGATTTTTCCGTAAACAGGCATTTATCATCGGCTCGACCTTAGGGCTGGGATATATTCTCCAATTTGTCGGCCTGCTGACAACGACAACTTCGAAATCCGCTTTCCTGACTTCGACGACGGTGCTCTGGACTCCGATCTACTCCAAAATCATCGGCCACGAGCAATTCTCGATGCAAAAAGTTTTTGCCGTCATGCTTTCGATGCTTGGCATTATCTTTCTCATTCATCCGTACCCTATTCAGGATATCGTGATCGGAGATGTGCTGAGCCTTGGCTGCGCGCTAAGTTTTGGAGTCTATATTCTCTGGCTCGATAAGATCCATGCCGTTGCAAACGAAGTTTCCGGCGGCGAACATGCATCGGTAATGATGATCAGTGCCATGCAGCTCTGCATTGCCTTGGCCTGCATACTTATTGTCATGCCGTTTACGGAGACTCCGCACTTCACCGTCACGGCGAACTCCGTTTTTGCCATTCTCTACACGACGATCTTCGCCACGGCGCTATCGACCTTCATCCAAGTCATGTATCAGAAAGAAGTCTCTCCGACATCGGCCGTGCTGATCTACACGCTCGAACCCGTCGTAGCCGCATTCATCGGCTATCTCTACTTAAGCGAACGCCTCAACGAAGGCGAGTTCATCGGAGCAATGATCATCATCGTCAGCATGATAATCGGCCAGTTGAATTTCGGGAAGAAGAAGTGAGAGCGGCGGAGCTGCGATAAGGACTTTCCTATTTTACCTTCACAAAATTTTGCGTTACTCCGCCGATGCGCAATAGGTATACGCCTGCAGCCAGGTTCTTCGTATCCAATTGGAATGTGTTCTTTCCTGCTGCTAAATTTCTTGTGCCGGTAGAAAGTATCTCGCCAAGTGCACTAATGATCTCAATATTTGATTGCTGAGCGGTCTCTGAATTGACACTCACTTCGATCTCATCTTGTGCGGGGTTGGGGCGGATGGAGGTGATATTAAGCGAAAGGGCTCCCTTCATGAAGCCTGCAAGGCTGCGCTCTCCGCAGAGGAATTGGTAGTCGAACGTTGCCGAACCGCTGTAGCTCAATATCAGATTTGTACATGGCAGGGGTGTCGA
>JAUZOQ010000010.1 GCA_030706385.1 Bacteroidota bacterium | reverse complement strand
GGAACGTGAAAAACACTTCCTTCAGGCTCAGCGTACCAGCGATTACATCAAGAAACTCGACGAAGCGATCGAGCGCATTCAGCGCGGCACCTACGGCATTTGCGTTATCTGCGGTAACCTGATCGAGAAACAGCGCTTGTTCGCCGTGCCCATCACCCAGAAGCACGTGCTCTGCAAGAACAAGACGCAGAAGAAGACTTTCTCTGCTTCGACATCGGAAGCAGCATATATTCCACCGGACGAAGCAATCGATTAACCACATGTCATCCGGCGAGACACGTCCATCGGTCGGGCGCCTGCTTCTGATCTCCACCAGTATTGTCATCCTTGATCAAGTCACAAAACTTTTGGTCAAGGGTGTGCCATTCCTTTCCCTCAAAGGATTGCCATACGGAAGTTCGCGGCCATTCATCGATGATATTTTTCGCATCACGTATGTCGAAAATCCCGGAATCGCATTCGGGATTCAGATACCGGGGATGAAAATATTTTTCTCGATCTTCTCCATTGTTGCATCGGTCGGGATCTTCATCTACATCAAGCGCAATCGTTTTCGCCTTCCGAAGTGGGAGCTGATCGCACTGGCAATGATCATGGGCGGAGCCATAGGCAACCTGATCGACCGATGTTTTTACGGAGTGCTTTACGGCGAGGAATCCCTCTTTTACGGTCATGTAGTGGATTTCCTCGATTTCGGTTACAAGAAGAATTGGTGGCCGGTCTTTAATGTCGCCGATTCCTGTGTAAGCATCGGAGTAGTACTACTAACCTTGATGCTCATGAAGAAGAAACCACCGGTTGCCGAACCCGCCATCGCAACCGATACGAACGTGCCGATCACGGAGTAGAGGAGCAGAGCATTCGAATGTTCCGGATGATGCTTTGTTATAGACAAAGCATTTTTTATTTATGATTGCAGATATAATAGAGGAGATCGGAGAAGAGCTGGAAACGGTCGAAGCGCCTGCTTCGCATCGGATCATTTCTGTTGCCGTTCCGAAAGGCGAATCGCCGGAGCGCATCGATCAATATCTGGCACGAATGATCGCCAACACGTCGCGAAGCAAGGTGCAAGAGGCGCTCGCAGCCGAAGCGGTGCGCGTTAACGGTGAAGTTCTGACGCGCGGCTCCTACAAGATCAAAGGAGGCGATGAGATCGAGCTACGCGTGCCTTCGCGTGGCAGGATGAAGGCACAGGCCGAAGAGATCGCCCTCGATATCGTTTTTGAAGATTCCGAGATGATCGTCATCAATAAGCCGGCAGGAATGGTCGTTCATCCGACGCTTGCCACGAATACCGGAACGCTCGTCAATGCATTACTGCACCATATCGATAATCTCTCCGAAGCATCGGAGGATCCCGATCGTCCGGGTATCGTGCACAGGCTGGATAAAGATACTTCAGGCTTGATCGTCGTTGCAAAGAACGAGCATGCGCACCGCGTGCTTGCCAAACAATTTTTTAATCATTCGGCCCATCGTGTTTATCATGCCATCTGCTGGGGAAATCCGAAACAGCGATTCGGCAAGATCGAAACACAAATCGGAAGGCATCCGAAAGACCGGAAAAAATTTGCCGTTGTTGCCGAAGGCGGCAAACTTGCCATTACCGAGTATTTCATCGTCGAAGAATTTCGGGGCTTCTCGCTCATCGAATTGAAACTGAAGACGGGAAGAACTCATCAGATCCGCGTCCACATGCAGTACCTGGGCCATCCTGTGTTTGGCGATGTGACCTATGGCGGACGCGCGCTGGCAGTGATGCGCCATGATGTGCCGAAGTTCAAGCAGTTTGTCGATAACATGCTCGATGAGATGCCGCGGCAAGCCTTGCATGCAAAGACTCTCCGCCTCCACCATCCGACTACCGGTGAACTCATGGAATGGACGACACAGCTGCCCGAAGATATGCAGAACCTGATCCGTAAGATGAAGAAGATGTGATTTTCTTCTCCGTGCAGATCCGTCAAATCCGTGAAATCCGTGTGCCATTAACGCAGAGAGAATGGCACACGGATTTCACGGATTTTACGGATTTACACTGATTGGTTCTTACTTCGCTTGCTTTGTGATCAGCTCCCACTCTTTCTCGGTGACCGGTTGAACGGAAAGGCGAGAGCCTTTTTGAAGTACCACCATTTTTTCCAGACCCTTGATATTTCGCAGATCGCTGAGCGAGATCGGCTGCTTGAATTTCTGCTTAAATTTCACTTCGCGGCAATACCAGATCGGATTTGCCGGAGAGGACTTCGCATCGTAATGGCTATCCTTCGAATCCCAGGCAGTTGGATCGGGCAACGCATCGCTTGTGATCTCGCATGTGCCCACAATTCCGGTTACATCGGAACTTGAATGATAGAAAAGAGCGAGATCGCCTTTCTTCATAAGGTCGCGCAGCGTATTGCGTGCCTGATAATTCCGGACACCAGTCCATTGCGTCTTGCCATCGCGTTTCATATCGTCGATGGAATACGCCGTCGGTTCGGTCTTCAAAAGCCAGTATTGTTTTGCCATAAGTGTCGTGAGTAGTTGTGCATCGAACAAAAATACGGCTTCCTAATTGAGAAGAGAACGATTCGACGAGCGTGAATAGGCAAAAGGGCGGTGAATTACCGCCCTTTTTTCTTCCTTGCACTGTATTTTGTGTCGTCTATTTAACCACATCAAATTTTGTCTGTACAAGTGCACCTGGCATTCGTGCAGCAAGATAGTATGCACCGCTTGAAAGAGCGGCAGCATTGAATTCGACTGTGAACGTGCCGGCTTCCTTCCTGCCTGAGTAAACCGTCGAGATGAGATGGCCGCTTGCATCATAGATCAGCAAGTCGACGATTCCTGCACTGAGGATGGTGACCGTCGCTTTGACCTCATTCGCCGCAGGGTTCGGTGAGATCCGAACGGAGTTTATGGCTCCCGCTCCTGATCCCGATACCGCACTTGATGCGGCAGCTGAGTTGAAGAAGCCGAACTGCCCGGTCGTCTGGCCATTGGATGCCGTTCCGGCAGCTGTCTGGCCGACAACGAACAATCCTATCGTTGATCCGTTGAGCGATGCCGAACCGCCATTACTTATAACGGCTTTGCGAAGATTGATCTGCGCATACGGCTCTTGCCAAAGTATTGCTACGAAGGCAAGGGCGCAGCTCACAAAAAGAATGAATTTTTTCATAGATTGTTTTTCCTTTCTTTCAACCGGTTATTGGTTGATGATGAGATAGGAAAATGTTGCGTTGCCTGTCACAGCCGCCACACCCGTAAGCACGGAGACGACGAACGATCCATCTGCCTGTGAGAGGACCTGAAGTGGCACGGATACGCCGCCAGCACCTGTCACCGTCAACATGATAATGGAATTGCCTTTGACGAGTGCGTTATTGATCGTCGTCTGCGTCTGACCGATGTTGATCTGCCCTGTTCCGACAGCGCCGCCGGTGATCTTCAGCCCGCCGTTGAGAGCAAGAGCTGCTTGTCCAACAGCCGATGTAGAAACGCTTAGAGCATTTCCGACACTGGAGGCAATGGTCGTCTGTCCGTTTGCCATTACGTTAAGCACGGGTGAACCTGCTGCATTCGCTGCTACAAGCAACTGTGCCGACGCATCCGATGAGAGATTCTTTAGTGTCAGAACGGCATTACCCGAAGCTGTCGAAACGGCGTTGATGGCTGTGCCGCCGGTATTGGAAACATCGATCGTTGCTGCTCCTGTGACCGAACCTGTCGATGTTGCGTTGATCGCCGATCCCGTCATCGAAGATGCGTTCAGCGCTGCTCCAAGTCCCGTATTTACGAATGATGCTGCCGATCCGCCAAGAGTATTTGTGATACTGAAGGCTGTTCCCGATGCAAGGTTAACGGTTTGCGAGAATGGCAAATTTAATCCGCCACCGCCACCGGTGAACGATAGGCTGATCGTGTTGCCGTTCGTTGCAACTCCGAGATTTCCGCCGCCTTGAATCGTAACTGCTCCGCTGGCACCGTTCACGCTTGTGACCAGGCTGCCGGAGAGAACGGAAGTATCGATCTTGCCCGAGCCGTTCAGGACTAAGAGCGAATTGGCCTTGGAGCCCGTACTTGCTGCTACGCTAAATCCATCCACAGCATCGGCATTGGCCGCAAGATTTGCTGTGAGCGAATTGATCGAGCTCGCAAGCGAGATCTTCGGCGCAAGTTCTGCCTGGCCATCGATAGCAACACCAAGCTCATAACCGCTATCGGCCTTCACGATAAGATGCGAGCCGGCACTTCCATTGCCTCCGATCATTGTCGTAAAGAGTCCGCCGGCCGTCGTAATGTTATCGGTTTCCGTATAGACGAGTTGGCCCGATCCGGCGGCATAGACGTTTGCCGTTAGCGAATGCGTGCCATCGGAGATCGGCGTTCCGGTAGAGCCCGTCAGCATTCCCTGAAGCGAAAAACTGCCGCTTGCCGTCGTAGTTGCCGATTGCGCAAACAGTGAATTTGTGATGACAAGTACTGCAAAAAGCATGGCTGCTATGCAGCAAAGTGTAATAGATTTTTTCATGTTCAGTAAGGTATTGTTTGGTTAACACAAATACAGTATTCCCGGGCCAGGGATCTTATGCATGCGCGGAGAGTGAGGCATGATATGAATGAGCGGGGAAATCATTGCTTCTCCGTGACGCAGAAGCCCTGAGAAAGCTGTCAGTTACAAATGATACGCGCGGAACATCCATGCCGGATTCCCGGCATGGTAATTCTACAATGAAAATAGTGATAATCCGAAACTAGCGGAGTTCCTTCTTGAGCTTCACAGGGAGCGCTTCTTTGACGGCATCGTAGGACTCTTTGATCAGCTCCTTCAACTCTGCCGAGCCGATCGCATTTTTCTTTTTGACGCATACCCATCCGAATCGCCCGGTATACGGAGCGCTCGTAATGCCATCGCGTTCAATGAGTTTAGCGTATTTTTCCGGAGTGCATTTGAACGAGCAGCTGAAGCCCGATGATGGGTTGAGACTGGTGGTGGCAAACATCTTTTCTCCGACACAAAAGCAGAGGTCGTTTCCCCACTTAATATCTTCGGTAGCATGGGGAAGCCCGAGGCAAAAGGTACGAAGTTCTTCGACGTTCATGGTCTAATCATTAATTGGCGAGCAGTTCGAGAATCGAACCGTCTCGTGCAAACATAATGAATAATTTGCCACTGCAATGAATTTTGTTCGTGCGGCGCCCTGCAACGCAACCGAGTTGAATCCTTCATCGTTGTATAGTAAGTACATGATAAAGAAGATTTGCCTCGTGATCGTTTTTTTTGCCTGCTTGCATTCGGCAGCTGCGCAGCTTCCCCTTTCCGATTCCTTACACACTCCTCTGGCAATAACCTTCACCGGATTTTCCGGAGATACGGCTGTAGCATTGAACGGACTTCGGTCCGAACTTGCCGGAATCCTTCCGAATACGAAATACAGGCGTATGACTCCGAGCTGCAAGATCGTTTTCTACGAACCGGATAACTCGCTGCATCCTCTTTACGCTGTAAACCCATCGCTTCCTGTCCTTCCGGCATCGGTGGAAAAACTTTTCACAACATCGGCAACGCTTTGGGCGCTTGGCTCTAGCTATTTGTTTACGACAAAACTCGATATTGCTGCTCCTGCTCATATTCAGGATGGTTCGGTGATCGGAAATGTTTTCTTGCGCCCGAGCGGCGATCCGACTCTGAGGCTGAAGGATTTCGATACGCTGGCTTACGCCCTTGCGGCCAAAGGCATCAGGCAGATCGAAGGCGATATCATCGGAGATCTATCCGATGATGATATACTCACTCCGGATGCAAAAAAATATTTTGCCGAACACAGCGATGCTGCCGAAAAACTGATTGCCGATTCGCTCGGAGGAGATATTCCTGCTTTGGATTCCGCTTCTTCGGATGAGCAGACGGATGCTGCCAATGACGATCTTGCCGATGAAGTTACCGAACCCGGATTCCTTTCTTCCTCTCCCAATTTCTTTATCGATCGTAACGTCATCTCAATTCGCGTCACCGGCGGCGACCGGAAAGGGAGGGGAGTTCATGTCTCGGTGAATCCGCCGCTGCCAAACCTGCATATCATTAATCGCGGCAGCACGAGCAATCCGATGCGTGTCTCGTCGAAACGCGTCAGAGTAGGACGCGGGCGAAAGGCGCGATATCGTACCGTTCGTGTGCGCACCAGGGCGATCTTCACCCTGCACGTTAACTCTGCCGGTGGCCCAAGCGATCCGGTGCAGAATATTACGATCTCCGGACTCATTCCCGCTCATGCGACGAGAATCTATAACGTTCCTATCCGCAACGTTCCTCTTGCCATGGCTGCGCTGCTAAAATGGAGATTGGAGCAAAATGGAATTCATGTGACAGGAACGGCACGCACCGGTAAGCTGCCTTCGGCGAAGATGCAATTAACGACTCTTGCAGCAAAGCAGACTCCGCTTCTCGATCTGCTAAAGCAGACGAATAAGCGCAGCGATAATTTCCTCGCCGAATCGATGTTCCGAAAACTATCTTCGATCTCCGATGTCACTGCGCATGATCCTGCGGAGCGGTCACGCAAGCTTATCAAATCATGGCTATCGGTTATTCGATGTGTCAACGGTTTTTGTTATGATGGCTCCGGACTTTCGCGTAGCAATCAAACCTCAGCTAATGCCGTGATCGATCTTCTCCATGGCATACGCATCAGGCCGATGATGTATAATGATTTTCTCTCGACAATGTCTATTGCCGGATTTGATGGGACAACGCGTGCAAGGATGATCGGTACTCCGGCTCAGTTCAATGCCCGCAGCAAAACGGGAACATTGAACGGAGTAACGGCACTTGCCGGATTTGTCTCCACGCAGGATGGCCAGCTTGCTTCCTATTTTATTACGATGCAGAATTTCGGAGGTGGAGCGGCTAATTACAAAGGAATGCAAAACCAGATCGTCGAAAAGTTAGCCGGCTTCCGGTATGCAGATTATATAGCGAAATATACTCCGCCCTCTTCGATTCCCATCCCTCCCTCTGTTCCTAAGGTCACAGCTCCCGATTCCGGAAAGCTGAGGTAAATCCTAAGATTCATAAATTTTAACTAATTTATTAGCGTTTTAAAAATTATTTTAAAATTTTTATTTCCATATTTTTCAATAAGTTGAGGAAAAAATGACGAGATTTGGCAGAAATAAGATTTGGAAATCACAAAATTATTTCGTATATTTGTATTAGAAAGTTCGACCGAACTCATTTCGAAGCTATTATGGCCGCTAGTAGCCCGACACTTGATCCAATCCTGGACCCGTCATTGTAGCCACTGTTCCTGATCACCAAGCTTAATCATTGTAGAGGATTCCGGACTATCCGCTTAATCGATTGCCTACCTATCACAATAGTGCAACTTCGGGTGCCACCGGATTCCGGTCGATAACTTTCGTCGTTGTTCTTTGAAAATTTAGATGGAGTGCTTGTAGAAAGATAAGCTTGTGCCGTAATCTTCATAAATTCGATCCCGCTGGGAAATCTGAAACATAATAACGGAATTTCACGTATAATTTTTGGTTGAAATGTTGTTGTATTCCGCTATTATCCACTGAATGAATACCTTATAATTTCGTTTTTTGAAGATTCGGCACAATTATTTCATATATTTGTAAATCTGAGTATTGCACTGAACAGGGGAGAACCCTCTTTGTGTTGTCTCGTGATTAGTGGGTACCGGACGCAGTTCATTATAAATCAATAACTTAACACGTATTCTATAGCCTATGCTCAAACGCAACATGCGACGAGGATGGGTATTGGTGGGTCTGGTGATGCTCGGTTTTCTACTCACAGCATCAAGCCCTTCCGATAGCCAAGCTCGTCACCATCGTGGCGGAAAAGCGGTAAAGAAGACGACCTCTCATAGCGCTTCTCACAAACGCCATGCGAAGTTCTCATCAAGAAAGCACCGCACGCCGCAACGACCACTTACAGCCAGCGAAAAGTCAGAAATCATCGGAAAAATCAAATCTCTAGCAAGCGCCGAAGTTCTACCGGAACAAGGCAGCCCTGCTGCGGATAATTTCTCCGAAATGCAGCCTGCCGATGTGGCACAAGCTGCTAAAGAAGAGCGCGAAGAGGATGATGTCGAAGTATCGATCGATCGATTCTTCAAGGACCGCTCTATTGATGTGAGCGCTGAAGATCCCGAAACAGCCAGAAGCCGCCAGACGGATTTCACTCTTTTCGATGAGAGCGATCCGAAAGTGACTTCAACCCGTTCGGACGTCATGCAGCATATTATCGACTGGGTAGGCACCCGGTATCATTTCGGCGGTTTAACCCGCAGTGGTATCGACTGCTCAGCATTCACCAGAGAGGTATTCCGTACCTCGTTCAACGTCGATCTTCCTCGTACTGCCAGCATGCAATCGGTGCTCGGATCATCGGTACACAAGGATGAGTTGAAGTTTGGCGATCTCGTTTTCTTCCATACGGCCGGATATGCGAAAGTCTCGCATGTTGGCATTTATGTCGGAGAAGGCCTTTTTGCCAATGCCAGTTGCTCGCGCGGCGTAACGGTCAGCTCTCTGGATAGCAAATACTGGGCGAAGCGCTTCTTATTTGCAAAACGACTCTTTACCAATACTGCGACTGCTCAAAAAGAAGTCATGAACTCCATGAAGCTTGCGATCGCAGCGGGCGAATTAGCCGAAGATAACACCTCAGCAAATTAATAATAATTTTCACGATGTGTAAAGCTCCGGTACTAGTGCCGGAGCTTTTTTTTTGATAGCGTTGAGCATGGCTCGCATATCGGGAGAAATGACATTCGATCATGCATTGTTCTATCATTCTTGTCACAAGCACAGATCATATCACCGAAGCCGCGGACACTTGCGATCAAACTGATCGCCGAGAACCGATCCGCTCGTCATGAATATTTCATAACCGATGAGATCGAGTGCGGCATCGTGCTAACCGGCACGGAGGTCAAAGCTCTTCGCCAGGGGAAGATCCAACTAACGGGCGGCTTTGCAAGGATCGATAACGACGAATTGTGGCTTGAGAATGTTCACATCTCTTCCTATGATCACGCCTCTGCCTCGAACCATGAGACCCGGCGCCGCAGAAAGCTTCTGGTGCACGAGCGGGAGATCAAGAAGCTCAAGACAAAGACGCAATCGAAAGGGGTCACACTCGTTCCGGTGCGGGCATATTTTAAGGGAAATAAGGTCAAGATCCTTGTCGGTCTTGCCAAAGGAAAGAAAGCCTACGACAAGCGCGAGACGATCAAGGAGCGCGATGTCAAACGGGAAATGTCGAGAGAATAGAGAACGGCCAATGGAGATTACGGTACTATCTGCCAGTAGAATACAGAAACGATGAGCACAAAGAATTTTCCACCACTCAATGAGCAAATGGATGCGATCCGTCGCGGAACGATCGATCTGATCAATGAGGAAGAGCTTGCCAAGAAAATCTCCAAAGGCCGACCGCTTGTTGCAAAGCTCGGAGCCGATCCCTCAAGCCCGGATCTGCATCTGGGACATGCTGTCGTTCTCGGAAAACTTCGGACGTTTCAGGATCTTGGACACGAAGCGCATCTGATCGTCGGAGATTTCACAGCCATGATCGGCGATCCTTCCGGTCGCTCGAAGACGAGGCCGATGCTCACGGTGGAGGAGACAAGGCAGAACGGGAAGACCTATATCGAGCAGGTCTCGAAGGTCCTCTCGAACGATCGCCTTGTCGTCCACTATAATAATGATTGGTTGGGCAGGTTGACCTTCCCCGATGTCATCAAGCTTGCCGGAAGTTATACGGTAAGCCAGATGCTCGAGCGTGAAGATTTCCACAAGCGATTCAATGAAGAGCAGCCGATCTCGCTTCATGAATTTCTCTATCCGCTTGCGCAGGCAATGGATTCGGTCGAGATCCGATCGGATATCGAGCTTGGAGGCACGGATCAGAAATTCAATCTGCTGGTAGGCCGCGAGCTTCAGCGTCACTTCGATCAGGAGCCGCAATGTATTCTCACCATGCCGCTGCTTGAAGGGACCGATGGAGTGCGGAAGATGAGCAAGTCCTACGGCAACTCGATCAACTTCAACGATTCGGCCGATGAGATGTTCGGCAAGACGATGTCCATTCCGGATTCGGCGATCTACAAATATTTTCTGCTTGCCACAAAAGTGAAAGATATTGCTGAGATCAAGAGTGTGCTCGAATCGGGCGAAGAGAATCCCCGGAATATCAAGGTACGCCTGGCACAGGAGATCATCCGGCAATTCTATGATCCTTCTGCTGCCGATAATGCTCTTCAGCGATTCGAACAGATGTTCGTAAAGAAAGAAACTCCCGATGATATCGAAGTTCTTCTGTTACCGATCGGGTCGGAATGCGTTGTCGTCGATCTCATGGTCGAGACGAAGATGGCGGCAACAAAAAGTGAGGCACGGCGGCTCATTCAAGGCGGTGGTGTGAGCTTGAACGGAGAAAAAGTCTCTAATGAAAGAGCAACGCTGATCCCTACAAGCGCCGGTGTTGTCCTTAAGGTAGGGAAGAGGAGATATTTGAAGGTTAAGTCGGCATAATGCCGGATTGATATCCTGATGATTCAGTGAGCGGTGTTTTTGCCGCATTCTCTCAAACTAAGCCTAAACCCATCATATCCGACGGCTTCGATGAATAGTAATTCATTGAGGCACATTAAACCTTGCCTTGCCGAGAGTCTCTATAGTTGCAAAGAGATCAACAAGTTTTCACCATTTATCAATGTAAGGAGAGTAACCAATGAATAAATTAACAAAAGGATTTGCAGCGATTTTTGCACTTGCTTTACTTCTTGTGGCCGGCGCTTTGGTCACGGGTTGCAAGAGCACGTCAGAACCGGTTGCAGATCAGGAAGTGGATTCGCGAGCAGCAGCAGATATAACGGCCGCTTCGCTTGGAACAGAATCCGGAGGAGCAGGCGTGAATTTTGCCGATGTGAACGCACTGGCAAACGGCAAGGAGCTTAGTGGCATCATTCCGAATAAATCCGGGCCAATGAGCGCAAACGCTTCCTATAACGATACGACAGGAATGCATACGGTAACAGTCGATCGCAGCGGATCTGCAGGAAAGTACAGCTTCTCGACGACGATCCTCTATCAATACATCTACTTCGATGCTTCAGGGAAATTCATGAAGACATTCCAGAGTGGCGTTACAGATTCGATATGGGTATCGTTTTCGAAACAGCGTAGCAGAGATGCTGGGGACCGCGTCGATGTCGACGATACGGCTAGCGGCACGTGGACTGTCTCGAAACTCACTTCGACTCAGCCGCTCTTCAATGGAACATTCTCGCGCAGCGGAACCGATACATTCCATACCCTTGAGAACGGAGATCGCACTTTCACTCATGCGTTCACGATCACCTTTATCAACGATTCGCTCGTAACCGATAAAGATGATAGGAAACATGTTTATCTCCAGGGGCCGGCAACATCGCACTTCACTGCGACAACTCCGAAAGGCTATACGATCACTCGTGATACGAAGATCGAGTTCAACGGCGACGGAACGGCATTCCTCGATGTTACTCGCACGAGCGGAGATGGAACCGTCGATTCCTATACAATCGACGTGAAAGTCGGAGTATGGAAATGGAAAGGTAAATTGAGAATTAAATAATTGTCAATCGTGAAAGTCCGCTCAAGTAACTGAGCGGACTTTCATTCCTGCCTCATATAGCTCTAACGCCTTCCGTATCATCATACTGAAACAAACCAGCTATTTGAGCCTCATTCCTAATAGAGAGAGAAGTTCTCATTAGACAAGAGTAACGGAGGATACAATAATGAACAAGTTCGCATTAGTATTTGCAGAAGCATTCATATTCGCAGTAGCGCTTATGATTGGCGCCTTAGTCATCGGTTGATGGTTCAACCAACGCGGCATCACACCAGATTACTATAAAACAAGGCTCCGCATTTCACGCCACGATGAAAATTCTTCAAGTTCATTTTCTCATTCGGTGAATGAGCATTTTGATCGGGTAGGCCAAATCCCATCAGCACCGTCGGTGCTCCGAGGATCTTCGAAAAACTATTGACGATCGGGATAGAACCTCCTTCGCGTGTCAGGAACGGTTCTTTCCCAAAGACTTCTTTCAGTGCTTTCCGGGCAGCATTCATTCCGGCAGAATCGATCGGCGTCATGGCAGGCATTCCGCCATGAAGATCGGTTACGGTAATCGTCACACCGGCGGGTTTGATCTTGTTGAAGAACGCTTCGAATTTCTGTGCGATCTCATCCGGTGTTTGATTCGGAACAAGTCGCATCGAGATCTTTGCAGAAGCCTTCGATGGCAATACGGTTTTCGCACCCTCTCCGGTGAAGCCACCCCAGATGCCGTTGCAATCAAGTGTGGGCCTCGCCCACATCCGCTCCAGCTCCGAGTATCCTGCCTCGCCCGGTGTTGCATCGGTTTGGAGATCCTTCATAAAATCTGTGCGATTGAACGGAAGCCGCGCAAATTCCTTTTTCTCCAATTCGGAGATTGGCTGCACATTATCGTAGAATCCATCGATCAAAATGCGGCCTTTCTCATCTTTAAGTTTCGAGATCATGACGGCAAGTGCATTGATGGGATTCTCGACTGCACCGCCGAAAAAGCCGGAATGCAGATCGCGGTTCGGGCCGGTCACATCGACTTGCATATAGCACAGGCCTCTTAGGCCGTAGCAAAGCGATGGCTGGTCATAACCGAACATCGGCGTGTCACTAATAAGAACGGTATCGCAGGAAAGGAGGTCTTTGTGTTCCTCAAGGAATTTGTCGAGATTCGGAGAACCGATCTCCTCTTCGCCTTCGATGATGACCTTCACGTCCACGGGCATTGTGCTTGCCGTGCGAAGATGAGCTTCAATGGCTTTAAGCTGCATCAGGACTTGTCCTTTATCATCGACCGATCCGCGTGCGTAGATATTTTCACCCACGATGGTTGGCTCGAACGGAGGATTTGTCCAAAGATTGAGGGGATCGACGGGCTGCACATCATAGTGGCCGTAGAAGAGCACTGTCGGTGCGCTCTTGCCGGCATCGAGGCGCTCACCATAGACAACGGGATGTCCGGCCGTCGGCATGACCTTCACGTTTTGAAGACCGATCTTCTTCATTTCACTCGAGACCCATTCGGCGCATCGAAGCATTTCGCCTTTATGTTCCGGTGAAGTGGAGATCGAGGGAATGCGAAGAAATTCTTTCAGTTCTTCTTCATAGCGTGATTTGTTCGCGTCGATAAATTCGAGAATATTGGGCATAGATGAAATGTTATGAGATTATGTTATGCGTCGCCGGTAACAAGATAATTGCGGCACAGAAACATCTTTCATGGCAAAATTATTCGAATCGTCGGTAGAAAATATCATCATTCAATTGCGCAGGCAGCGTCTGGGCAAGCGTATTGTTGCTTTCGAGAACCTTATCGAGAAGCGCATCATTCGGGATAATGGTACACCACTCGTCGAGGGAGAAAAAGCCTTTTTTTTCTGCAACAACGAATCACGAAAGGTTATATCGGTTGTCGGTGATTGGAATAAATGGGAGCAGGGAATCGATGTTCTGAAGCCGATATTGCCGAGATCATCCTTGTATTATCTCGAAAAGGAATTTCCGATCGATGCAAGGCTGTCGTACCGATTTCAGGCAAAAGGTGAGGATTCCTTCAACGATCCGATGAATCCGCATTCGCTGCAGGAAGTATTCGGTAATAATACGTATCTCAGGATGCCAGGCTATGTCGATCCCGAGTATATCGAAGATCCGGGCGCAGATGTACTTCCGGGCAAATTGCTGAAGCTTCAGGTGAAAGGCAATAGCCACGTTGCAGATAGGGAAGTTCACGTCTATATACCGCACGGTTTGCGGCTGCGCGGCAAGCAACATGTGCTCTATATCCATGATGGGGCTGAGGCGATGACGATCGGAAAATTCACAAATGTTCTGGACAACTTGTACTCTCACGAACCGAAGAGTCCGAAGTGTATTGCAGTCTTTGTTCCTCCGGTTGATAGGCACGGAGAATATATGATGAATCCGAAATTTGCCGAGTGGTTCGCCGATGATCTCACGCGGCAAGTCGAACGAAGCTTCAAGATCCGGACTGATGCACATCTGCGATCGGTACAAGGTGCTTCGCTTGGCGGACTTTGTGCAGCATATATTGGTTTGAGGCATTCGAAAAAATTCGGAAATATCATTGCGCAATCGGCCTCGTTCTGGATGAGAGATCGTGAGATCGTGAAATTGTTTGCTAAGTGCAAGCTGCTTCCTCTTCGATTTTATCTCCATACCGGCACGATTAACGATGCGCTCGAAGGGACGCGGGAAATGCTGAAAACCTTACAGCACAAGGGATACGAAGTTACCTATCGCGAGACGAGTGAAAGTCATAACTGGGCGAATTGGAGTGGGAAGTATGCCGAGATCATCAGATGGGCAGCACAGGGTTAGGGAGAAGACACGGACAGAGGAGATCGAATCTATCCTAAAAATTTATTGCGGGCAGTCTGCAATTCTTTGACAAGATATTGCATCTTCGGATTATCACTTCCCTCGGCAAGTGGAAAATAATGTTTCGTCGTTTCCATCACATATTTGATGGGATTCTTCTTCACATTGAATTCGAGACATCGGAAAGTATCGAGGCGGTCGCAGAGTTTGAGCATCCGGGCATCTTCGGTGGCGCCTGAGAGCCGCTCCACATACTCCTTCTCGACAATTTCCCGGAGCATTCCTTCGGCCTTGATATCCTTGGTAAGCATCTGAACCAGATAACTGGTATACGGGCTGAAGTTATATTCCAGAATCTCTGCCGTGATCACTTGAGAATCTTCGAGAACGTCGTGAAGAAGAGCTGCTGTGATGAAATTGATATCGCGGATATCAAGCTCTGAGATCGCGATCTTCGCCACGCGGCTCGGATGCCAGAAATAGGGAGTTCCGTCCGGCCGTTTCTGGCCTTCATGGACACTTTCGGCCATTTCGTAGGCATCCAGGGCCAGATTGATATCCAGCGCACTGAAGTTCTTCTCCTTCAGAAGGGCTTCCAGCTCCTTTCGGGTCAGGAACGTCTCGTTATATTTATACTTAGGTAATTCCACGGTATACAAAGATACGGGGAAACCAGAGGGGCGGATGTCCGATGCAGGAAGAAGAGCTTTATGCTCAATGACTTGCCAATAGCTATCGAAGTGGAACAAATCCCGCTCGTCTGCGCTTTAGAGCCGCACAAAATATAACGAAGGATCAGGAATTTATGGGTTTACAATGCGGAATCGTCGGCTTGCCGAATGTGGGGAAGTCAACTCTCTTTAATGCGATCACGGCGACTAATCTTGCCGCTGCCGAAAATTACCCTTTTTGTACGATCGAGCCGAATACCGGAGTTGTTGCCGTTCCCGATAGTCGCCTGAAAGTGCTGACGGAGATCATGGTGCCCGATAAAGAGGTGCCGGCCACGATCGAATTTGTGGATATTGCAGGACTTGTCAAAGGTGCGGCTTCCGGCGAAGGCCTTGGTAACCAATTCCTCTCTCATATCCGCGATGTCGATGCGATCCTTCATGTCGTCCGTTGCTTCGATGATGATAACGTGATCCATGTCGATGGTTCGATCAATCCCGAGCGCGATATCGAGATCATCGATGCAGAATTGATTCTCAAGGATATTGAAACGGTCGAGAAGAAAGTCGATGGGGCGGCACGAAAAGCAAAGACGGGCGACCCGAAGGCGAAAGCTGAAGCCGACCTTTATACGCGGGTGAAAGATCATCTCGGAGCCGGAAAACTTGCGCGGACATTTGTCGTTGCTAATGATGATGAAAGCCTGTGGATCCGCGATATGCATTTGCTGACTCGAAAGCCGATACTCTACATTGCCAATACCGATGAGCACGGCTTGGCAAAGGGCAATGCCTATATCGAGAAGGTCCGGGCCATTGCTGCGAAAGAGGATGCTCGGGTTGTTCCGATCTGCGCGAAGATCGAAATGGAACTTGCCGAACTTCCCGAAGAAGACAGGACGGCGTTTCTCAAGGAGCTTGGCATGGAAGAACCGGGCCTTAATACCGTCGTTCGCACAGCATACGACTTGCTTGGCCTTCAGACTTACTTCACGGCCGGTAAACAGGAAGTCCGCGCCTGGACTGTCCGCAAAGGTGCGAAGGCCCCTGAAGCGGCAGGAGTCATTCATACGGATTTCGAAAAGGGGTTCATTCGTGCTGAAGTGATGAAGTATGATGATATTGTCCGCTTGAAGACGGAAGCTGCGGTGAAAGATGCAGGCCTGCTACGAAGCGAAGGCAGGGACTATACGGTACAAGATGGAGACGTAATGCATTTTCGGTTCAATGTCTAGGAGTGCCGAGCCGTTCGTGGCGTATATTTGAACCTTCCAATAGATCTCAGGAAGCCATGAAAAATATTTTTTTGGTCGTTTGTGTATTTGCCTTTGCTGCTACCGCATTTGGTCAGCCGGAATCCAAAGTTATCGGTCAAGCGAGAAGCCTTATTGCAGATAAGAAGTATGAAAGCGCCTACAAAGCGCTGGATGCTGAAGATCCCAAGAACAATAATCCGGAGATCGTCTTACTTAAGGAAGAGATAGTCCTGAAGTATTTCATCACGAGTATCATGCACCAAATGTTCGCTTTGAAAGACCTGGAGAAGAACGAGGATATCATGGATTATCGGGGCAAAGAAGGATCGTTCGGCATGTATGTCTTCGCTCCGGATAGCGTACTTACCAGGCTGATAAAAAAACATCCGGATAATTACAAACTCTACAAGGGGCTCGGTGATTTTTATTACGACGTGAACCTGAAGTATCCTGGCCAGTGGCTGAAGGAAGAAGAGGAGCTGCAGCGGCTGATCAATAAGAATTATCAGATTGCCATCGATCATGGCTTAGGAGATGATCACGTATTCTATGCGCTCGGATATATTCTCCTGAGCAATAAGCAGAATAAAGAAGCGATTCCATATTTTCTTCAATCGATCGCATTGAAAAATGATTTCGCCGATGCTCACTACAATCTTGCATACGCCTATCTCTTTACCGATGATCGGGAGAATGCGATCAAGTATGCGAAGAATGCGATCGACTTGTATAAAGAGCCGGAGTTGAAATCCGACGCAGCGCGAATCGTCGCTCAGGCCTACGTCGAGCTTCATGATGATAAGAACGCAGCGATCTATTACGAAGCTGCAAATACGATCGATACAGGGAATTATGAGAACATCAAACCGATGCTCGATCTCTATGTCCGAACCGGGAATCCGAAGCGCGCAGATGCTCTGAACGCATTCTTTCTTCTTGCGCCCGAAAAGCCGACGATCTATAATAATCTTGCCGATATCTACATGGGCTACGACAAAACCGATGAACTGATCTCGTTCTTGAAGTCAAAACTTCCGGTTTATGAAACACAGAAGAATATTTATGGGAATCTGCATTTCTACTTAGGAAAACTCTACCTTGTCTCTGATAAGAAGACGGCGAAGCAATACTTTCTCAAGGCGAAAGATATTTTTAGCACTGTTTATGAGAAGGATCACGCCGTCTTCAAAGCACTCGACGAGGGGATCGAAGAGGCAGAAACGAAATAGAATATGCCCGTTCTTCGTCGCTTCAGGGGGAAAGATTCTGTAGAGTACGTTTTGAACCACCTGCAATATGCATCTGTTTTTTTTCAAATACAACTCATCCCAGATTAATCTTTGAAGAAACTCGCATTTCTTCTTCTCACGTTTTTTATACTTTCCTGCGACAAAGGGCTTGCGCCACCGGGCGTTACCTCGATCTCGGGGACGGTGCATTTCATCGGCACTCCGAAAGATTCGGTAAAGATCCTTGCCATCGTCCTTGTTCAGCCACCGCCCTTATACACCGACTCGATCCTGATCAACGGGCTGAATACGACAGTGCTGCCGTTCTTGCTGAGCCCGGATCCTTTACGAGATACAAGCTTTACTATTGGCGTTAAGCCGGATACAGTGTATCACTATCTCGGAATCGCGCAGAATTATGGCAATCTCTTTACCGATTGGAAAGTCATTGCATTTGCTCATGATGAAAAGGATTCTGCTCTAACCTTCACGCTCAGAAGCGGAGAGCGCCGAAGCGGAGTCGATCTTGTTGTTAGGTTCGATTCATTGCCGAGGCAGCCGTTTATCAAATGAAGTCCATCGCAATCATATTGCTCCTCTCGCTTCTGGCGCCGCCGATCGCTTTCGGACAAGGTGAGACGACGAATCAATCGTTGATTCACGGCTTCGTCAAAGATAGAAAGACTCATGAGCCTATAGCGGGAGCTCTCGTAGAAGCTCTCTCGAGAACAAAAGAGCCTCTTCGGAAACAGATCACCAAGGTCAGCGGTGAGTTTCTTATCCGCAGTGACAGTGTGCGATTTATCCGCATCGTTGTGCTTGGTTACTACGATACGACAATTGCCGTACCGAAAGAAAATAATTTCACAATCGAGCTGGTGGAGAAGGCAGTTCTCGGCCAGGATATCGTCGTTACTGCTCAACGCCATACTACGGCAGTGCAGGATATTCCCGTTTCGATGAGCATTGTAAAGGCCGATGAGATTAACGGCCGTTCACCGGAGGCAGTGGATAATGCGCTGCGATATATTCCCGGAGTATCGGTGACCGAGTCACAAGTAAATATTCGCGGCTCATCCGGGTATGCACGATCTGTCGGTTCTCGAGTCCTTTTCTTGCTGGACGGAATGCCGTTTCTCTCCGCCGATAATGGCGATATCAAGTTTGATGCGTTGCCACTCATGAATATTGAGCGTATCGAAGTCGTCAAGGGCGCAGGATCTGCTCTCTATGGTTCAAGCGCATTGGGCGGAGTCATCAATGTCATTACAAGAAAGCCGAGCGATACATTGATTGGCGCGATCAACGCGAATGCCGGATTCTACGATAAAGTAAAATATCCGGAATGGCGGATCACGGATGAAACACGAAGGTTCGCATCCATTGAAGGCGGGGCATCCTGCACGATAGATAAGACCGGCTTGCTTGCCAGCTTTGCTGCGCGGCGCAATGAGGGCTATAGGCTCGGTGATGATTCCTATAAGTCAAGCGGGTTTGCAAAAGTGACCACTCCATTTTCCGACCATGACCGCTTCGAGACGAGCCTGCTCTTTGCCAATGAAGATCACGGCGGATTCCTGTATTGGAAGGATCTCAACCATGCGTTCTTCCCGTCGGATTCTCTCGGAGCGATCAACGGACGAATTCACTCAATGAAGGCAAACGTGCAATCATCGCTTCAAAGTATTCTCAGCGATCATTTCCTACTAACAACGCGGGCAAGTGTGCTCTACACTCAGTTTTCGACCGATCCGACGGTATCCGGTGGTACGCCGGGTCCGCATTCGAATGCAACGAACTACTATCTCGAATTCGAAAGCAACAGCGACATCCTGGATTCGCTCTATTTGACGACAGGCATTCTTGGTTTGTATCAGAATGTGAATTCCGATCTGTTCCAAAGCCATCACGGAACATCGCTCGGAGCTTTTGCGCAAGGGGAGTATAAACTTTCTCCGTTCATATTGACTCTCGGTCTCCGGGCCGATGGATTGAAGTATGATGAATCGTCCTCTCTAGGAAGTATCTCGCCAAAGTTCGGCGCATCTCTGAATGCGGGAGGCGGATTTGATTTCCGGGCTTCGTTCGGAACAGGCTTCCGCGCTCCGACGATTGGCGAAAAATATATCGATCAAACCTTTAGCGGATTTCATGTCATACCGAATCCTGACCTCGTACCCGAACGAAGCATATCAACGGAGATCGGCGGAAGCTACAGGGACCAACATATTTTCTGTGATGGTGCAATGTTTTATTCGTCGTTCGACAATCTGATCGAGGCACATTTCGTGAGCCAGAATGGAGCCTCGGTCATCCAGTTTGGCAATCTTACAAAAGCAGAGATATTCGGCCATGAAGAGGTCATTGAATATTACCCTTTTTCTAATGACGATCTGACGTTACGCCTCGGCTATACGTACGTATTTCCTCGGGACAGGATAACGAAGCAGATCCTGAACTTCCGGCCGAGGCATTTGTTGCAAGCGCGTGCAGAGACGAAGCTTGGTTCATGGTCGCTCTCCTCCGATTTTCGTTACATCTCGAAATACGAATCGGTGGATTCGATACTGATCAAGCAGGTACCTGATGGAGACGCCCGTGTGAATGCCTATATATGGGACGTCCGGCTTGGCTATGCAATGCATGGCTTGTTCGGAATGCCGGTCATTTTCAGTCTGCAGGTTCAGAATCTTTTGAATTACTATTACGTAGAGATCGTGGGTAATATTGCCCCGATTCGAAATTTTTCACTCAGAGTCGAAACGTTATTTTAATGATCGATACGCATTGCCATATCCAGACCGAACAATTCGATTCCGATAGGGAAGAGGTCATTGCTCTTTCCGAAGCGGCGGGAGTTAGTCATTTCGTTGTTCCGGCAATCGATCTATCAAGTTTCGATGCCACGCTCAAGATCGCATCGGAACATAAGAATATCTATTGCGCACTAGGCATTCATCCCCATAGCGCAAAGGAGTGGAATGATGACGTTCGGAAGAGGATCATAAGAGAGATACGCGACAATTCAAAAGTTGCAGCTATCGGTGAAATAGGGCTTGATTATTACTATGATTTCTGCCCAAAGCCGATACAGATAGCGGCATTCCGTGAACAAATTGAACTTGCTCTGGAGCTGGGCAAGCCTATTATCATTCACACCCGGGATTCCATCGATGAAACCCTTGAGATCGTATCCGAGTATTATGGAGAACGCCACACCGATACCGGATTTGGGCAATTTCATTGTTTTTCGGGCAATTCCGACCAAATGAAGAGAGCCGTTTCGCTCGGTTTTTGTGTTAGCTATACTGGGAACATCACGTATAAGAATACGACACTGACCGATGTTGTCCGCGAAACTCCGGAGGATAGGATCCTTATCGAGACCGATTCTCCGTACCTTGCGCCTGTGCCCAATCGCGGCAAAAGAAACAGCCCGGTATTCTTAGGGCTTATTGCGCAAAAAATTGCTGAACTTAAAAAGAAAGACGTACACGAGATAATGACTTTGACTACGAACAATGCCAGGCGACTATTCGCACTTAGCATGCTAGTGATGACGATGTTCCTCTTTTCATCCCAGAATACGTTTGCACAACCCGGCAGCAAGCCACCCGACTCGGTGTTGACAAAAGAACGCCGCGAAGCTGAGGAGATCATCAAAAAGCAGCGAGATGAACTGATGCGTGCCCAGGAAGAGAGGCGGCGCGATTCGATCAAAGCCGTGCAGCAGGAACAAGAGCAGTTAATGCGCGAAGCGATGGAGCAGGCTCGGAAGGATTCGATCAGGGCCGTTGAAAAAATGGCAGACGAAGAGCGCTTGCGCGAACGAGCAAAAACTCCTATTGTATGGAAGGCCATCGGAATTGGTGCTGGTCTCGGAGTCGGCAATCTTTCCGGAGTCAATCAGGGGCTTCGGTTATCACTTACACCAACCTCCGTTCTTGCCACATCCTTTTCTATTGGAACGGCAATTACACGAGGGATCGATTTTGAAATATCGTATAATTCCTTTACCTTTGGCGACGACCTTAGCAAGGATGGATTATTCCGCGCATCTGAAAGTTCTCCTCCGGCGCATTTGGATACGAACAAGATTCCAACGCACTACTTCGTGCCGACTCATGAAGATATGTCGACAAAGTATCTTTCTTTCGATTTTCGCTTTGTGATCAATCCCAGAAGTCCGGTAAAATTCTACATGGGGCTGGGATACATGCATGTGACTATTACCAATTCACAAGATTACTATTCTGTAGATTCCGTTGCCGGTGGTGTAGTCAAGGGCCCGAGTGCTAACTTGGAGCATTCGTTCAGCCGCGGAGGTATCAAAGGGTTGATCGGAGCTCGCTACGATTGGGAACTGGGCGACAACTTCATTCTTACACCTTTCGTGCAGATCGGTGCTGCATTTCTCTTCACCGGAGAGCAGCAGGCAGGGGGATTTGATTTCAATACGACGGGCGATCCGATCGTCTTTACGCATCTGAATGCCGGAGTAACCCTATATTTCGGATGGTTCGGAGTTCAGAGATACAAATAGCATGGTCCGGGACAGTACCATAGCTCCGCTTCCCGATACTTCTGGGCCGCCGCCTGATGGAGAGGAAAGTGGTATTCAAAAAAATCTTACCGATACAAGCGAATCGCTTTACAAAGAAAAGTTAGCCGAACTTCTTGAGGCCTGCCGAAAGAATCTTAAGAACTTCGACGAGCCGATGGTAACGAAGGCATTGCGCCTCTGTTACGATGCCCATAAGAACGACCGCCGCGCTTCCGGCGAACCGTATTTTATCCATCCCTTTGCCGTTTCGATGATCGTCGCGCAGGAAATCCCGCTCGATGATGTCTCCGTCGCCTGTGCTCTTCTTCACGATGTTGTCGAGGATACAGCCTACAGCCTGGAAGAGATCAGGGAGGAGTTCGGCGATGAAGTTGCAGGAATCGTCGACGGTGCGACGAAGATCTCCGATATTTTCAAATCGCGTGAGATCACACAGGCCGAATCCTATCGGAAGCTCATGCTTTCGATGGTCGATGATGTCCGCGTTATGCTCATCAAGTTTGCCGATCGATTGCACAATATGCGCACGATCGAGTACCTTCCGCCGGAACGCCAGCTCAGGATGGCAAAGGAAACACTCGATGTCTATGCTCCATTTGCCCATCGCTTCGGTTTGGCGAAGGTCAAATGGGAGCTGGAGGATCTTTCCTTCAAAGTCCTGAACCGCGAAGCCTACGACAATATCAAGAAGCTTCTTGTTGAGACACGCGTTGACCGGGAGAACTATATTGCCGAAGTCGTGGCTCCGATCAAAAAGGAGTTGGAGAAAGAAGGATATAAGTTCGAGATCGTCGGACGCCCCAAGCATATCTTCTCCATCTACAATAAGATGATTCGACTTGGCAAGAAGGTCGAAGATCTTTATGATCTCTTCGCGATCCGGATCATTATCGATACGAAGAATGATAACGATTGCTTCTCAGTCTACGGAATCGTTTCATCGATCTACACTCCCGTTCCTGAGAGATTCAAGAACTATATTTCCGTGCCGAAAAAGAATGGATATCAGTCCATTCATACTACCGTTATCGGTCCGACCGGAAAGATGGTTGAAGTTCAGATCCGGACCAAGGGAATGCATGAAATTGCCGAGAAGGGAGTTGCCGCTCATTGGAAGTACAAGGAGAATATTACTAAGACCGATCCGGAGATCGAAGAGTGGGTGAAGTGGGTTTCGGATGTATTCGAGCAACACGGTGACGACGCGCCAAAGGCGCTGATGGAGAGCTTTAAGCTAAATCTCTATCAGGATGAAATATATGTATTTACACCGAAGGGAGATTTGAAGATTCTGCCCAAAGGTTCGACGATTGTTGACTTCGCATTCGAGATCCATACCCAGGTCGGACTGAGAACAATTGGTGCGAAAGTCAACGGGAAGATCGTCCCGCTTCATACGAAACTCGTCTCTGGAAATCAGGTCGAGATCATCACTTCGAAGAACCAGAAACCGAATCCTGATTGGGAGCAATTTGTCGTCACCCACAAGGCCCGGAATCAGATCCGAAAATTTCAGGATGAAGAGCAGCGCACGAAGATCCTTGAAGGCAAAGAGATCCTTCAAAAACATCTTGCGAAGGCGAAGTTGCATGTTAACGATGATACGCTTTCCAAGTTTGCCACGACGACAAGTTCCGGCAACATCGGTAAGCTTCATCTGGCATTAGCAGATGCAAAAGTCGATGCCGATGAGATCGTCACGAAGCTTCGTGATTGGCTCAAACCCGGAGGCCAGGAGAAGAAGGAAGAAGTTGTGCCGAAAGAGGTACCGTATCTGGATGAATCCCGCAGGCAAACCGGAATCCTCATTCAAGGAAAGCGCGATGACCTTCTCTATAGTTATGCAAAATGCTGCACTCCTGTTCCCGGAGATGATGTCGTAGGAGTTGTGACGATTGGCCACGGCGTAAAGATCCACAGGCGCAACTGTCATAACATCTCTCAGATGCAGTTGGATAACCGTAAGGAGCGTCTGATCGATGTCGAATGGCCCGGTACGGAAGAAGCTGCAGATTATCTTGTCGGTATTCGTATTTACGGCGAAGATCGTCCCGGCATGATCAGTGATCTCACTCACGTGATATCGAGCTACAATAACACGAATATCCGCTCGTTCAGTATCGATACGGCAGATCAGATGTTCGACGGCAAGATGACTGTCTACGTGAAGAATACCTATCACCTGAGCCGCCTTCTGGAAAAACTTCGCCATGTCCGTGGCGTTACTTCGGCAGAGCGATACGAAGAGTAATGAAAATAAGCTCTCGCGTACTTGCGATCGACTATGGTTCGAAGCGGGTCGGCTTAGCCATAAGCGACGAACTTCGCATGTTGGCTCGTCCGATCGGAATCCTGGAAAATACCAACCGTCTCCAAAAGGAAATCCTGGCTCTCGTTGCGAAAGAGCAGGTTGGCTGTGTCATTCTTGGGCTTCCGAGAACACTGGCAGGCACTGATAGTGCATTTACCTCCGAAGTCCGGACTTTCGCAGAGAAGTTATTCGCCAAGCTCGATGCACAGAACGTCCAGCACGTGTTTTACGATGAACGTCTTACATCTGTAATGGCGCAGTCGAATATCGCTGAGCAGGGTTGGACGAAAACCAAAAGGGAAGAGAAATTCAGAAAAGATGAAGAGGCTGCAAGGATCATCTTGCAGGAATGGCTGAACGCTCAGAACTAGAGCTAAGACGGAGCGCCGTTTGAACTTACTTAAGGACAAAAATCCCGCATATCCCGCTCCGAATAGGTTATTTCTCCGTATATTCGTCCGAAGTACTACACAAAACACGAGTCGCAATGGAATTACTTTTCGAGGGTGATCACCACGATCATCCGTATGAGCACGGGACGATTTTTTGTGTCGGCAGGAATTATGTAGAGCACATTCAGGAGCTAGGGAATGAAGTCCCGAAAGATCCTGTCGTCTTCGTGAAGCCCGACTGTGCATTGCGGCATGGATCGTATAATATTGCCGAATATCCTCCGCAAACCGAGGCCTTGGAATTCGAAGGAGAGTTAGTCCTGCTGCTTCGTGGAGGAGGACGGAATGTTCCGGCCTTCGGAACAGCCGATATCATCGCGGGCTATGGCGTTGGCTTGGATCTGACAATGCGTGATAAGCAGAACGAATTTAAGAGCAAAGGCCTGCCCTGGACGCTATCGAAAGGATTTGACGGCTCGGCTCAGGTAAGTCATTTTATCCCGTTCGAATCCGCGCCGCCATTCGATGAACTCGGGTTCTCTCTTTTCATCAATGGTGACTTACGGCAGCGGGCGACGACAAACCAAATGATCTTTTCGCCGGAGATGATGGTAAGCTACTTATCTCGAACCTGTTCGCTTAAACGGGGCGATATGCTCTTTACCGGAACGCCGAAAGGCACCGGGCCGCTTGGGATCGGCGATAAGATCGTCATGCAATTGCATACGACCAATCCGAGTGAGGTTCTTCTTGATTTTCATGTTGAAGTCATCGAGTGGAGATGATTAATATTATTTAAAGTTTGCACCCCTTCGAAATCTCGATTCTCATTGCCGCAGCCCTGTATTTCCTGGGCCTGGTATCATTCCTGCCGGGGTTGCTGCGCGGGTTGCGCCGTAAGTCCGATTTTCCGTTCGCAACTGCTCCGGAAGTGACAGTACTTGTTTGTGCACGGAATGAAGAAGAAAATATTGCAGGCTGCCTCGAATCCCTGAGCAAGTTGGATTATCCTTCAGATCGTCTTGAGATCCTGGTAGTCGATGATAATTCAACCGATAACACGTCTAAGATCCTTGAAGAGTGGATGAAGAGGCTTCCACATCTGCACATGCTTTCAACGACGAATGTTCCCGATACCGGATTTCAGGGAAAGGTCAGTGCCCTGATCCTTGGCATGGATAGGTCGAAGGGTGAGTTTGTATTGATAACCGATGCCGATTGCACCGTGAATCCGAAATGGGTACGTGAACATCTGCGGTGGTTTGAGAAAAATACCGGAATGGTCTCGAGCATAACGGTGCTGGATTCGATGAAGCCGTTCGACGTCGCGCAATCGCTTGAAATGACGGAGCTGCTGGGACTTTCGATGGCTGCGATAAATTATGATATTCCCGTTTCCGTGATCGGAAACAATCTCTCCATCCGAAAGCAGGCATACCAGGATGTTGGCGGCTACCGCAACATTCCCTTCAGCGTAACCGAAGATGTTGCGCTCTTCCAAACGATTTGGAATTCGGCTCACTGGAAGGTGCGGTTCAAGGCGAATGACGAACTGCTTGTAAAGAGCGAGCCGCCCGGCAATTTCAGTACATGGTGGCGTCAGAAGCACCGTTGGGTGATCGGAGGTAAGGATATCAAGCTCATGGGTCGGATCATCTTGCTTCTCGGTTTTATCGGAGCATTCACACTTATTGCTGCGCCCTTGGTTTTACCCCTTAAATTTGCAGGACTGGTATTCTTGCTGAAGTTTTCCGGTGATCTGGTGATCATCTATCCCGTATTGCGGGGTTTAAAACAGTTGAAGCTTATTTGGTTTTTGTTTGTCTATCAGTTGTATCTGTTCTTCTTCTTGCTATGTGTTCCAATTCTTTATGTACAGAAGGATGTAAAATGGAAAGGAAGAGTCTACCATACGTGAAAATATTCCTCGCTCTTTTTATCGCAGGATGCCTTTCGGCATCTTCGCTTCGTGCTCAGGATGAGTATACTGCCTATCATTGGAAGGATCATTGGGTACCGACGTGGATGGAAATGCGCGGCTCATTTCTGGAGCCGAACCGGTTCGGAACGGCATTCGATTTCAAGCCGCAATGGTGGAGGCTCGAAGCAGGCTTCGGAGGCGAGATCACCCGGTTAGGAACCGTCGCTCTCGGAGCTGAAGGCCTTATCTGGAGCGGTTTGAAAGCATATTCCGATTTCCGTTTCCCGGTGCAGACAGCCGATTATTTCTTCGGAATTTATAGCATCTTCCCCCTGCCGATCTGGGGTGGTAATCTCCGGCCCTGGCGAATGCGTTTCCGCCTGAGCCACATCTCTTCTCATCTTGTCGATGGAGCGGAAAATATTGTCGGTGGATCGAGCAGTCACTTCAGCCGCGAGTTCGTTTCGCTCGAAACGCTCTTCGATGAAACCGAGCGCTCTAGCTTTCGCTTATCTCTGGGAGTTAAGTATGTGTTCCATCAAGTAGAAGATATTGAGCAACGCTTTCAATTTCCGGGAGTTCTGGATTTCATAGTTTATAACGATGCCGGAAACCAGTTCTTTGCAACGCTCAGCACTGCAGCAGGTCCAACGCTGGCCGCCTACAGCGCCGGCCTGACCTATAGGAGAACAATGCCTTGGAGCAAGATCGCCGATCTCTATGCCGAGTACCACACCGGAAGAACCCGTTACGGAGCCGAGGGCGACATCAAACAGGATGGGTTTGAGATCGGCATACGTCTGGGTTCGGCGAAAGATCTGGAGCCAAAATAGATTTCAGTAGCTCGCTTCGACATAGCCTCATTTCTGAGATTAGAATTCCTCGCGGATGAGAATTAATAATGGACTCCTCGATCATGGATAATTGTTCTGTGCATGATCAAAAAATCATGCGAAGATCTTGACACCAACACTTGAACGCCTTTTAGGGAAGCAACGGGCATGGCTTCACCTCATCTTATTCATTCTGACACTCTACACGACAACCCTTGCCGGTGTTGCCTGGAGTGGCCATGATCCATTCGAACTTACGAATTTTAGTTTTGGACTGGAGTATGCCCTGCTTCTGCTGCTCTTTCTTTCAGCCCATGAGTTCGGACATTTCATTGCAGCACGAATCCATGGAGTCGATGTAACGCTTCCTTACTACATCCCTTTTCCCGGAACGATGATGGGAATCATGCCGAATTTCGGCACATTTGGTGCCGTCATTCGCACGCGTCAACGTATTCCGAGCAGATCGATAATCTTTGATATTGGCGTTGCCGGTCCGATCGCCGGATTTATTGTGTGCATTATTATTCTTGCGATCGGCTTTGCTACATTGCCGGGAATAGAGTATTTGCAGGCGATCCATCCTGGTTATCCTCTCATGCAGGCGCCGCCCGGAGGTGAGTTGACATTTGGGAAGACGATACTTTACTCGTTGATGGAAAAAGTATTTGCCAATCATTCCGGTTATATTCCGCCGATGTCGGAAATGTATCACTATCCGATGCTTTGCGTAGGCTGGTTTGGCTTGTTCGTCACGGCCTTGAATCTTCTTCCGGTTGGCCAGCTCGATGGCGGACATTTAATGTACGGATTATTTCCGAAGAGCATTCATCGGATCATTGGAATCGTAACTGTTTCGATCCTTGCAGCGCTTTCGATTCCGGAGCTTGTCATAAGCCTTGCCGGTGACTCACTTCCGAGTGCATTCAAATGGCTGGAAGCGATCGCAGTACCCGGTGGCTCGTCCTGGATATTCTGGGTGATCATGATCGTCTTCGTCATAAAATTCAGGCATCCGGCAGCCGTGGATGAATCACCAATGGATCTTAAGAGGATCGTGATCGGAGTCCTAACCATCCTTATATTTGTGCTTTCATTCACGCCATCTCCGATTGTATTGGAATAAGATCAAAGATCGCATCCCTGAGATCGTATTACTGGGAGCCGTAGCCATTCTCCAGTTCTACCGTCTCGGTATTGGAGAGATCCAGTCGTGGGATGAATCTCTCTATTTGATCAGAGCCCAGGCATGCCTCAAATTCAGTGCATGGCTTGACCAGACGCAGTACGCCATCGGCGGCTTATACTCCTCTACCCATCCTCCGCTTGTGATCTGGTTGATGGCTTATACGAGAATGATCTTCGGAGACGGAGTATTTGCACTCCGTATCGTTTCAGCGATCGCAGCCGTTGCGGCGATATTCTTTTTTTACAAGCTTGCCCTTCGCTTATTCTCGCGTTGGACAGCTCTCATCCTTGCCACATCGCTGGGCACGGCGCAAACCTTCTTTTGGTACGGACATCATGCACAGCTTGATATTCCCATGTTGGCTTTTATTATGGCTGCCGCATACTATGCAGTTCGGTCATTTGAAAGCGATAGTTCTCGATCTGCCATCATCGCAGGACTGCTTTATGGCTGCGCACTATCTACAAAAGCCGTTCAGGGAGTGTACTTACTGCCATTCCTCCTTGCCTTGCCATATATCTATCGATCGGCGAATTGGAAAAAGAATCTAATACTGCTTCTCGGCAGTGCCTTCATTGTGGCTGCTCCATGGTATATTGTTATGCTACTACGGCATCCGGATTTCTATGGCGATTATGCCCATCTCGTCGGTTCAATGAAAGCCGGAACATATGCAAAGGAATGGACTACTGAGTGGTGGTACTATCTGAATCAAATCGTTATTAACTTTCCGTTCCTCGTGCTCGGAGTGATCGCATTTCCGACAATTCTTACAAAATGGAAGATGAGAGATACTCCGCATTCAAGACTCTCGCTTTTCAGCATACTCTGGTTTCTCGGAATGTTACTCTTCATGTCGAGCTTTCACACGAGAATGCTGCATTTTTTACTCTTCCTCTTCTTACCCGCATTGATGGTGGCCGGCGTTTGCATTGAAGAATTGCTGAATAGGAAATTCGAGAAGGGAAGGGCTATTCTATTCTTAAGTATTCTTCTTCCAGCCATCGCCTGGAGTGCCAGCGAACTTGTTCGCAGATCGATTCGTGACCGGAGCATGAATCTGAACCTCTTTCAATTCGAGATCACGCCGTTTCTGATAGCGATTGCACTCACGGCAATCGTTGTCATCCTGATCTATAAGCGGATTCCTTCATCGTTTCAGGGAGTTACGATGATAACGGCTGTTGCATTTCTACTTTGTGCGAATTTCTATAGGATGGCAGAACGCAGAGAGGAAGCCTATGTCGATGGTGCGGGAGAAGTCGGAGCGATGTTGCTCCGATCACCTAACATCCATTCTTTGACTGCATATCAAGACGGGTTCCCGCACGAAGTCTATCTGCCGCAGCTAAATTTCTATACGGAAGGCTGGCTGCTCGGCTGGGACTCAAGCCGCCCGGGGTATACGAAGACATGGGATGAACTCGATTCACTTGCCAGGATTGGTAGCGTACCGAGAACCGATGCCTCGGTGATGTATGTATCGTGGGATGTTTTTTATAAGCCTACGCCGGAGGAGAAGTCGCTGCTTAATAGAATAAACCAAGGACTGGCCGCCAGATATAATCACGTTCTCCATACGAAAAAATACCAACTCTATTGGGAGCTGAAGTAGTGTTCTTAATCGGTTCGGATAACGACTTCGGATGGATTCTCACCGTAGACGAGTCGAGTCGTCCGATCATTCCGATCGTGTCGTTCGTCTAACATCGTCTTCACGGCAGTCCAGACCGTCTCAAAGGGAATAGAACTTATCGGTTCTCCTTTTACGGGCAATATGACGAAAGCATCCACCTTATATGGTAGCCACTCTCCGGCAGTCAGATGAAAACTAACGATAGGTTTATTCTCTGCGCTTGCAAGATGTACGATCGAGGTATCAGGCGTAATCACGAGGGAAGAACATCTGATGAGAGCCGTCATGAACTGAATATCGGGCGTTGCGAAATAAAACGCCCGCTGTATGTCGGCTTCCTTAAGGAGTCCTTCCATCTTCACCTTGTTTTCAGGCAGGGACGTGAGGATGATAGCATACTCGGGATACGAATTGGATATGCTCTGAGCTAACTTTATGTTATCGGCAAGATTC
Source organism: Bacteroidota bacterium (assembly GCA_030706385.1). Classification (GTDB taxonomy): domain Bacteria; phylum Bacteroidota; class Ignavibacteria; order Palsa-1295; family Palsa-1295; genus PALSA-1296. The sequence goes on along the minus strand of JAUZOQ010000010.1, from coordinate 23,023 downwards.
CATTTCTTGAATGCAGGAGCATCAATATTGAGGAGGACGAATTTTGAGAATCCGGGCTTTTCCAAGAGGCTGCCAACTTCCTGCCGAACCGACAGTTCTATACTATTATCAATAACGATCGAAGGCCGTTCCGGCTTTGCTTCGGGAAGTGCGATGACTCCGGAAAGCAGGTATTGCAGTTGCTCCGTCATCGGCATTTGATTCATTGGCAAGGGCAACGAAACAAGCCGCGAGAACAGGTGTTGGTGACCTTCAACATTCGGCGAACCCACCGTTGCAGTAATTCCATGAGGTGACGCTAAACGGGATATCACGGCATTCCTGGTTTTCTGATTGAAATTTCCCATGAGCACAACATCCCATTGCTGCTTTCGTGTCGTTTCCGAAATCTTAAAAAAATCTCTCAGGGATGAAGCAGTGTAATCGTACAGGAAATCAATATCCGGATCGGCGCGAAGAAGATCGAGATTCTTGAAGCTTCCTGCAACGCCGATCGTGATTTCCGGTTTTAGGCGTTTCAGGATCCTCCAAAGTGGCGTTGTTACGATCATATCTCCAAGCGCATCGTATCGAATAATGAGGACGCTCGAGACTTCCGATAAGGGAATGGGCTCAGCGCGCGGATGAATTCGGAGGATCTTTCCGAGAAGTCGAAGAAAGAGGACTTTGTTTATTCTCTCAATGCCGCGAATGAATTTCTTATGCCAGGGTAAGCCTTTCGGATATTCTTTTTGCTCGCGGTATTTGTAGTGTTGTCGTTGTGCCACGAATTCCCAAAGTTCTTATTCTACCGAAACCAGGCCTTCGCTTGCCGCCCGCATTTGGATCATATAGAGCCGATGGTAGACTCCGTCAGTCTTTTCCAAAAGTTCGTCATGCGTTCCGACCTCAACGATTCGTCCTTTATCAAAGACAGCGATACGATCGGCCTTCTGGATGGTCGAAAGCCTATGTGCGATGACGACGGCAGTACGCTGTTGAAGCAACCTGTCGATCGCTTCCTGAACAAGCATTTCATTCTCTGTATCGAGCGCGCTTGTTGCTTCGTCAAATATGAGAATAGGAGGGTTCTTCAGGAGTGCGCGCGCAATAGCGATGCGTTGGCGCTGGCCACCGGAAAGCCGGACACCGCGATCGCCGGTGATCGTATCATAGCCTTTCGGAGTCGAAAGTATGAAATCATGGGCATTCGCTGCTCGCGCTGCCTCTTCGATCATTGCAGCAGTGGCATTGCGGTTGCCATAAGCAATATTATTGTAGATGGTATCGTGAAAGAGGATTGTGTCCTGCGTGACAATTCCGAAAAGTTTGCGCAAGCTGACGAGATCATAATCCTTGATATCGAATCCTCCGAGAACGATCTTTCCATCCGTGGGATCGTAGAACCGCGCCAAAAGATCGACAAACGTTGTCTTACCCGCACCGGAAGGCCCAACGAGGGCAAGGACTTCGTTCGGCTGAATATCGATCGTAACATGGTCGAGCGCCTCTTCTCCGGAGTTCTTATATTGAAAGCTCACATTTCCGAATTGAATGGGCGAGGTTATTGCCGGGGGTGCCTCAAGGATTCCAGGCATAACGGAAGGAATGGCATCAAGCACAGAGAAGACATTATCGGCAGCTGCGCTTCCTTCGTGAAGTTTACCTACAACTTCGCTCATGGCGCGAACAGGTTGCATCAGCGCTATGAGTGCGATCAGGAAAAAGAAGAGATCGGCGCCATCCATTGCTTTGGCAAACACATCATGGCCGCCGAACCAGAGAATTCCGATAAAGCCCAGAATCGCAAGCATTTCATTCAACGGACTGATTGTCTGGCGGATCCGTGTAAGCCGGCGCGAAAAGATAAAGTGCTTCCGAGTCTCTTCTTTAAATCGGCCCACCTCATAATTCTCCATACCAAAAGACTTCACGACCTTGATGCCGGTAACCATTTCTTGCGCCACGCTCATAAAGCCGCCGATGTTCTCCTGTACCTTCTGGGCATACCTCTTAATCGATTTCCCTAAGAAGTTGATCAGAAGAATGCTGGAAGCTGCAATGCCAAGACCGATGAGTGCAAGCGTACTGTTGATCCAGAAAAGCGTGATCACAAAGCCTATGGCCGTTAAAGGCTCGCGAATCAGAGTCGTGATGCTCGAGGTGATCGTCGTGTTCGTCACACCGACATCATCGGTGACGCGTTGAAGGAGCTGGCCGGTTCTGCGGTCGTAATAATAATCGAGTGATAATGTCGCAAGTTTTTCGAAGACGGCATCTCTCAGAGTTTTGCTCATTCCACCTTCAACAAGCGACATCAGGTAATTGCCGAAGTACTGAAAAATATTCTTCAGACCGTAGGCAATGAAAATGAAGACACAAACTTTCAGAAGTGATTCTTCTTTTGTACCCTGAAGGAAATACTGTTTGAAGGAATCCAAGAGTGCCTGCTTATCCGGCAGAAGGTTCGTCGTGGGGATCGCGGATTTTGCTGCCCCCGACGTATTGCTCACACCCAGCAAAACCTGCATGGCAGGGATCAGGGCAACAAAAACTACGATGTAGAAAAATGCACTAATTGAGTTCAGAATTACGGCAAGCGCAAAAGTCAGCCGAAAGGGCTTTGAGTAGGGAAGCAGTCGTTTATAATTACTGAATATCATGCGGATGTTATGGCCTCCTGCCGAACCTGTGGTTTTACCCTTTCCCGTAACTTTCTTACAAGTTCGATCACATCGGCTGCTGCAAGTGACTCAAGTGATGGCTCCTGAACGATCATTTCGTATGGAACACCGATGGGAGTCCAATAATGCAACTCCGGAGGGAAAGGCGCATAGAGCCCAACTACAGGAATTCCATATGCCGAGCACAGGTGCAGAGCCGACGTATCGGGCGATATTATGAGTTCACAAGATTTGATCTGTGCAGCATATTCTGCGAACTTCGTCGTCGCCTTTCCGAGCTTGATTCGTGAATCGTTAGTTCTATCGATAATTTGCTCGGCAAGTTTCTTATCCTTCGGATGGAAGAAGATGATCACTTCTGTGGCGTATCCTTCGGCCAGAACTCCGGCGGCAATTCCTGCATTCGCCTCGACGGATGCATAGCGGCTTGCCGCTCCGGCAGAGATCACGAGTCCTATCCTTCCTGGTGTCTGCTGAACTACGAGATCTTTCAGTACAGGGCGAAGCGAAAGGGAATCAGGATCGATCCCGAAGGGGCGAACGAGTTCTGCGATCCGTCGCGCAACGTGAAACTTCGCTCGGTCGACGAGCGGCACAGTGTGAGTATAGGAAGAGGAATTCTCCTTTTCGATGCCGACTGAATAACGGGCAGAGATTGCTGCCGTCAGGATGCTCGAAGTTGATGAAGGATTATCCATCAGATCGATCAGCACATCGATCTTACGCCTGCGAAGCTTCGAAAGCATTACGAGGTCGGCGAAAGGCTTTTTCCGGTATATGACGATCTCGCATGGAATCGGCAAAAGATCTGCCATGCCCTTGTTATTCTCTCCGAGCAGCATGATGAAGTGTGCGGCGGGATACTTCTTATATAATGCAAGAAAGACAGGTGTCGAGACAATGGCATCTCCCAACCGGTCCTGCCGTAAGAAGAGTATTGTTGGATGCTCGGGAAGTTGGAGTGGAAGGGCTTTTCCCGATTTATCAGTCTTAGAGCGAAATCGGCCGCGAAACTGAAGGGAAGCGATAAATCCACGCCTTATGGCGATCTCAAGACGCTTGACGGCTTTCCTGAATATCGATTCTTTCAATCTTTGGCTTACTTCTATAAACGGAAAAAGTCGTTCGCCATGGCGAACGACTTTTTAAGACTTTCCGATCGCTTAGCGAACGGTTTGTTTCTTGAAGGCTGAAAAGCCTTTCTTATCAAGCGTACGGAATGCGCGAGCCGTTGCCTTGATCGTAATGAACTTATTATGATCGGGATCCCAGATGCGCTTTGTCTGAAGATTCGGGATAAAACGCGTCTTCGTACGGTTAACGGCATGCGAGACATGGTTGCCTGCATGGGGTTTAACTCCGGTCAATTCACAAACTCTTGCCATGGTAGTAGTTTCTACTGATAATAAAATTATTTCAATCCGCCTGCAACGAAAGGAAGCAAAGCGATGTGACGTGCATGCTTGATCGAGCTTTCGATCTTGCGCTGATATTTTGCGCTGACTCCGGTAATACGATTCGGAAGGATCTTGCCGCGATCGTTCAAGAAACGCTCTAAGATACGGATATCACGATAATCGACGTACGTGATATTCCGAAGTTTGAGCGGATCGACTTTCTTTTTGTTCGGGTCACGTTTCTGACGGTTGTTCGTGCCGTATTGTCCCGGACGTTGATTGCCTGCATCGCGAGCGGAAGCAGCTGTTTTCTTTTTTGACGGCATATCTTAGACGTTCGTAAGTATTAGAATTTCGTTTGCTAATTACAGGATGATGGAATCTCCGCCGCCCTCTGGTTCAGCCAGACGGGTAATGCGGTCTTCGAAGAAATAATCCGAGCCTTTTTTGGCAATGCCGATAAAACGAACCGGTGTCAGCTTTGCTTTCTTGCCAAGCTGGGGCACGAATTCAACGCGCTCGATCGATTGTTTCTTCGTCTTGTCTCCGAATGTTTGTTGTTTAGCCATAACCCTTTATAAAATTTGAAGATAGCCGCCAAGTGCGCAGCCACTCTTGTAAAAGCCAAGAATAAACGGATTTATGCGGCGGGAAGTTCACTAATTGTGAAGAATTCGGTCATTTACTTGCATATTCCGCTAGTTCCGCCCAGCGTTCGACCTTTATCTCCAATATCTTCAGAAGCTTCTCCAATTCCTGTGATAGCCCCTGGATCGCCTCAAAATCGCTGCTCATCTTGGATAGCTCCTGCTCTATTTCCGATTTTCGGGTCTCGGCTTTTGCGATCTCGGCTTCAAGTGACTCAAATTCCTTCTGTTCCTTGTAATTGAGCTTTCGATTTTTCTGATCGGAAAGTGGCTTCTGCGGAGCTGAAGACTTCTGCTTAGCTTTCAGTCTCTCCTCTTCTTCGGCAGCTTTTACCAATTCCTGTTCTTTGATCTTCAGGAATGCAGAGTAATCTCCGGGGTAGTCGCGAATATGCCCATCGCCTTCGAATCGGAAAATATGATCGATGGTACGATCGAGGAAGTAGCGATCATGGCTGACAACAATAAGGCATCCGGTGAACTCATCCAAAAATGATTCGAGGGCGACAAGAGTTGGAATATCCAAATCGTTCGTCGGTTCATCAAGCAGCAAGACGTTTGGCGTACCCATCAGAATTCGGAGCAGATAGAGTCTGCGCCGCTCTCCGCCGGAAAGTTTTCCGATCACCGAGTACTGCATTTCCGGTGGAAAGAGAAATCGCTCAAGCATTTGAGAAGCCGATATCGTCGAGCCGTCGGAAGTCGGAATATGTTCGGCAATATCTTTGATGTAGTCGATGACGCGCTGATCTTCATTCAGCTTTCGGCTTTCCTGGTCGTAGTAGCCGATGACAACCGTCGAGCCTATTTCGATCTTCCCCTTGTCGGGCTTGGTGCGCTCGGCGATCATTTCCAGTAGCGTTGTTTTGCCTGAGCCGTTGGGGCCGATGATTCCGATTCGCTCGCCGCGAGTCATGGCATAGGTGAAATCTTTGACAAGTGTTTTCCCGTCATAGGATTTTGAAACGTTATCGAACTCTACGGTTTTCGTACCAAGCTTCCGTGTGAGAATGGTAATTTCGATCTGCTCTTTCTCGCGTTCAACCGGAGCAGACATGAGTGCTTCTGCTCGATCGATCCGAGCCTTCTGCTTTGTGGATCTTGCCTTTGCTCCGCGACGAAGCCAGGCAAGTTCACTTTTAATCAGCGACTTTTTTTTCTGCTTCTCGATCTGCGTATTCAGCTCCATCTCCGCTTTGCGCTCGAGATAGTAGGCGTAGTTGCCGTCGAATAATTGTGTCGTTCCCCGATCGATCTCGAGAATATGATCGGTAACGCGATCGAGAAAGTATCGGTCATGCGTCACGAGAATGAGCGCTCCCGAATATCGTGAAAGGTATTGCTCCAGCCAGCTGATGGTTTCGGCGTCGAGATGATTGGTCGGCTCATCGAGCATCAGGAGATCCGGTTGGACGATGAGAGCGTGCGCCAAGGCAACTCTCTTCCTCTGGCCTCCGGAAAGCTCGCCCATCCGTGCTTCAAGATCGGTGATTCCGAGCTTTGCCAGAATGATCTTGGCATTAGTTTCGAGATCCCATGCTCCGGCAGCTTCGATCTTTGCGCTAAGTTCAGTGATCAGATTCGAAAGCGCAGGATCATCATAGTGCAGCATCAACTTATGGCAGGCAGCTTCATAGTCATGGATCAGACTAAGTGCATCGTTCGACCGCGAGAAAATTGCATCGAGAACCGTCTCCGAAGGTTCGAAAAAAGGATTTTGCGGAAGATATCCGACCTTGACTCCGGCAGCGACATCGACCTTACCGCTATCGGGGTTCTCCTCGCCGCTTAAGATTCGCATCAGCGTTGTCTTTCCGCTGCCATTTGTCCCGATCAAGCCAAGACGTTCTGACCAATCGACACTAAAAGTGACATCACTAAAGAGTGGTTTATACCGGAAATCTTTACTGATCTTATCGACGGAGAGAATTGGCATGAATAGAAAATTGAAACGTGAATCTTATTTTGTCGGAGGCAAACGAAGTGAAGGGATTTTACGTCCCCAGAAACTTTGATGGATAGGAAATGGATTAGTTGCTCGGAACAGGTGCCTGCAAAGCGATAGCAGAAGTCTTTAAGACGTCGCTAAGCCCTTGGTACCTGCGCATACCGGGTTGCAGGGAGGTGATATCGGTAGGAGCGATCACTTGCAGGATGACGTGAGCCGTACCTGCATCGGCGAATCCTAACTCTCTGGCAGCTCTGCGCGAAAGATCGATAATACGATTCTTTACGAACGGTCCGCGATCGGTCACTTCAACAATGCACGACCGGTTATTGGCAATGTTCGTCACCCTCAGGAGTGTTCCGAAGGGAAGGCTGCGATGGGCTGCCATGAATGCATCCTGATCGAAGCGCTTGCCACTAGCCGTCTTGCGATTGTGAAATTTATGACCGTACCAGGATGCAGTACCGATCATTACTGTGTTGCTATCGAGAGAGTGCCTAAAAGTCTTTGCGCGATGACGATGGCGGGCCGTTGTTTTTGCTTTCGTCGGTTGGTCCTTTGTTGCTGCCTGGGCGAGGGCAGTTGCTCCAATGGAGATAAGGCTGCTAAGCCAAAAGAAAACTGTTGCTAAACCGACTCTGAGAAAAGTTTGGATGCGGTGACGAACGATCTCTTCAGCCGTTATCACTTCCTTCGGAAGATGCTTCAATGCATCGCCCGAACGCTTGACGGCCTCCTTCGAAATGCTAAATATATTTTCCGCTTGTATCACGTTGCGCCTGAATACGTGTTCACAGGAGATTTAGTTTCCTTTTTTTCTCCACAAGTTCTTCACAAAATCATGTAAAGTACATTTTATTTATTCTATCTGTTATTATATTATTGAATTTATTTATAGTTTTTAGCCTACTCCCCGCGGGTTCTACCTCAGCATAACTTATTGATTCTCCTTGACTTGGCTCGATGGAAAGGATATCCCCATTGAAGTTTATTATGCAGCTTTGCCCTCGAAAAACCAGATCCTCTACTTTCCCGTCAATTTGAGCACTTTCGGATCCAACCCTATCTGCAAAAGCTAGGATGACCTTGTTCTCGAAGGCACGGACTTTCAGAGTTTCCAGTAGCATTCCGGTAGTAGTAACGATGTTCGAAGGCATTGCAATTACTTCCGCGCCTTGCAGTGCAAGTGAGCGGGTTGCCTCTGGAAAGCGCCAGTCATAGCAAATCTCCATACCAAGCCGGATCTTTTCACCATTTCCAACTTCGATCTCAAAGACCGGAAAACCGAGATCGCCCGCGGCAAAGAGAACTTTCTCGTAATAGAAGAGATGGACCTTACGGTAATGACCTGCAACATTTCCTAGACGATCAATAGCGATAGCACTATTATAGAGGATTCCGCTATCACTTTCCAGAAAGCCGGTGACGATTGCAACATTATTCCCCTGAGCAATTTTCCGAATTCTTTCTATAGCTGCACCATCAAGAGGTTGTGCGTACCGAGATGCTTCTGAAGATGACGTAAAAAAGTATCCGGTCAGGGCAAGTTCAGGAAAGACTAAGAGATCGGCCTTTGCATCGGAGACTATCTTCTCGATCTTATCAAGATTGGAATCAACGTCACCGAAGATAGGATTATATTGAACGCAGCCGATTCGTATCATTTTTTCTTTTTCTCCGAAAGTTGAATTCGCTTCTGTCCGAGTCGCACATAATCGGGATTCATCTCGATCCCGATAAATTTTCGTCCAAGGCGTTTGGCAACAACGGAAGTCGTACCCGATCCGCTGAAGAGATCGAGGATCCTATCGCCGGTATTGCTGCTTGCACGAATGATACGCTCGATCAAAGCCTCCGGTTTTTGAGTCGGATGTTCCGTATTCTCCGGCATTGACCAAAACGGTACGGTGAGATCGGTCCAGATGTTCGAGGGATGCGTCATGCGTTCGGCCGTACCTGAAGCGTTCAAATACCAATCTTTTGGCTTGCCATTCTCTTTATACGGTGCGATGACTTTCTTCGGGATCTTCACTTCTTCGAGGTTAAAGGTATAGCTTTGCTTATCGCGCACGGCATACCAGATATCCTCCATGTTCTGCTTCCAATTCTTCGACGCACCGCGCCCCTTGTCTCTTTTCCATGTGATGCGATTGAGTATCGTAAATTCTGCCTTGGTGATTGCATCTTCGAACAGTGCAGATTGCCGCCAGTCGCAGCAGATATAGAGAGAACCCTTGGGCTTGAGAACATAGGGGAGCATCCCAACCCATCGATACACCCATTCCTTGTAGTGCTCCTGATGTTGCCTGTCGCTTTGATTGCCGAAATCCTTACCAGAATTATAGGGCGGATCGACGATAATAAGATCGAAAAAATTCTTCGGCAGTAAACCTAACGCTCTTTCAACATCATCATGAAAAATATCTGATGTAGCGGCCGATACCTTCCGAGGTAATCGTCGGACGACGGATTTTTTTTCTTTGCCGGAGAGCCGGATCGTTTTATTGAGGGGCGATGGCATATCAGAATCCGAATTCGAATGAGAGAGTGGTAGTCACGTCCTTGTAGTTGAAAGTCTTCACATTCGAAGTCACTGACGCCGATTGGATATCCAATGAGGGAGTGAAGGAGTTGAACACACTGATGAAACGGGAATCAAAGAGAAACTCCCTCGAAAGATTCAGCCCGAATTGTGGGCCGTGATCTACTCGAACGACATTCGATTGTTGCACCTTCGGCTGAAGCCTGCGGGGTACTTCGACATTCGCATATTGCCGGTTCTCATAGGAAATATCCAGAGCAAAGTTTATGTCCCAAAAAATTCGCCAGAGTGAAAAAAATGTTTCGCGCGTGAGTTCATAGGAATATTCATCATCGTTTGCGCTTCCGCCGATCGAGCTACGGTTGGTGACAAGATCGAGTATATACGGTCGAAGTGATGAACTCCGTGTGATCTCTGTTGCTACACCGAGTGTGAGGCGATTTGCAGGAAAAAAAAGCAGAGCACCTCCGAGAATGTAATGGGAAAAATTGCTTCCTGTCGTGATCGTTCTGGTGTTCTTACCAATTTGGATAACATATTGAAGCGGATTGTCATACTTTCGAATGCCGATTCCGGCTTCAAGGGCAAGCGCCACTGAGGGAGCGAGCTCGATACGGCTATCGATTCGAATTTTGTTTTCTGTACCGACATAGACCGTATCGTATGGGAAAGAGGTTCGTGAATATCCGTACTGAACACCGAACCCAAATGTCTTGCCGGAATATAGATCTAATCGAGGTTTGATCTCGAAGATCGAATAGCTGTATACCTTGTAAGTATCCTTGTTGGTTTGGGTTTCCAGCGATATTGGGACGGTCAGAAGTGTTGCCAGGGTCCTCTTTGAAAGAGGAAAGAGATCTTCCTTGATCGCAATATCGGAAGAACCGAACTCATTGAATTCTGTGCGAGAATTGATCAGGGTGATTATCGGTGCATTAGCTCTTCCACTTACATTCGACTCCAAGCTTTCGGATTGCAGATGGGCAAGCGCCTGCGCGATCAGATCGTTTTTAGCGGCAGGTGCATCGGGACTGATCGGTGTTGGGCTCTCCACTTCAGCAGGTGCTTTCGGAACGGGGAGAATATCTGTCTGAGGTTTTCCCTCCTTCATGAGATCGGCAACTTCATCGATATAGTCCATGATCTCCTTCTTATGAGAGCTTTGCATCGGCACTTCAGAGAAGATCTTCTTTTGAGCTGAAAGTTCATCGGCAACGACTTCAGCTATGCTCTCAGTGTAGACTTCCGTTGCCAGAATATCGCTCAATGCCAGAATGGATTCGGATACTGAATCCTTGAGATCTGATGCAATTTCTGCCGAGTCGGCTTTCAATCCTTTCTTATCAATTTCGAATGAATCCATCAATTCGCTTACGAGTGCAAGTTTGACCGAAGCGATCTTGGGAATATCAGGAGGGGCTTTTTTAATGATGATTACCGGCTTGGAAGAATCCTTCTGTATCGGAAGAGGCAGTCGTGAGTTCGGAGGCGCAGTACCTGTGCCTGGCTGTTTTTTTTCCGATGGGGTTTCTTCCTCTTCAATATCGGAGAGATAAAAACTTCCTGTCGCTCCGATAACACTTTTCCAAAATGACCGATCGGGGACTTGAGTATAGAAATTCGGACTTAGATCTGCTTCGAAGCGTATCGAAGTCGGATGAGAAAGATCCCAGTTGTAGGAAAGTTCAAGTCCGGGATTGAATACATTATCGGGAGTTGCAGAATCTCTTCCTTCAACATTGGTGGATCGATACGCTCCAAGCGTGAGCGATCCTGAAAATTGCGCATACAGGCTGCCCGAACTCAGTATTATGAATCCGCAGACAAAAGCAGAGATCCGGCGATGAGCTTTTCGAATCTTCACGATGCCCTGCTGTTGAAAGATACGGTGTACATCCATGATCTACTTCACCAACAATCGGTAGAGCGGCTCGAACGCACCGGGATCGATAACGGAAAGCAGAAAGTAGCCCAGCCACATCGAGATTCCCACCGAGAGTGGAATAGAGAAATTATCATCGACATGCAAGCGAACGCTCATTGCTTCGACGATACCTCCGATGGCGGCGGCAATGAAGGCAATGACATATTCCTGCCAGATGCCATTTACTTTCGGTGTGAAGAGTACTACGATCCAGGCGGATAGAATAAAGGCAGTCGTTCCTTCAAGGCTCTTATCCAAAAAGTAATTCTTGCCGAATTTCCTGCCGATTAGTGCGCTGGAAGTATCGGAGATGATGAGAATACTGAAAGCGGTAATTGCGACGATCTTTGGGAATAGGAGAATGCAGATGCAGGCGCTGATGAGCACATAGGAACCACCGGAAAGAAGTTTTCTCGAGCTGTCGCGTTCATGCTCGCGGAGAATCGAGCCGAATGACCATTTGACAAACTTATCGATCCATTTGATATAATACCTTCCATAATCCATGAATAATGCAAAGAGCGTCAGAGGAATAAGAATCCAAAGAGTCGTGCTATATCCGAGATAGAAGTATCCGATCGGAATTGAGAGAGATAAAAGATGGATAACCTTCCGCATCAGTTCTCCTGACATCGGAATTTGCGCGTTCTCCTCTTTTTTTGCTTTCGATATTTTCTCGCTCACAAGTGTATGGGTTCGGAATTGGTGGAATTGAACTCGTCCTGTCAAAAATACGGAATATAGTTGGGGCTGAGCACTCATTATAAACTATGAGCTATAAACCGTTGTTAGCCGAACTTATGCTATTAATCATTATTGTAGATTTCGAATGGGTCTAGCGATCACTACCCGCATCACGGGGTTCCTTTATATTGGATTGTTATTCCTTGGTATCGGTACTGATTGTCCGGCTCAGGAAGTGCAATGGGCTTCCGAAGTGATCAGTGTGTCGTCGCAGATCGGGACGAAGGAATACTCGGCGAAACAGGTTCTTGGCAAACCCAATAAATGTCCTGCAGCAGGGGATAGCCCATGCGCATGGTATGGCAAAAGCGACGGATTTTTTGGCGGAAGAGAAGAGCACATTAAGGTTGGGTATAAGAAACCGATGCAGATCCAACAGGTTGCGATAGCCGAGAACTTCAATCCCGGAGCGGTGGAGAAAGTCATTCTTTATGACGTGCAAAACAACGCTCATACGGTTTATCACGGCGAGGCAGCTCCGGTCAACAAGCAGTCAAGAGTAATGAATGTTACTTTCCTGAAGACCGATTATAAAGTCAAGGCAGTCGAACTGGTTCTGCAATGTGGGAAGGTCCCGGGGCTCAACGAGATCGATGCGATCGGTATCGCCAATACGCGCATACCCGTTGTAGCGGAGATCAACGTCGCTCCGAATGCAAAGATCGAGGGAGTAAAAGAAAATCTTGGATCAGGAGTCAATTCGCCCTATGAAGAGGTCTATCCCATCATCTCACCCGATGGACAAACGCTCTATTTTGATAGAAAAGATCATCCTTCAAATATCGGAAGGAATGATAACATTTGGTTCTCCGAGCTCACACCTGCAGGCAAGTGGGGACCTGCAAAGATTATCGGCCGTGAATTGAATAATGGATACGGATCATTCGCCGCCTCGATCACTCCCGATGGCAATACTCTGCTCCTGGGAGGAGTATTTGTCGATAGTGGCAGGCAACAGTTTGGGATATGGACTTCGAGAAAATTGGCTGTCGGGTGGGCCACACCTACACACGTTCGGATCGATAGCTACTATACACGCAACCGGTTCATGGAGTTTTGTCTTGCCGCCGATGGAAAGACTTTGCTGATAAGTTTGCAGCGTGACGATTCTCGTGGTGAACGAGATCTTTACTCCTGTTTCATGCGTCCTGACGGATCATGGACGGCGCCCAAAAGTCTTGGGCCGGAGATTAATTCTGCTGCCGATGAAGGCACGCCCTTCCTTGCCGCAGATGGGAAAACGCTCTATTTCGCTTCGGATGGATTCAGCGGCTACGGTTCAACAGACATGTTCCTTTCGAGGCGACTGGATGATACCTGGCAACATTGGAGCGAGCCCGAAAACTTGGGGCCTGATTTCAACACGCCGGATTGGGATGCCTATTTTACCATTCCAGCTTCGGGTGATTATGCATATTTTGTCTCAAGGCAAGGAGCGATAGGCGAGGCCGACGTTTTCCGTGCGAAACTGCCGGCATCGTTGCAGCCATCAGCCGTCGTACTGGTTATGGGAAAGGTCATTGATGCGAAGACAGGCAAGCCGCTTGAAGCAACCATTCATTATGAAGTATTACCAGGAGGCAAGGAAGCGGGTATCGCTCACAGCAATCCGGTAACCGGTCAGTATAAAATTTCTCTCCCTTCCGGTGCACTCTATGGATTCCGGGCCGAAGCAAATGGTTACCTTGCAGTCAACGAAAATCTTGACGTGAAGAAACTCGATGCCTATGCCGAGATCAAACGTGATCTCAAACTCGTGCCTGCAGAGGTGGGGCAAACTGTGCGTTTGAATAATCTCTTCTTCGACTTCAACAAGAGCGAATTGAAATCCGAATCTTTTGCCGAGTTGGATAGACTGGTCGAATTGCTGAAGGCATCACCGAAGATGGAGGTGGAGATCGTCGGCCACACCGATAATGTCGGAAATGATGCAACGAATAAGAAACTCTCGAATGACCGTGCCATAGCTGTTAGAAATTATTTGGTCTCGAAATCTATAGCTGCAAAAAGGTTGAAGACTATTGGGTACGGAAGTTCCAAACCGCTTGCTTCAAATGAAACGGAAGAGGGAAGGCAGCAGAATAGGCGTGTGGAATTCACGATCCTGAAAGAATAATTCTTTCGGGAATTGCCCGAGCCGAAATCTTTTCCCGCAAAACTCTCCCGACAATATATTCGTTTACCCGCTACGATGTTACTTGATCTGCCAGTCATAACCCCATCCAAGCCTCGCGAACCCCGCCCTGAGTGGCTGAAAGTTCGCATCCCTTCCGGTGAAAATTATTCAAGGTTGAAGAACCTGATGCATGAGCATGACTTGCATACGGTATGCGAAGAGGCTCGATGCCCGAATGTTGCTGAATGCTGGAATTCCGGTACGGCAACGTTCATGATCCTGGGCGATACGTGTACGCGCTCCTGCGGATTCTGCGCAGTGAAGACGGGCAGGCCTACATTTCTGGATACGGCTGAACCTGAACGAGTGGCCGAAGCAGCTCGACTGATGAATTTGCGTCATGTCGTTATTACCAGTGTTAATCGTGACGAACTTGCCGACGGAGGAGCCGGCGTATTTGCTGAGACGATTCGCGCAACACGCAAGTCAAGCCCGAAGACGCGTATCGAAGTGCTCATCCCGGATTTCAAAGGGAAGGACGAATCCCTTAAATTGATATTTGATGCACGGCCCGATATCCTGAATCATAATACGGAGACTGTGCCTTCGATGTATCGGATGGTACGTCCGCAGGCAAAATATCAATGGTCGTTGAAGGTCTTGCGTCGGGCCAAAGAAGAAGGATTTATCAGCAAGACCGGTATCATGCTCGGACTTGGTGAATCGCGCATAGAATTGGTAAAAGTTATGGCTGATCTTGTTGAGATCAAGGTTGATATCCTCACTCTTGGGCAGTACCTTCAACCGAGCCCGAATCATCTTCCGGTTCATCGTTTCCTTCATCCCGATGAATTCAAGGAATTGCACGATATCGGAATGGATATGGGATTCAGAAACGTCGAGGCTGGTCCGCTTGTGCGAAGCTCGTATCATGCCGAGCAGCACATCTAAGCAATAGATGTACATACTTTATTCGCTTTTCCTCTTTGTTTTTCGCATCCTGCTCGGACTCCTTTCGCTTTTCGATGAGAAAATAAGAAAAGGGATCGAGGGAAGAAAAGGCCTTTTCCAAATTCTCCAAACTCATTATGCCGGAATAAATCCTCTTCGGAAAAGGGTCATTGTCCATGTTTCATCCTTCGGAGAGCTAGAGCAAGCAAAACCGGTGATCGCCGCACTCAAAGTGAGGTATCCGGAAATACATATTCATCTGACCTTTTTCTCACCGAGTGGATACGAAAATGCCTTTGGCAGCTACGCTGCACCTGATCTCGTAACCTATCTTCCATTCGACTCACATGCTGAAGTGCGATCGTTTCTCGAAGTTACGAGGCCATCGCTTGTCGTGTTCGTCCGCTATGACCTGTGGCATAATTTCGTTCGCGAGATCCATGAGCGGAATATTCCGATGATTCTCGTCAGTGCGACCTTCGATAATTCACTTGGCAAGTCCCTCCCATTCATCAAAAGTCTTTATCGAAAAACATACTCCTTCGTAAGCACCATCTGTGCGATCAGCGAAGCAGATAAAGTCGCTCTCGATTCATTTGCCATACATGCCAGGGATATCAGCGTAACGGGAGATACTCGTTGCGATCAGGTGATCGCCCGTCGTACTGCTGTCGGACAAAAAGCTGAACCATTATTGCCCGAACTCCTCATGGAGCAGATCAAGCGCGAGGGCACCAAGATCTTCGTTGCCGGCAGTACCTGGCGTAACGATGAGTCCGTCATAGGTCCGGTGATCACAACGATGATTTCACGGAAGGAAAAACTCATTACGATCCTTGCTCCGCATGAAGTGGATCGATCTCATATCGATAATCTTGTTTCCGGTTTCGGCGCTTCGGCAATTCTCTATTCGAATATCGCCCTTTATAAAGATGAGAAGATCATTATAGTCGATAGCATTGGAAAGTTATTTGCATTCTATGAATATGCAATGTTTGCCTATGTCGGTGGGGGATTCAGCAATGGAGTCCATAATGTCCTTGAACCTTCGGTATGGGGAGTACCCTCCATCGTCGGCCCGAATCACAAGCGTTCGAAAGAGATTGCTGCTCTTATCGGATTAGGTGGCGCGATCGAAGTACGGGATGCAGAGGAATTCAAAGATGCGTTTGAGAACTGGCTTCTGAATGATATCCCAAGAACGATCGCATCTGTTGCCGCCAAGGAATTTGTCTTTTCGTCTCAGGGTGCTACGGAAAAGATCATGGAGAAGATCGGCAACCTGCTCGATCAACAGCAATCGCTTCCGTAGTTAGGAATCCTCGTACGTTTCCTTGTATTTCTTGATCGCCTCAAGTATTCCTTTTGCGTACTTCAATTGGCCTGCATCGCTCTTCAACAGTGATTCTTCTTTGGGATTCGAGATGTATGCCGTTTCAATCAAGACATTCGGCATTGAAGCCCCGACCAGAACAAAGAATCCGGCCTGCTCGACT
Source organism: Bacteroidota bacterium (assembly GCA_030706385.1). GTDB lineage: Bacteria > Bacteroidota > Ignavibacteria > Palsa-1295 > Palsa-1295 > PALSA-1296. The sequence goes on along the minus strand of JAUZOQ010000010.1, from coordinate 6,595 downwards.
CCATTGCTCTTCAATCCGACAGATTTGCGTAATTCTTTCTGCACAAGTGACGCAAACTTCTCGGAGAATTTCACGTCTTGGGACCGCGACATTGAGGTGAGGATAAAATCGATATCGGAAAGCGCATCATAGCGCTTCTTGTTCTTTTCAAATTCGATCACGGCATTTTCTCTTGCTGCGACTCGAATTGCAGCATCGGTCTTTCCCGGCCGCAGGATGTAGGTGGCCATTCCACCGGCCTTCGTCGGCTTTTCCGGAGTGGAGTTGCAATGAATGCTTATGAAGAGCTTGCCTTTCTTTTCGTTCGCGATCTCACCGCGCCTATAGAGTTCGATAAATTTATCGCTCTTTCTCGTATACACGACCTCGACTCCGCTGAGTTCGTCTTCGATCAGCTTCCCTAATTTTTGAACAATTGCAAGAGTAGCTTTTTTCTCTTGATAGCCGTGCGTGCCGATTGCACCCGGATCCTTCCCTCCATGGCCTGCATCGAGAACGATTACATCGAGCAGAGGATGCTTCTTTTTTGGCCTTGGTTTCGTGACAGTCGAATCTCCATCGAGATGGGCATGCGATACCAGAAGAGAATTCGTAGAAAAGAATAGAAGAAGCGAGAAGGCAATAACGGGGAATTTCAACATTCGAATTACCGGTAGTTCGTAAACTGAATCGGGAAATCGAAGTTTTGCCCCTTCAGAGCCGTGATAGCAGTCTGTAAGTCGTCTTTGCTTTTTCCGATTATTCGTACTTCCTCACCTTGGATCTGAGCCTGAACCTTTAGTTTAAGATCTTTAACCATCCTCGTGATCTGCTTTGCTTGCTCGGATTCCAATCCGCTCTTAAGCTTGATGACTTGCCGGAGGGTACCGCCGGAAGCTTGTTCGGCCGTTCCATAATCAAGAGCTTTTAGAGAAATGCCGCGCTTGATCATCTTCCCGTTCAGGATCTCGTGCAGTGCGCGAAGCTTCATATCGTCGCTGGTGTGAAGAGTGATCGTTTTCTCCTTGAGATTCAGATCGATCTCCGTGTTCGTGCCCTTGAAGTCATATCGTTGCTCAACCTCTTTCTTTGCCTGGTTGACTGCGTTATCTACTTCCTGTTCATTAAACTGACTGACGACATCGAATGAAAATTGCTGTGCCATATCTTTCTATAAAACTATTTATATGCAAATTTACGAAATAATGTCTGCCTTCGAGGGGTATTAGTCATCGCCGTTCGAGGCTAACCGCAGACATATTAGATAACATCGAAAATCTCAGTTACGATAAATTTTTCTTCAGAAAATACTGTTTCAATGTGCTGCTCAATAAAATAGAGAAAATGAACACTGTTTTACACCGCTTCGATAAATTCCAAGATCGCCACATCGGACCTGATGCCGAAGAACAACAAAGGATGCTCGATCACATTGGTGCTGCAACGCTCGATGACCTGATCGAACAGACGATTCCCCCGAAAATCCGCCTTAAACAGCCGCTCAAGGGTGTGAAAGCAAAGACAGAAGTTGAATTTCTCGAAGAATTCAAGGAAATAGCTTCCCACAACAAGGTGTTCAAATCCTATATTGGAATGGGATACTACGATTGTGTAACTCCTCCCGTGATTCTGCGAAACCTCATGGAGAATCCGGGCTGGTACACGCAGTACACTCCATATCAAGCTGAGATCGCTCAGGGAAGGCTTGAATCGCTTCTGAACTTTCAGACAATGGTGATGGACCTGACGGGCATGGAGATCGCGAACGCCTCACTGCTCGATGAAGGCACAGCGGCTGCCGAGGCAATGCATTTAATGTATGCCCATCGAAGCCAGCAGTTGCAAGAGCGTCATGCGAACGCTCTCTTCGTTTCTGATGACTGCTTCCCTCAGACGATAGATGTTCTGATTACGCGTGCTGAATATCTTGGCATTAAGCTTATCATCGGGAATTCTCTGGAGATCGAAAAGAAGTGGGATGATAGTGTTTTTGGTGCTATCCTTCAGTATCCTACCGGCACCGGAAAGATAGAAAATTATGAAAATTTCTGTAAGGTTGCACATCAGCATGATGCATCTGTTGCTGTCGCTGCCGATCTATTAAGTTTAGTCCTTCTCCGATCGCCGGGTGAGTTTGGTGCCGATATTGTCTTTGGCTCTGCTCAACGTTTCGGAGTCCCGCTTGGATATGGCGGACCCCATGCAGCCTTCTTTGGTGCACGTGAGAAGTTCAAGCGCCAGATGCCGGGTCGCATCATCGGTGTCTCGATCGATTCTTACGGCAAGCCGGCTCTCCGCATGGCTCTTCAAACTCGCGAGCAGCATATCCGTCGCGATAAGGCGACGAGTAACATTTGTACAGCTCAAGCGCTTCTCGCAAATATGGCTGCAATGTTCGCAGTCTATCATGGGCCGCACGGACTTAAGGTGATTGCCGACCGTGTACATGGGCTGACATCGCTTCTTGCCAAACACTTGGAGAAAAACGGCTTCAAGCTTGCGCACTCGCACTTTTTCGATACGTTGAAAATTGCCATGAGTGACGAAAAGCTTGTGGCGCTCAGGAAATATGCCGAAGAGGCGAAAATGAATTTCAGATACTATGCAGACGCAGTTGGGATTTCGCTCGATGAGACGACGACGATCACCGATGTCACAGATATCGTTGAGGTATTCTCGAAAGCCAGCGGAGTACGGCCAACGAACCACGTAAGCATTCAGATATCGGTCGCAATACCCGCCGATGCGAAGAGGACGAGTACGTTCCTGACGCATCCTGTCTTTAATACATACAGGTCAGAGACAGAAATGCTTCGGTACTTGAAGTTACTCGAGAATCGAGATCTCTCTCTTACGCATTCGATGATCGCTCTGGGATCATGCACGATGAAATTGAATGCAACCAGTGAAATGATACCCGTAACCTGGCAGGAGTTTGGCAGAATTCATCCATTTGCACCTCTTGATCAGACATTGGGCTACCAGAAGGTCTTCAAGCTCTTGGAAGAATCGCTCTGCGAGATCACCGGATTCGATGCGATCAGCCTTCAACCGAATGCCGGAGCGCAAGGCGAATATGCCGGATTATTAGTCATTCGCGAGTACCATAAATCCAGAGGTGAATCTCACCGTAATGTCGTGATCATTCCGGCATCGGCACATGGTACTAACCCTGCGAGCGCAGTAATGGCAGGACTAAAAGTTGTGGTTTCGAAGACCGATGAGAACGGCAACATCGATATTGACGATCTCCGGCAGAAAGCCGAACAACATAAGAACGATCTTGCAGCGCTCATGGTGACCTACCCATCGACACATGGAGTATTTGAGGAACAGATCGTCGATATCTGTGAGATCATTCATGCTTGTGGCGGTCAAGTCTATATGGATGGTGCGAATATGAATGCACAAGTCGGACTTACAAGCCCGAAGAATATCGGTGCCGATGTTTGCCACTTGAATTTGCATAAGACCTTCTGCATTCCGCATGGCGGTGGCGGTCCGGGAATGGGACCGATTGGTGTTGCAAACCATCTCGCTGCGTTTTTGCCGGGGCATTCCGTTGTTCCGATCGGAGGGAAGAATGCCATTCATGCCGTATCTGCCGCTCCATGGGGAAGTGCGAGCATCTTGTTGATCTCCTGGGCCTATATCTCCATGATGGGTTCAGACGGTCTGACAGATGCAACAAAAGTGGCGATCCTCAATGCGAATTATATTAAGTCAAGGCTTGAGAAGCATTTTCCGATCCTCTATGAAGGAAAGTATGGTCGTGTGGCTCATGAGATGATCGTAGATATGCGTCATTTCAAACACACGGTCGGAATTGAAGTCGAAGATATTGCTAAGCGCCTCATCGATTACGGTTTTCATGCGCCAACCGTTTCTTTTCCTGTTGCAGGAACGCTGATGATCGAACCGACGGAGAGCGAGTCATTGCATGAGCTTGATAGATTCTGCAACGCATTAATCGCTATCGGCGAAGAGATCAAGGAAATTGAGGATGGGCTTGCCGATAAGGAAGATAATGTTCTGAAGAATTCTCCCCATACAGCGGAATCGCTGATGGCCGATGAATGGAAACATCCATACTCGCGTAGCAAAGCGGGATACCCAGCGCCGTGGACGCGGTATAACAAGTTCTGGTCGCCGGTTGGAAGAGTTAGCGGAGCTTATGGTGATCGGACGCTCGTCTGCAGTTGCCCGCCGGTATCCGATTATGCCGAAGTAATAGCCGTCTAATGGTGCGCGACAATTCACGCGATGGCGCTGATATTGCTTTGACTCTTCTATTCGCATGAATGTCGAGGTCAGACCAAGCGACGCTTCATACGCAGAGCAAAGTAGAACTGCTCCTCTATCCTTGCCGCCGGATAAATCGATCTTTCACCGGCTGCTGATTATCGGCGCACTTACTCGTTCAAAGCTCACCATTCCGATTACATTGATCGAAGATATTCCGGTCGATGTCTATGCGACGATCCTTGCATTGCAGTCACTGGGTGTTCCGATCGAGCTCTCTCGAAGCATGATCGAACTCGAAGGAGTTGGAATGGAAGGTTTTCATGCGCCTACTCATCAGATCAATTGTTCAAATTCAGGTACGACAGCTCGTCTTTTTATGGGATTGCTAGCTGGCCAATCATTTTCATCTCGTTTAACAGGTGATGAAAGCCTCTCCAAACGGCCCATGAAAAGGCTTGCCGAAATCTTGAACTCCGGACTCGGAGCGAAGATCGAAACGTCCGAGAAGGGGACACTTCCGGTTTTGATCGAGGGCAGAGAACTTCATGGAGCCACAGTCGACTTACCTGTTGCATCGGCTCAGATGAAATCCGCTGTGCTACTGGCCGGCCTGTACTCAAAAGATGTGGTGCGAATACGAGAGCCGCTTCAAAGCAGAGATCACTCTGAGCTGATGCTCATGTCTTTCGGAGCTGATATTGAGATCGAAGCGGATCATGCGATCAGGATCACTGCAAACGGGGTCGTGCCTCTTCAAAACATCACTTACAACATTCCCGGCGATATTTCTTCGGCGGCCTTTCTTATAGGTGCTGCGATCCTTGGCAGAAGGAATATTACTCTCAAGAATGTAGGTCTGAATCCAACGCGAATCCGATTTCTTGAGATACTGAAAGGGAGCGGATTGGAAGTAGAGATCTCCCAGGTCAAGGAGGAATGGAATGAGAAGAAGGGAACAGTTGAAATATTCGGAGCTGAGTCTCATCTTTCAAAGCCTCTCGCTATTTCTGCAGCCGATATTCCGCTCATCATTGATGAGATACCAATATTAGCCGTTCTGGCATCGTTTTGTCCAGGCCAGACGGAGATCTCTCGTGCAAAAGAACTCAGAGCAAAGGAAAGCGATAGATTGTCGGCTCTGGCAACAAATCTCAGATCCTTTGGAGCAATAGTTGAAGAAAAGGAAGACGGGCTTACTATTTTTGGAGATGACACGTTTATCCCGCATGGCGGAAGCATCGAACATTTCGGTGATCACCGGATCGCTATGGCCTTTGTGATCATGGCACTTCGGGCCAGAGAGCGGGTGACCATTTCAGACGCATCCGTTGTTTCTATCTCCTACCCGAATTTTTTTCGGGACCTTTCGCTCGTCGTCGGTAAGAATAGAATTCATATTGCATGACTATGTCAGTATTGAAAGCAGCATTGTTGGGAAAAGAACTTTCGCATTCCCTCTCGCCAAGCCTTCATCGCGAGTTGGCGAAAATACTTTCACCCAAATTCGGATCTCATTTTGAGGAATGCATTTATGATCTGGTAGAGTGCCCGGAGGAATGCGATTTCGCTCAATGGATAAAAACTGCTCCGACAAACGGATACCGCGGGGCGAATGTAACATATCCGTACAAAGAGAAGGCGTTTACTCTCTCTGACAGGCACGTTGGAGTATCCTCGTTTATCGACTCCGCGAATACACTGGTTTTTTCCGAGGATGAGATCCGTTGTACAAGTACCGATGGAGCAGGTTTTTTGAATGCATTGATGCGGCAGCATCCGACCTTTAGTCTTGAGCGATATCATTTAGTCATGGTCGGAGCAGGTGAAGCTGCACGCGCAGTTGTGTATTCGCTCTGTACGACGTGGATGCCACAATCGTTAACAATTGTCAATCGATCGATGGCAAATGCCGAGGAGCTTGCGGAGTTCTGTATTGCCCAGGCCCCCGGTCCGACAGTGCGCGCAATGGGTATCAATGAATTCATTCATGACTCTCCCGAAGCCAAGTATAGACTGATCATTCAGTGCACACCTGTCGGACAAGACGACCATCCGGGCGACCTGTTGACCGGATTTGCCTGGCATGAATCGGATTTTGCCATAGATCTGATCTACAATCCCCTGCGAACGGCGTTCTTGCAGGCTGCCTCGCATGCAGGCGCGAAGACAATGAATGGCCTTGGCATGCTTATCGAACAGGCTGCTCTTTCTCAAGCATTTTGGATGACTGAGCAGATTCCCGGAGGATCGCCTCTCTCCGATTCCGAATTTGAGATGCTTAAGAATTTTCTGACTAAAACTCTTTCCTCATAACGTGCCACAGCTTCGATATCTCACTTCAGGAGAGTCTCACGGTAAGTCACTTATTGGC
>JAUZOQ010000001.1 GCA_030706385.1 Bacteroidota bacterium | reverse complement strand
TTCTATTTGCTTGGCATCTGTCCGGCAGGCGGAACGCGGCTCTATGATCCTGATGGCCTCGTAAGCCTTGCGCATATCAATCCTAACCCTGCTAACGGAATTATCCATGTTGAGATCAATACGATCGAATCAGGAAGAACGCAAGTTGCCGTGATGAATCTGCTCGGTCAGCATGTGGCAACACTATCGGATGGAGAGCTAAAGCCCGGATCGCATTCTTTCGATCTCGATACGAAGTATCTCTCAGCAGGAAGTTATTTCATAACGCTCATAACTCCGACCGTACGGAGGATGGAAAGAGTGGATATTGTGAAGTGATGCGTTTCATGAAATCCTTAACGATCATTCCTTGAACCGGGGGCATTGGGTTGGTGTGAATCGATTAAACCTTCTGCCTGTTCAATTCTTCCAATAGCTTTCCGCATTCTTTCCTCATGAAACGCACAGCTACAGTTCTCTTATTCTTGCTTGCTGCCATCTCCGTTGCATCGGGGCAGAATCTGACGGCCTTTAATCTCGATGCAACGAATTTCCCGACGATGAAGGCTAAGTTCTATGCCTTCGATGCTGCGGGAAATGAACAACATCCTTCGCCGTCGCAGATCAGTGTAGCAGAGAACGGCATACAGAGAAATGTAACTTCCGTCACCTGTCCTCCGGCAGCTCCGCCGAAAGCGCTCTCATCAGTGCTTGTTATGGATGTCAGTGGCTCAATGGGTTCTGGCTTTGGCAATGCAACGAATATGGACATTGCAAAAGCAGCCGCCACATTCTGGACGAACAGTATTCCTCTCGGACTGAGCGAATGTGCTGTTTCGAGTTTCGACGATCATAATTATTTCAATCAGGATTTTACGACGAGCAGGAAGAAGCTTGCAAAGGCTATTGCCAGCCTCGCTCCGCAGAACGGTACGAATTACAATGCAGGGTTTTTGCTGCCAGTCGCAGGGGGACTGGAGATCACGAAACTCGGAAAGCATCAGAAGATCATTATCTTCCTAACCGACGGCCTGCCGAACTTTGAACCCCAAACGGCCTCGATCATCGCCGAGGCGCAAAGCCAAGGCTGCCTGATATTTTCTGTAACGGTAGGCTTGCCATGTCCGCAATGTTTGAAAGATATTTCGGGGCAGACGGGCGGTGCCTGGTTCGAAAACATCAGCTCGCAAAAGCAGATCGAAGATGTCTACCGCCAGATCTTGCAGCAAGCTCAACAACTCATGCCATGCGAGATCACTTGGGAGAGTAATATGACCTGCACTTCGGGAGCAACCGATGTTCAAATAATGTGGAGTGGCGCGACAGCGCAGCAATCTTACAATCCGCCGGCAAGTTCGATTGCCTCGTTACCCATCACTCCAGCATCGCTTTATATGCGTTCGAAGCCAGTCGGAGTACAATTCGATACAATAGTCACGATCACTGCAATCAATTCTGCTTTTACCGTAACGAATATTACTAGCACGAATCCTTCGTATGATATCAATCCCAAATCATTTTCACTTTCTGCAGGGGAAAGCAAGAAATTAATCGTTAGCTATATACCATTCGATAGCAACTATACCTGGACGCGATTTGATATTACGACCTATCTCTGTCCCCAAACCTACTATGCAAGTGCATTCTATCCAGGGCGTAAGCCGGTAATTCCGACTCTGAAGCTCACACAGCCCAATGGTGGCGAGCAGCTACTTGTTGGTTCCGACACAGTGATCACATGGAAAGGCATTCCACTGACCGATACGGTGAAGCTCGAATACTCAACAGATGATGGGAGTTCTTGGAGTTTGATTACCGATGAGGCGACAGGAGGACGATATGCTTGGCATGTCCCGGAACCAGAGAGTAAGAGCTGTCTTGCTAAAGTGTCGCAAATGCAATCCGGCGGATATGGCAGTTGGGCAAAACGTGCCGGAGGAAAGGATGATGATGTTGCTAGAGGAATAGCTAGCGATGGCGTTGGAAATGTCTATGTGACAGGATCCTTCCGCGATACCGCGGATTTTGACGGTGTTAATCTAGTTAATAACAACCCAAAAGCTTTTCCGAATAATTATTTTTTCCTGGCAAAATATACGCCTGATGGAAGGCTGGACTGGGTTAAACATGCAGGTGGAAAGAATACGCCTGCTCTGGGGACTGGGGGAGATGCAATTGCTCTCGATAGTTCAGGGAATATATATGTAACCGGAAGTTTTGGGGATACGGTTTATTTCGATCAAATAAAATTAACAGGCGACTCCGGACTTTACAACTTTGTTGCAAAATATCATCCGGATGGAAATATCGAATGGGCGAAAAAAGAGGGGGCAAAATATCCTTTTATTGAAGCTAATAGCCTTTCAGTCGATCATTTAGGAAATATATTCGAAACCGGCTCGTTCAAAGGGATAGCAAGCTTCGACGGAGTGAACCTAGTTTGTGAGAGTTACTATGATGCCTTCATTGCCAAGTATAGACCGGATGGGAGCATTGAATGGGCAAAAAGCGCCGGTAGCAAGAGGGCGGGTGCCATGGCGAGCGGTGCAGAGGGTCAAGGTATCGCCGTAGACGGTTTCGGGGGTGCTTATGTGACTGGCAGCTTTTCAGATACGGTAAACTTCGATGGCATTATACTAACAACACCTGTTGGAGATCCACCGGTAGCATTCATTACCAAATACCGCGCAGATGGTAGTGTGGAGTGGGCGAAACAAGTAGGGGGAGTGGGCGGAGTCTATAGCACGAGTATTACCGCTGACCCTTCTGGAAATATTTTGGTAGCAGGTTATTTTGTTACGGCAGCAGACTTCGATGGAGATACTCTTACTTCAGATACTGCGGGAGGCTATGACATGTTCGTCGCAAAATATGACTCTGCTGGTCTTCTCCAATGGGCTAAGACAGCAAATTCTGATGATGCATCAGCGTTAGCGATTACTAGTGATATTCTCGGGAATGCTTATGTGGCAGGTGACTTTCACAAATATGCTACATTTGGAGCAACTACTTTAATTTCGACAGGCACAGGTAGTATGTTCGTAGCTAAATATAATCCACAGGGAACCGTTGAATGGGCAAAGAGTGCAGGCAGCACTTATCGGGATTTCGCCGAGTCTGCGGCCATCGACCCTTTCGGCAGTCTATACTTAACGGGGGAGTTTTCCGAAGCATCGTATTTCGGGAACACGAGACTCGGGACTAAGGGGAGTTCTGATGTCTTCATTTGGAAAATCAGTAATATGATCATCCAATCCGACACCTCCGATGCTATCTTCTCCATCGTAAAGCCGGTGGCGCTTAGTGAAGATGTCGATATGGGAAAGGTACTGGTTGCAGCGGCGAAGGATTCGGTGATTCAAAGCTTCGTTCGTAACGGCGGGTCCTATTCTTTCCGTGTCGATTCGATCGCAATTATCGGAGCCGATGCTTCGCAGTTCGGACTTGTTTCTGGCATTCCTCCATTCGTTGTGCCGGCCGGAGGAGCGCAGCATGTAGAGTTCGATTTTCATCCGTCATCGGCCGGAGTGAAATCGGCGCAGATCGCGATCTTTACACAGGCCGAGACACTTTTTCAAAGCATTACCGGCACAGGAGTTCAGCCCACACTTGCCGTGATGGGAAATGTCATTGATTTCGGACAAGTGAATGTGGGCTCATTCAAGGATACGACGATCACCGTCGCCCTTCAAAACCTGGGCAACGTGCCGGTGGTTTTTACGGGTTCATCGGAGTTAGGCCCGGACAGAACGCAATTCTCGCTGCAATCGGGTGGAGCCCCGTTTACGCTCGATCCGGGAAAATCACAAAGCGTGACGCTTAGATTTGCCCCGAAATTCATCGGAAGAACTTCAGGAAGGATCGGCTTCGAGTACGGCGGAAATTCACCGGCGATCCTAACAGTCTTCGGCCAAGGCCTTGGCGGCCTTGTCTCCATCTATGATGACTCCGGCTATGCCGGCGATCATAAGCATATTCCGATGATCTTGGGTAAAGTCCCTGTGACTTCCGTTCAATCGGAAGCAACGAATTTTTCAGCTCGCATTGCCTATGATCGAACGGTACTTTATCCTTCGTCCGGAAATGTACAGCATGGAGCTCGATTCGATACGGTAACGGTGAGCGGCTCGATCGGAGGCGATAGCATTCTTGCAAATCTTCCGTTCACGGCCATGCTCGGCAAGAGCACGTCGAGTCCGATGAACATTGTCGATTTTTCCTGGCTCGATGCAGCAGGTGAGCCGGCGGATTACGATGTAGAAACCGAAAGCGGTACGTTCTATTTGCTTGGCATCTGTCCGGCAGGCGGAACGCGGCTCTATGATCCTGATGGCCTCGTAAGCCTTGCGCATATCAATCCTAACCCTGCTAACGGAATTATCCATGTGGAGATCAGCACGATCGAATCAGGAAGAACGCAGCTTGCCGTGATGAATCTTCTCGGTCAGCATATGGCAACATTATCGGATGGAGAGTTGAAGCCCGGATCGCATTCTTTCGATCTCGATACGAAGTATCTCTCAGCAGGAAGTTATTTCATAACGTTGACCACTCCGACCGTGCGACGAATGGAGATGATCGGTGTTGTGAAGTAATAGATCTGTCACAATGTTCAATCGCTCTTTCCCCATTCTCTTCTGTATTCTTGCTTTTGCGGCTTCGGGCTTCGCTCAGGATCGTCCGTCCTTTGGCATCTTCGGCGATTTTTCGTTAAACAAGCATTCGGCAAATTTTCAACAGCTTCCCGGAGTGCCGAGCTGCTGCCCGCGTTATGAGTCCGGATCAGGCACAGGCCCGGCATTCGGAGGGTTGTATTTCGAACCGCTTTCGGAATTATTCGATCTCGAACTTCGCGCCCTCTATCATTCCCTGAGTGGAACGCTATCGGAAACCGAAGCCACGACCGTTTTGCATAACGGTGTTCCGACTCAAGGAGCATTTCAGCATACCTTAAGCACAGGACTCTCGACGATCAGCATCGAGCCCATGCTCGATCTGAAACTCATCGGAGACCTGCGTATGAACTTCGGTTTTGATGTAGGCATTCTCCTTGCCAAGAGTTACTCCGAGCAAGAAGAGATCACTCAGCCCGATGGAGCCGGCACATTTCTCGATTCCGTCGGCGGCGACACCCATAGCAGGATACGGAATCAGCAATCGGGTACTATTCCGAATGCTTCAACGCTTCAAGTCGCAGCGCTTGGCGGATTGTCGTATGCCCTTCCGCTTAATGCCGGCCACACCACGTACCTTGTTCCGGAAGTTCTCTATTCCTTCGGCATCACGAAGATCGCCTCCGATCTTGCATGGAATGTGAACTCGCTTCGTATCGGAGCAAGTATAGTATTCTCTCCGCAGGAAGTGCGGCACGAAGAGAGAAAAGAGATCGATACCGTTCGGATCGAGAGAGATAATATTAATGCATCCATTATCATTCTCGGAAAAGAATCGCAATCGGTCGAGCCGGAAGAGCGCGACGGCATCATGTTCATCACACACTACACACGAAGAACTGATACCCTTGCAATACCGAAAAAGCATGTAATGGATGTATCGGTTACAGCCGTCGGAGTAGATGCAAACGGAAATGAGACGCCTGTAGTCCGGATGACCGTTGAAGAATTTTCTTCGACGATGATGACTCCGCTGCTCAACTATATATTCTTCGATGAGAATTCATCGGAAATACCAAAGCGGTATCATCGAATCGATGCAAGCGAAACCGATACGTTCACGATTGCCCACGCCCACTCTCAGAATAAACTGGCAACATATCATGATCTGCTCAACATCATTGGCAAACGTTTGCACGATAATGAAAAGGCCAATGTAACGGTTACCGGTTGTAATGAAGATATACGCAGCGAAAAAGCAAATCTTTCACTTTCCCGGAATAGAGCAGAGGCCGTGAAGAAGTACTTTACCGAAGTATGGCACATTGCTCCGCGCCGGATCAAGACGGAAGCCCGAAATCTCTCCCCGAAAGCTGCGCACTCCGATACGCCCGATGGCGACGAAGAGAACCGCCGCGTTGAGATCACAAGCTCCGACCCAAAAATCCTTTTTCCTGTCATAACCGACGATACGCTGAGGAAAGCAAGCCCTCCAGTTCTTCGATTCAAACCCATTGTGCAGAATGATGAAAGCATGATATCGTGGGAATTAGCTGCATCTCAGGATAAGAAAATCCTTAAGGATTTCAAAGCCGAAGGAAAAGCTCCAGCATCGATCGATTGGAAATTCGAACCCCAGTCGATGCCGAAATTTTCGGGAAATATCTATTATGCATTTTCTGCCGACGATCTTGTGGCCACATTCACTTCGACTCCGCATTCGATTCCGATCGAGCAAATTACGATCCGAAAAAAACGCGAAGAGCGCCGGGGTGATACCGTGATCAATAGGTTCAGTTTGATACTCTTCGATGTCGGTTCGGCTGCAGTTACTCCGCACGATGCTCCCGTGGTATCGATGATCAAAGAATATGTTAAGCCGGACTCCAGGGTTACGGTAGTTGGATACACCGATCGTCTTGGAGAAGCATCATACAATCAACAGCTTTCCGAGCATAGAGCCGTTACGATCGCATCCTCGCTGGGGTCGAAGAATGTTACTGCAAAAGGATTAGGGCAGGCAGATCTCTATGATAGCTCGCTTCCTGAAGGCAGGCTGTATACGAGAACCGTCAATATCGAGATCAAGACGCCGGTATCGCAGTGATTGCGATCGGGATCCTGTTACTCCACTTTGATGAACTCTTCGGATACTACTCCTTCAGCCGTTCTGATTCGAAGAGTATAGGTCCCGTTCGGAAGATCGGTTGTCTCAAGACGCAAAGAGTTGATACCTTTGGCGAGCTTTGTAGTCCTGGATTGAACTCGCACTCCAAGTGTATTGAAAATTTCCAGATCAGCCGGCTCTTCGCGCAATGAGCTAAGCTCAACTGCAATTTCGTTATGGGCTGGGTTAGGATGGATGGAAGATATGGTAATTGTCTTATCGCGCATGAAAGCCGAAATGGATCGTTCGCCGCAGAAGTAACGATAATCGAAATTGGCGCTGCTTCCGGTACTGAAGGTCAGTGTGCACGGACCTCCGTTTGAGTCCAAGTCGTTAAGCTTTACATTCTGAAGTTTGATCGTTGTTGTCGAATCCTTCGTCAGATATACTTGAAAGGCGAGCGAAGCAAGGAGTCCGTTCGCATCTGCCCGAATTTCCGGCGAGGCAGTGATCACAAATGTTTTTCCATCGGAAGACTTCAGATTCGAGGAGCTTTTTGCCGGAAGAAATTCGAGAAGATCGGTATTATAGGCAAGATCAAAATTCATTTTCGCTACATTCGCTCCGGCAAATCCTTTGCCCGGTGATTCCATAAGATCGAATGTGACGACATCGAAACCGGTGCCGGCTTTCGGTGTCGGATCGAGGAACATGCCCACTTCCCGATGAGGAAAGTACGCATGGCTTAGACGAATGGGCAAGAAAGTCGTATCGGAGTTGCTCAAGAGTATGAGTGAATCCTCAACCAGCAATTTTCCTCCTGCCGTATCGAGAGCGGTAAAGATATCGATCGGAATGATGCTATCGGGCGGGATGATGAGGGGAAACGTAGCGCCGGATATCGTGAAGCCTGTTCCGGAAATATGTGCATCATTTACTGTGAGTGTATCGCATCCGGTGTTACGAAGTATTATGCTCGTATCCTTTTGGTCGCAGAGCGATGTCGTTCCAAAATTGATTTTCTGAAGGGAAGCATTGAGAACCCGGCTGCCATCACCGATGTAGCCTTTGAATGTAATCAGAAGATCATTGGGCACAGAGCCACCGGTTACATTGACGAAAAAGCGGCCTGAGTCGATTCCTTTATAGAGAGAACTGTGCGCATAGCCTGGATGAAATCTGAAAAATATCGTATCGCCGGGTTGGATCGTGACTCCGGGCGCAAGACTACCATCTCCGGTTAGGTAAAAAGGTCCTGAGGCTGTCCAATGGTCGATGTAGAGCGGGCCACATCCGATATTCGTCATAAAAGCAGCAACCGAATCGAGCGCGCAAATACTTATGGTATCGAAATCGAACGATTGGAAGGGATAGAATAGAATGCCTTCTCCGGGAATGCCATTTCCCTCGATATGAAATTTAAGATCGGTCGTGCCGCCATCGGTGGCAATGCGATAAACGAGATAGGAAGCGACCGGGCCCACAATGAAGGGCTTGAATCGAACATCGACTACCAATGTGCTATCGGGCGGTAAGATGAACGGAAAAATCGTATTGCTCAGAATGAAGGCTGAATCGACTCCGCTCGGACCGCTGACAAATTCCAACGAATCGCATCCCTGGTTGGTGATCCGAATAATACTATCGCGTGCATTCGCACATATGCTTACATCTCCGAAATCGATTTCCTGAACACTTATCTGCACCTTCGGCGCTTCGACAGTTGCAGAACCGGCGAGATTGATATTGCTATCGACTCCAACTTGCGCCGTGCCGAAGG
This sequence comes from Bacteroidota bacterium, assembly GCA_030706385.1. Taxonomy (GTDB): domain Bacteria; phylum Bacteroidota; class Ignavibacteria; order Palsa-1295; family Palsa-1295; genus PALSA-1296. Next base: position 91,461 of record JAUZOQ010000001.1, on the reverse strand, counting down.
CAGCCTCGAAATATCCTTGCACCCGTATCTGAGCTTTATAGGATCCTGCAATGTGACGTGCATCGAAGGTAACCGTGAAGGTATCGGTAGCACCGACGGCAAGCGTATCCGGGATCTTAATGGGAGGAAGAAGGGTGAATGCACCTGCGGCATTATTTAAAAGACTTACGTTTGATATGACGAAAGGCAAACAACCCTTATTGGTAAGCGTTGCTTTCTTTGTCGCATTCGTGCACGTCGAAATGGATTGAAAATTAATGTGTTGAATTTTCAGGGAGGCAGTGGATCCTGTTCCATCACCTCCATCTTCGGATTTCCAGTACGTACCCGTTCGATCGAATGCGATAATATTCTGTCCTGCGCATCCGGAAGCATAGATCGTACGAGTATCTGCAACATTCGAGGGCCCGCCGATTCGGTGCCATGTAGCTCCGGTATCGCTCATCGATCCCTTGAATATTCCATCAACCTCTGTCTGAACGTAGAGCGCATCATCGAAGCCATAGATCTCTCCGGTCGGAATATTTCCTCCGCTCATCATCGCTCCGAAATTGAACCGTGGTTTCCATGTGACTCCGCGATCAGTGGATATCAGAAGCTGACGCGAGAGTTCGGCAACGATGTACCAGATATGCCGGCTTGAGTCACCATAGGCGCCCCATGCCTCGCCAGTCGTGCCGGTGTTCGGACCGTTGGTGATCAGGACATCTGCATCATCCATCACGAAAACACCATTCGAATTCGCCCCAGGCGAGACCGGCGCCGACCATTGCGCCGTAAATACTCCCGTGCTTGTGACACCAACTCCGGTGCCGTAATGCGAGCCCGAGGAAACATCTTTCCATGAATAGCCTCCATCCGTAGTTTTCCATAAGTTTGTCGCCGGGTTGTTGCGGGAGAAGATCGAAGCATAGCCGGTTCCATCGGGCCGGATCGCGATCTGTGTGACCTGGCCAGTGGCTGGTGGCGTCCCGGCCAAAGTCCATGTCGAACCGCCGTCATTGGTGATGTAGATCGCAATGGGAGTCGGAGTGCTGTAGAATCCGGAGCCAACGAGACCTTGATTGGCATTCAGGAAGTAGCAGCAGCCGATCGGAACGGGAAGCTGGCCGGCAATTTTCCAGGAAGAGAAAGAAGCGGGAGGGCATAAAAAAAACAGCGAAAAAATTACCGCTGTAATCCTCCATGGATATAATCTGCCCGTCTTCTGCATGTACTACTACAGAAATAACAAATTGAAGCCGGTAAGGTTACACCTGGGCAGGAATCAATATTCTTCGTTCAATCGGGGAGAAGGGCGATGCGCCCATTGCACATCAGAAGCGAACGACTTCGCCTGTTGAGAGGGATTCCCTAATGGCAAAAGTTACGAGCGTAGTTGCAAGAATCGAATCGAATGGAATCGGGGCAGGGCCGCCTGATTTGATCGCATTCGTGAATGCTTCGATCTCTTCTTTATGCCCTTTTCCCTGACCGCTCGTGAGCTGAGGTTTTCCGGACCCGGACCATAATTCAAGCTCAGTGAAATTCTTCATGATGGCCGTTCTTCCACTTGAGAATACCTGCAGCTCTTCCTTCGGGAGATTCTTATCGCCATTGGCAATATAGAGGATCGTTGCGACGGAGCCGTCATCATACTCGATGGTAATGGAAATATTGTCCTGATCAATCACATCGCTTCTTCCCGAACTCAGTGATTTGGCCACGACGCTTCTCGGCAGAGAGTCACCGGTAAGGAAAGCTGCAGTATCGATGAAGTGGCAGACTTCTCCGATGATCCTTCCTCCGCCGATCTCTTCGTCCTGAGTCCAATCGGATGCTTTTACAGGTCCGGCATTGACACGATAAAAAATGAGTTTTGGTGCGTTCGGCTCGCCAAAAAAATCTTTCATCTTCTTAACAAGCGGAGAAAATCTTCGGTTGAAACCGACAAGCAGTTTCGGCTCTCCACCCGAGGATTGCGAATATGCCTGCGCAACTCTCGAAGCTTCTTCAAAATTCAGGGTCAGAGGCTTTTCACAAAATACATTCTTCCCGGCCTCGAGGGCTTTTATGATAAGAGCAGCATGCAGATTATGCCGCGTTGCAATGAAGATCGTATTGACCTCGGAAGAGGATATTACCTCATCCGGGTTCGTTGTTGAATGCTTGAATCCAAATTTGGTTTTCGCATCTTCAGAGCTTGATCCCGATTCGTTGGCAACAAGAACAAGTTCTGCATTCTCTTTCAAAGTCGGTAGCAGAAAACCTTGAGCAAAATTTCCGGCTCCGATGAACCCGATCCGCGGATCCCGAGCCGATTGTCTTACTTGAGAAGTGAGAATTTCAGACCGGAGAATCCGGCTCTCGGATTTCGGACTTTCCGGATACGTTAGTACAATTCCAAGATATCTTTCCTTATGTTCACCGGCGATCATATCATAGGCATGTTGCGCCTGATCGATCGGTAACGTATGCGTCGTAATCTTCGATGGATCTACTTTTTTCTCGGAAAGTAGGCGCACGAACTCTTGCATATTCCGTCGCTCAGTCCACCGCACATAGCCAATGGGATAATCGATCCCTTTCTCTTCATAATCACGTTCATATCTTCCGGGTCCATAGGATCGCGAAAAACGGAAATCCAATTCTTTGAGATAAAATGGATCTCTGGGAATATCCATCTTCGTTACACCGACCATGACAACCTTTGCACGATCGCGTGCGATCTGAGCGGAAAACTCTATCGGGTCATTCGAATGTGTCGCAGCAGTAATGATAATGGAGTCTATACCAAAGCCATGAGTCAGTGACTTGATCGTCTCAGGAAGATTCTCGGCTTTGCGGTTAAACGCGAAACTTGCATTATGAGAATTTGCCAGAAGCACATTTTCATCATCCAGATCGATCCCGATCACTACGCATCCTGCGGCTTTTGCTATCGCACAGGTAAGTTGCCCAACTAACCCCAAGCCTATAACCGCGACATATTCTCCGAACCTGACTTCCGCTTGTCGCACACCTTGCATCGCAATTGAGCCAAGAGTTGTGTAACATGCATCCTCGAAACTAACCGTATCGGGTATTTTTACGCAGAGATTTTTCAAAACGCTGACAACTTCAGCGTGATTGGCGCCTTGACCGCCGCAGGCGACACGATCTCCGGGCTTGAGATCTGTCACATCTTCGCTGACTGCGATCACTTCTCCGGCACAGGAGTACCCCATTGCCTTCGGAGTCTCAAGCTTATTCATGATGCGATTGTAGGTCTTCCAGAATCCCTGCTGCTTTATCTCGGCAATAACCTTCTTCACGTCGTCGGGGCGGCTCTTGGCTTTTTCCAAGAGAGAAGCGCGAGCAAGTTCGACGGACATCTTCTCCGTTCCGGCCGATATCAAACTGGCATAATTCCGCACAATCACGCCGGAGCGCCTGGGCGTTTCGGGAGCATCGACATCTCTCACAGTAATTGCGCCGGAGCGCATGGATTGCAGAAGCTGCTTCAATTGCTATAAGTGTAATAATCTGGCGGGATTATAACGGACGGGCAGAAGATTTGATTCGTAATTGCAGAAAATCACTTGTATTCCCCACATTTTCGTCCAGTGCTCATCCATCTCGCCAAAAAACTGCGATTTCAAAATGACGTAATTGTTTGTAAAAAATAAATTGTTTTAAGGATGCTTAAATTATCACTACTACAGCTATGAGTACAACAAATGGACAAGATAAGAAACTGAAGCTCACGACCGCTTCGGGAAGACCGTATGTTGAACACGAGGATACAATGAGCGTCGGTCCGCGCGGACCGCTTCTGCTTCAAGATTACATCTTGCACGAGAAGATGGCTCATTTTAATCGCGAAAGAATTCCAGAGCGTGTCGTTCATGCAAAGGGAACCGGTGCATTCGGTACATTCACTGTTACACACGACATCACGAAGTATACGAAAGCAAAGATCTTTTCCAAGATCGGAAAGGAAACTCGGATGCTCATTCGTTTTAGTACTGTTGGCGGTGAAAAGGGAAGTGCCGATACTGAGCGCGATCCGAGAGGATTCGCAATCAAGTTCTACACGGAGGATGGCAACTGGGATCTCGTAGGAAATAATACACCGGTCTTCTTCATTAAGGACGCGAAGAAATTCAGTGATTTTATTCACACGCAAAAGCGCGACCCCGAGACGAACCTTAAGAGCCCGACAATGATCTGGGATTTTTGGAGTTTGAATCCGGAGAGCCTGCATCAAGTGCTCATCCTCATGAGTGATCGAGGGACACCCGATGGCCATCGTCATATGGATGGATTCGGAAGCCATACGTTTTCGCTGATCAATTCGAAGAATGAAAGAGTATGGGTGAAATTCCATTTCAAGACCGCGCAAGGGATCAAGAACTTCACCAATGAAAGCGCTGCTGCTATGCGCGGAATTGACCCAGATTACTCTCAACGAGATCTCGTCGAAGCGATCAAGAAAGGCGATTTCCCAAAGTGGGCGATGAAGATTCAGGTTATGACTGCTGAGCAAGCGAAAAATTTCCGTTGGAATCCATTCGATCTCACGAAGATCTGGCCTCATTCTGAATTTCCGCTCATTGATGTCGGTGTTATGGAGCTGAATGAAATGCCGGAAAATTATTTTGCTCAGGTGGAGCAATCCGCATTCGCTCCGGCTCACGTCGTTGATGGTATTGGCTACTCGCCCGATAAGATGCTTCAGGGAAGATTGCTCTCTTATCCGGACGCTCACCGCTACCGCCTCGGTGCAAACTATGAGCAAATTCCTGTGAATAGGTGTCCCTTCACGGTCTCAAATTATGAGCGGGACGGCTCCATGCGCATCGATGGTAACGGGGGAAACAAACCGAATTATTATCCGAATAGCTTTGACGACATATTCATAGACCAAAGCTATAAAGAGCCTCCGATGCAACTGGATTCGCTTGTTGCTGATTGGTTTGATCGTAACGGCGAAGGTGAAAATGATCATTACACTCAGCCCGGAAATCTATTCCGTAACGTGATGGATGATAAACAAAAGAAGAACACCATCCACAATATCGTCGCAGCCATGAGCGGAATTGAAGGGCCGAAGCGCTCCGATATTATCGATCGTCAACTTTCCCACTGGTTCCGGGCCGATGTGGAGCTTGGAATGGGAATCGCCGGCGGACTCGGAGTTGATGTTGCCGCACTACTCAAGCAATTAGAAAAGACTCCGAGTACGGCACCGAAGGCTCGTCAGACAGCTTAAGGTTAAGGTTCTTAGATGAATTGCTCAAAACGCCCCCGAATTCGGGGGCGTTCTTGTTAAATGCTAGCTCTTCTCATCTCCTCCACAATACGTAAAAATAGACCAAACTATCGTTCTGAAACTGGGCTACAAATGACTTGCCTTGGCATGATAATTGTTGCTTCCTTGGCGAAAGGAGAAAAAGATATGCGTAAGTTATTCAGAGTATTTCTGTTCCTCACTCTAACTGTTTCCACATTACCGGCGTCGGCCCAGATTCGAATTAGCCTTTCGATCGGCCTTCCTCCGCCGCCCCGTCATGAAGTTGTTGTGGAAGCGCCATTTCCCGGCGCAGTATGGATTAGCGGGTATTACGTCTATAACAGCGGTTCGGCGAGGTACGACTGGGTTCCAGGCCGGTGGCAAGCACCACCATCACCCAATCATATCTGGGTTGCACCAAGATATGTCCGCCGCGGTGATCATTACGAATACTACGAAGGAACGTGGAAAGATAACGGAAAACACAAAGGCTGGTCTAAACAGAAAGGCCCCAAAGGCAAAGGAAATAGTCCTAAAGGAAGAGGAAATAAAGGTCGATAGCGATATTTAGGTGGTACTGAGGATGGATGGACGAATAGAAAGGTATTTTTCTCTTTAGGAAAAAATCTTCTTTCATAGCCTGCTTAGGGATTCGGGCTCGATCTCGAGGTAATCGGCAATATACTTGCTGGCCACGCGCTGCAAGATGTGCGGCTGGAATTTCATGAGGTTTCGATAACGGTCTTCCGCCGAGCCGGATTTAAAATCGGAATAACGTTTTATCGAAGCCATATATGCATTGCGGACTTTCATTTGATACCACTCCTGGTATTTCGGAAGCTCACGCGACATTTTATCATAGCCGCTCTTCGGCATGATGAGAAGTTCACAATCCTCTAGAGCCTGGATAAAGAATTTTGTGGGGTTTCCGGAATGAAAGCTTTCAATATCACCGATCCACCAATCTTCGACGGCAAAATAGAGGGTATGCTCTTTGCCATCTTCGCCCGGGAAGTACGTTCTCAGGCAGCCCTTGTTAACATATGTGACTTGTCTGCAGACTTCACCTGACTGCAAATAAAATTCTTTCTTCCGTAGATGAACAGGATTGAACTGTTCGAGCATACAATCCAATTCCTCGTCAGTCAATCCGACGACGTCACTGAAGAGATGAATAAGTTTAGGATTAACGGAATTCCGTGATATGGGCATTGAGATTCGCTGCTATCTGCCTACAAAAATAATACCCGGAATCTCTACCTTACTTGGATTCCTAATCTCAATTATGAATCGTTACTTTTTTTGCGGTCGCATCAAAGGCAGTAGGGTAGGTTGTCAGATTCGTTGTTGCAGGACCTTGAATTACCCTACCCGCAAGATCGAACTGTGACCCGTGACAGGAGCAATTGATCACACTTCCGATCTGCCTCATATCCGGTCCGCCGCATCCTTGATGCGTACAAATGAGAAGGAGGGTGATGTAGGTTGTAGAACTTTGACGAACGACCAGCAGCGAATTGCCATCTGGAGTTGTCGTACGAATTGCTGTGTTGTTCGCCGTCAGGGAGGATACATCGACTGTAATATTAAATGCGGCGACGTTGCTGCCAGGGTCCGTTGCATTGCCGGAACAGCCGTTTATAACGGGGGCAACAAAACCGAGAACTGCGATACCGGATAATCCCTGCATGCAGATCTTCAAGAAATCTCTTCGTGAGCTTATGCGATCTTCATTGGTCATAATATCTAGCCTAATAACATGAGTAAGGTTTCCTTTGAAGGTAGACACAGGTAGGGAGCAACCTGTTTCGAAGGCTACAATGAAAAATAGTTCATGGGAAGAGTCTTGCTTCGCGTATGAACGACCTCTCACGCAAGCGCCGAACGGAAATACTGTATTGTTCTCTTCAATCCCTCTTTCCTATCGATCTTCGGAGTCCATTTCAAAAGTGATTTTGCAAGCGTAATATCAGGCTGCCGGACCTGCGGATCATCTTGCGGAAGCGGTTTAAATACGATCTCGCTCTTCGATTCCGGAATCATTGACCGTATTTCTGTGGCTAGTTGAAGCATTGTCACTTCATCGGGATTACCGATATTTACGGGAAGACTGTACTCGGATTGAAGGAGCCGGTAAATGCCGTCAACAAGATCACTGACGTAACAGACGCTTCGGGTCTGCGATCCGTCACCGAAAACTGTGATTGGCTCATTCCGCAGTGCCTGCGTGATGAAAGCGGGAATAGCCCTCCCATCTTCGATACGCATACGCTCTCCGTAAGTATTAAATATCCTTACAATTCGTGTCTCAAGCGCATGATAACGATGATATGCCATCGTCAGCGCTTCGGCAAACCGCTTCGCTTCGTCGTAGACTCCGCGAATTCCGATCGGATTCACGTTACCCCAGTATGTTTCAGGCTGAGGGTGGATTGCGGGGTCGCCATACGTCTCACTTGTCGAGGCCAGGAGAAACCTCGCATTTTTTGCTTTCGCCAAGCCAAGGGCTTTGTGAGTGCCAATGGATCCAACCTTCAACGTCTGAATTGGAAGCTTAAGGTAATCTATTGGTGATGCCGGAGAGGCAAAATGCAGGACATAATCCAATGGGCCGTTGACGTGGATGAAGTTTGTAACATCGTAGTGAATGAAAGAGAAATTCGGCTTGCCGATAAGATGCCCAATATTGTTTGTCGAACCGGTCACCAAGTTATCCATACAAATAACTTCATGCCCTTCGGCGACAAATTTATCGCATAGGTGGCTTCCCAGAAATCCAGCTCCTCCGGTAATTAACGTTCTTGGCATTTTCGCTTGTGTTTTGTAATTTATCTGCGGCCGATTCCGTAATAGGTAAGCCCATGCTCCCGGATCTTCTCCGGATCATATATATTCCGGCCATCGAAAACGACTTTATCCTTTAGTGATGCGGCGAGCATGTTAAAATCAGGATTTCGGAATTCATTCCATTCCGTAACAATTATCAGAGCGTCTGCACCGTCAAGCGCCTTCATATTCTTGCGGCGATACTGCAGACTCTCCGACTCAGGCAATACCCTCATCATTCCGGGAATTGCAACCGGATCCGAAGCTTGTACTTTCGCACCATGTTCGAGCAAAGCCCGAATCACTTCCACCGATGGAGCATCGCGGATATCATCGGTCTTGGGTTTGAAGGATAATCCCCAGACTGCAAATGTCTTTCCGGCAATCTTCCCGTTGTAATGCGCCAGGATCTTTTCAACCAGGACTTTCTTCTGTTGATAGTTTACCTCTTGAACGGCTTTGAGGGTTTTGAACTCATATCCGTTCTCCGCAGCAGTCTTGATGATGGCGCTTACATCCTTCGGAAAACAGCTACCGCCAAATCCGACGCCGGGAAAAAGGAATTGTTGCCCGATCCGTCCGTCTGATCCGATCCCCCTTCGAACGCTATCGACATCGGCTCCAACCCTATCGCAGATATTCGCTATTTCATTCATGAATGAAATTCGTAATGCCAACATCGCATTAGCAGCATACTTGGTTATTTCTGCGCTCTTCTCATCCATAATATAGATGGGATTTCCGGTTCGTACAAACGGCTCATAAAGCTCCTGCATTACTTCTATCGCCGAACTACTCGATGAGCCGATGACAATGCGATCGGGCTTTAAGAAATCCTGAACTGCGGCGCCTTCCTTCAAAAATTCCGGATTGGAAACAACTTCTACACTGATCTTTGTCTCGTTCTTAAAAATCGCTTTCACTTTCTCGGCTGTACCCACCGGAACGGTTGATTTATTTACAACAACCTTTGGCTCTGTGATGCTTTGGGCTATTTGTTTAGCCACTAGCATTACTCGCGAAAGATCAGCTGCCCCATCCTCTCCTTGCGGCGTCGGAAGGGCAAGAAAAATTACAGCAGCCTCTTTGATTGCCTCCTGGAGGTTCGTGGTGAACACCAAGCGACCTTCCTGCATATTAAAGCGGACGATCTCTTCCAACCCCGGCTCATAGATTGGAATAATCCCATTCTTTAGGGCATCGATCTTTTCTTGCACGATATCCATGCAAATGACATTATTCCCGGTTTCTGCAAATCCGGCACCGGTGACCAATCCGACGTATCCCGTTCCTATGATTGCTACATTCATCTTTTTTAACTCTTTGAAAAAGTATTTGAATTTGTTGTCGACAATCCTCTTCTTTCTTTAAACTTCTCTTTTAAATACATTTAAATACAGGTTATTTTAAAGGGTGTTGAAATGTAGACAATTCCCGATATTAACCGATTTTGACACTTTCTGTTAGCAAAAAGGCATTATAACAACTTATCCAGTATATTGTTCGTATGTGGAATACTCAGAAGTGGTCAACAGTAAAAGTTATAATCTACAGGTTATCCGCAATCATACAGAGTTGTCTACAATCAAAAGAATACCGCCAACATGTTTTTGCGGAGAAGAAAATTTCATCACGATATTATCCCGAAGTTAAGTGTTTCATGTGGATGACTTCGTAAACGGATTAAATAATGAGATTACTAACCTTACATAAGATCCTAATAGCTTTTGCAATAGGTTTCTTCCTCTTCTTCGGATTCAGGGAGATTTTCCGCGAAAATGGCAGTTCCTTCATGGGATTTATGGTACTCTTCCTTGCCCTGGGAGGCAGTTTCTATTTTGTCTGGGTAGTAAAGGGGGGGTATGACAAGGACTAATGCTGGTTTTGGGCCTGATTCAGACACTTATCTTTTGAATCTCTTCTTGGCATCAATTTGTTTACACTAAAAGAATAATAAAAGGAGAAAGAAACTTATGTATGATCCAGTAATGGTTCAGCCGATGCGAGATGAAGTCACCAAGTTGGGAATGAAGGAAATGCGGACGGCTGAAGATGTTGAGAAGGAATTAATGGCCCCAGGAACGGCTTTTGTTTTCATCAATTCAGTGTGCGGCTGTGCCGCTGGAGGAGCTAGGCCTGCCTTGAAGCTTGCACTACAGCACAGCAAGAAACCAGATCGTTTAACGACGGCATTTGCAGGAAATGACGTTGAAGCTGTTGCCAAAGCACGGTCATTCTTTACTGGATTTCCGCCTTCGTCACCCCAGTTTGCTATCATTAAAAATGGAAAGCTTGCATGGATGATGGAACGTTGGCAGATCGAAGGCAGGGCTCCCGAGTCGATCGCTGCTGATCTGGTAAAGGTTTTCGATTCGCTCGATTAGATATTTCGCGATTCGAAAATCTGAGATAGCAATAAATTCCCGCGAGATGATCGCGGAATTTTTTTCTTCGTTTACATCGTGGTTAGTGGTATGATTTTTGTATAGTTAGAGGATTTACTCAATGCTCCACCTTCGACAAAAAATGGGTTTGCATCAGAAGATGACACCTCAACAGGTGCAATATCTGAAGCTGTTGCAAACTCCTGCTGCCGAGCTCGAAGCCAAGATCAAGGAAGAGCTTGACGATAATCCATTGCTTGAAGAAGTTTCAGAAGATGAACAGCAACAGGCCGAGCAGAATGAGATCACTATACCGATTGCACAGTCCTCCGAGCAAGCAATCGTAGAATCCGGAGTACCCGCAACAGAGGAGGTCGAGCGAAGCAATGACTATACGCTCGAAGACTTCATGAATGATGAGACCGAAGGCTTTAAGGCTCCTCGTATCTCCCGCTCCGAAGATGAAGAAGAGAGGGAAGACCGATTTCAGCAAGCGGCTGAAGAGAGCTTCACCGAATCCCTATCGTCTCAACTCTCCTTGTTAGAATTATCGCCGCGCATGCGCGTGTTGGCGGAAGAGATCATCGGATCGCTCGATGAAGATGGATATCTTCGTGAGCCGCTCGATCAAATTGTCCACGATACCAATGTATATTTCGGTGAGGAATATACTCAGATCGAATCGGAGCGGCTTCTCAGACGAATCCAAAAGCTCGATCCCATCGGAGTTGCTGCACGAAATCTGCAGGAGTGTTTGATGGTCCAACTGGAAGCTATCCATGAGCACTCTCCGGCCCGCGAACTTGCCATTGAAATACTGAGGGATCATTACGAGCATTTCGTCAAAAAGAATTATCAGATCCTTGCTAAGAAATTGCGGATGGAAGTCCACGATCTCAAGCCCGCCATCGATTTGATTCAGCATCTCAATCCAAAGCCCGGAGCTCCTTCAAGGCCGGCATCTGAAAATACCAGGTATATTACGCCTGATTTCTATATCGAGAAGACTCCGGATGGAAAGGATTTTGTGATAACGCTCAACGAACGCGGTATCCCTACACTCCGCGTGAATTCTTCGTATAAGGAGCTGGCAAAAAAACATGGATCAAACGGTACGAAAGCCTTGCCGAACGATGCCCGGGAATTCATAAATAAGAAGTTTGAGGCGGCGAAGTTCTTTCTTCAAGCAATCTATCAGCGCCGGGAGACTTTGCTCCGCGTGATGACGTCCATTGTCCATCGCCAACATGATTTTTTCATCAGTGGCGAGAAATTTCTGAAGCCGATGATCTACAAGACCATCGCTGAGGAGATCGGAATGGATATCTCTACAATCTGCAGAGTAGTAAACGGAAAATACTGTCAATGCGATTATGGCGTATTCGAGCTTAAATACTTTTTCAGCGAAGCTATTCCCGTTGATGGCGGCGAAGGTGAAGCCGTTTCCAACAAAGTCGTGAAAGCACGCATCAAAGAACTTATTGAAACTGAGAATCCTGCAAAACCTTATAATGACGATCAACTCGTCGAACTCCTCCGTGCCGATAGCTACGACCTTGCGCGCAGAACCGTAGCAAAATATCGCGAACAGATGAATATTCCGGTGGCAAGAATGCGAAAGAGGATCATGTAATGTTCATTTGAAATCGCTCCATGTTTCTACAACAGAATCAATGATCGTACGACAACTCTTCGCCTGCCTTCTTCTGTGCAGCATCCTCTTCTCAGGCGCAAACGCAAAGGTTCGATTGGGTCTTGATAATCTCATTTCGAGCAAGTACGCTCAGCTCAAGCACAAGAGAGTTGGATTTATCTGCAATCAAACCTCATTAACTTCGGAGGGAAAATATGCCGTAACGCTTTTTGCAAAGCAGAAAGAATTTCGGCTGGCTGCCTTATTTTCACCCGAACATGGGCTGTTCGGCCAGCGGAAGGCCGGCATAAGGAGCGACAGTGTGCAGAAGTTCGAAGGCATTCCGGTATACTCACTCTATGGTGCTACCCGAAAACCCACGAAGCAGATGCTGCGCAGCATCGACATACTGGTCTTTGATATTCAAGATATTGGTGTACGTCCTTATACCTTTCTTTCCACGATGGTTTATGCGATGGAAGCAGCAGCGGAGAATGGTATTGAATTTGTCGTTCTGGACAGGCCGAATCCTCTATCAGGTCTACGAGTGGAAGGAAATATTCTCGATACAACGCTCCGCTCGTTTGTTGGCGCCCTTCCCGTTCCCTATCTGCACGGAATGACTCTTGGCGAGTTAGCCAAAATGGCTGTCGGTGAAAAGTGGTTTCATCGAGCGGAGAAATTGAAGTTTAGTGTCATCACAATGACGGGATGGGAAAGAGCAATGTACTGGACTGGAACAGGATTGAAGTGGTCCGCAACCAGTCCGAATGTTCCGACATTTGCCAGTGCTGTTGGCTGCGCGATGTTTGGGGCGATAGGTGAACTTGGTGTGCTCTCGGTAGGAATCGGATCCGACCTGCCTTTCTTACGTATTGGCTCTAAACTCGTAAAACCTGAGATTCTGGAAGAGGCTGTCCGTTCATCGACTCCATCTGGGATAGCGCTCAGTAGGGAAGATTACACTGTGCCATTTAATGATTCAACAAAGACTTTTTCAGGCATGAAAATAGCGCTGCCTTCAGATCTCGGGAAAGTAGGCAACTTCTATGCAGGGCAGTTCACACTCTTATCCAGTTTGGTGAAGGATTCAGTCTTTGCCCGCTCCTACAGCGGTTTACCTGCGAGCACTAAAATGATGTTCGGAAAAGTTACCGGCAGCCATGCTCTTGCAAAGGCTATTGGATCAGAAAGGGAATTAAACGCAGTGTTCGATCGCTGGAAGCAGGATGTGAAATCTTTTCGTAACAAGAGGAGAAAATATCTTCTCTATCAGTAACAAATGGATCAAGAACAATTCGTTTATCAACCGGGAGTTTGCAATATCGATAGTGCCGGTGTTCGGTGGAGAAGAAGGCTTGGCTACATCACCGTTGCAGCAGGAGTTGTGTCAATTGCAGCTTTATTTTACCTTCAGTTCGGACCTGTATTTCGGTTCTTGATTTGCGCCGGATTTACATTTGCAGCCTCAGTGAATTTCTTGCAAGCGAAAGAACATTTTTGTATTGCGAATGCATCAATGCGGACATTTGAAATCTCACTTCAGAGGACAAAAATTGCCGACGACCTCTATAAGGACCTGGATTTGAAAAAACGGCGGCGCTTACTACTCACCTCGCTTATTTATGCCGCAATCGGTGGTTGCTTAGGACTTCTGCCCCTCTAATTTCTTTGCTGCTTCTTTTTTCTCTGCCCAAACATCCTTATAGCAGACGTAGATGATACCGGCCATTCCAGCCAACATTCCAAGAAAGAAAATAAACATAGCTCTTCGGTTTGATATATGAGTTTATCGGGCAAAGATAACGGCTATTTTTGCGAATTAGTTTACCGTTTCCACCTGTACATTTCGCTGAGAAGAAACCGGTTGATTAAATACTTCGGCCCTGATTGCCTTTGTCCCGGTCCTTTCGGCTATAACCGAGAGGCTTGGAAGCTTTCGGACGAATCGGTAGGTGAACGCGGCCACAACCAGCAAGATTGCCGAATCTGTCCAGAGAGCCGATCCGACTCCGTACTCGTGGGCCAAAAAACCAGCTAGCAGGCTTCCGAAAGGAAAGAGCCCGGCAAATGCCAGAGAGTATATACCCATCACCCTTCCTCGCAGTTCATCCGGGACAAAACGTTGTAGTGTCGAATTTGCAGTAATGAAAAATGTGATTACGCTCCATCCGGTTAATCCGAGACAAAAAAGCACAGGAAGCGTAAGAGTAAAGAGCGGAATAAGGCTAATGGAGAGAATGAAAGTTGCTATTGAAAAATAGACCATGAACCGTGCGCGCAACTTCGTGCTAAATGCAGCCTGCGTAAGTGCCGCAACAAGAGCACCCAAGCCATTAGCAGAAAGGAGGGCGCCATACGTTGCCGAGTCCCCTTTCAAAACCTCAACAGCGATCACGGGGAGATTTACTGTATAGCTCCATGCAAATAGTGTCATGGCAATGACGAGCACCATCAGTGCACGGAAATTCGGAATCTGATATAGATACCGAACCCCTTCTTTCATTGATTGTATTCTCGATTCATCTTTCAATCTCCGATTCCTGACTTCATGAGGCATTCTCATCATGAGGAGGCCAATGATGACGGCAATGAAGGAAACGCCGTTTAGGATGAAGCACAATTCGATCGAAATTGTCGCTATGATCAGCGCACCAAGTGCCGGGCCCACCAATCTGGCAGCATTAAAGATCGCAGAGTTCAATGCCACGGCATTTGGAATATCCTCTTTTCCGACCATTTCCACAACAAATGCCTGACGTGTGGGTAGATCAAAAGCGATCGTCGCTCCCGAAAGCAAATTCACCAAGCCCAGGATCCAGATCGCCGTCCAATTTTGCCATATAAAAAAGGCCAGCAAGAAAGCAAAGAGGCCGAGTAAGGCCTGTGTGATAAGTAAGATTTTTCTTTTCGGGAATTCATCCGCCACGGTTCCGGCATATACACCAAGGAAGAGGATCGGAACTGCTCCGAGAAATCCCATTACGCCGAGTGCTCTAGAATCCTTGGTAATGGAATACACGAGCCAGGCCAGAGCTGTATTTTGCAGCCATGTTCCGACCAGGGATATACTCTGTCCAAAGAAGAACAGTCTGTAATTTCGGTGCCGTATCGATCGAAACGTTATACGGACGAGATCGGAGAATCGTTCGAATGGAATGGAAGCGAAAGGCATAATCGTACTACGAAATTATGCCTTTCAAGTTACCATTCTGAACATGCAAACTATGGCTCTCCCGACTTCTATTCGGCACCTAAGGTGCTGCTTTCGATTATGATGCCATTAACTCAATCCATGATTTTCCTCAAGAAAGTTGGCCGGTCATCTCTCGGTCTGGATTGTTGCTGGGGCGCTTCGTTCTGCTCACCAGCCATGACCGGTGTTTCTGCCGCATCTTCCTGCTCCTCAATCGAAGGGAGTGTGATTCCGCGCCGCAAATAGGCTGGAGTATCGAATTCTTTGAGATCCCGAGGGCCACTGGGCACATGATTGGTTTCATTCGATGGAGTCAGCCGCACAGAGGAGGCTGCACGAAAAGCTCCGGAAGACAGGCGCTCGAAAGCATTGCCATTCTGTTCGCGCTCCGGCAGTGTTCCACGGCTTGTCATTCGCTCAACTTGCGGTAGAGCTACTTCGGGTTCCGGAATGCGTTTCTCTTCTTGACCATCATTTGTTAGAATTCGTTTTCTTTCTTCATATTCATCCATTGTCATTGGAGCTGTCATACGTTCAACTCTTGGCGGACGTTTTGCTCCAAGAACTTCCTCTGCAGGCATATAGGGAATGTTCGATTTCTCTTCTCCAGGATAGGAAAGTCCCGTGAAGGTCGGCTTATTATTAAAGCCAGTCGCGATTACAGTGACCATGATCTCATCGGTCATCGATTCATCGAGTACGGCACCGAATATGATATTTGCATCGTCACCGGCAGCATCATGAATGATCTGCGTAGCTTCACTGACTTCCAGAAGTGTCATGTTCTTTCCGCCTGTAATGTTAACGAGCACACCTTGCGCCCCCTGAATCGAAACGCCTTCAAGTAGCGGTGAACTGATCGCAGTTTCCGCAGCGATGGCTGCACGATGCTCGCCCATTGCAGTGCCGGCACCCATGATGGCATCGCCCATATCTCGCATGATCGTTCGAACATCGGCGAAATCGACATTGATATAGCCGTGCCTGGTAATCAGTTCGCTAATGCCTCGTGTTGCATTATAGAGTACTTGATTCGCTATTTCGAAACCGTCTAATAATGATGTACCGGCCTGGACAAGTGCCAGAAGTTTCTGATTCGGAATCACGATCAGCGTATCGACATTCTTGCGAAGCTCTTCGATTCCTTCTTCAGCTTGCTTCAACCGGCGCTTGCCTTCGAATGAAAATGGCCGGGTCACAATTCCTACGACCAGCGAGCCTTGGGCTTTCGCGATCTGCGCTACTTTTGCAGCGCCTCCCGTTCCCGTGCCGCCTCCCATTCCTGCGGTGATGAACACCATGTCATTTCCAGCAAGAATTCTCGAGATCTCTTCTGAATCCTCATCGACTGCGCGCCTGCCGACGGAAGGATCGGCTCCTGCTCCCAATCCGCGTGTCAGATTCTTGCCGATCTGCAATTTTACCGATGCCTGGCTTTGTGTCAACGCCTGCATATCGGTATTGAAGACGCAGAACTCAACTCCGATGAGTCCGCGGTCGATCATTGCATTAACGGCATTCGATCCGCCGCCGCCAATTCCCACGACCTTAATCTGTGCGCCGTAATCTTCTCTGGTGTCTAGTTCGATCATTGGTAGTACTCCTATAATGTAAATTCTCTTTGAACGTTTGTAATTCTTACTTGGTACTCGCTTTGCTTTGCGGTGCTCTTTTTTCCGATGAAGATTTAAAGATGTTCAAACCATTCCTTCATCCGTCCCATGACATTGGGCTTCTTGCGTTCGGATTCTTCGACGATCTCTCTCTCCTCATCGCTCATTGTTTCTTCCTCTTGATCATCGATGAAAGAGTGCAATGTGTTTGATGCCGTGTTTTTGAATGCATAGAGTACGAGCCCTACTGCAGTTGCATAGACGGGTGATTCGATCTCTTTGACAAGTCCTGCTCCGAAGCCCATCGGCATTCCGATCTTTACAGGCATATCGAAGATCGCTTCGGCAAGTTCGCGGGTGCTGTTTATCATCGAACCACCACCTGTCAGTACGACTCCAGCTCCCAGATTTCTTGCGAACCCGGAGCGTTTGATCTCTTTAAATGAGAATTCGAGTATCTCCTCCATACGCGGCTGAATGATGCGGGCCAGAAGAGAACGCTCGATCTGTCGCGGCTTTCTGCCAGATAGCCCGGGAAGCTGAATGATCTCATCGCGGAGGATATGTGAAACGACGGAGCAACCATACTCGCGCTTTAGTCGCTCTGCCTGATCTCCCAATATTTGCAGACCCTTGCGAATATCATCCGTTACTTTTTGTCCTGCAATGCCAATAACGGCTGTATGCCTGATCGTTCTTTCCTCGAATACTGCAATATCCGTTGTGCCTCCGCCGATATCGACGAGTGCCACGCCTACTTCTTTTTCTTCATCATCAAGTACGGCATAACTGGAAGCTAAGGGCTCGAGCACGATATCATGGACACGGAGCCCTGCGCGCTCAACACAGTTATAGATATTCTGAACGGCAGTAACGAGTCCGTTGATAATATGAACGCTTGCTTCAAGACGAACGCCGGACATTCCGATCGGTTCGTAAATGCCATCCTGTCCATCAACAATAAATTCTTGTGGGATGACGTGAAGGATCTTCCGATCATTGGGAAGATGCACGCGACGCGTATCTTCGATCAGACGGTTAATATCTTCAGTGCCGATCTGCCGATCCGGATTGGAGATCGTTACGACTCCTCGAGATTGAAACGACTGGATGTGATCTCCTGCAATTCCAACGACAACTTCCCTGATTTTCACCCCGGATTGCGCTTCCGCTTCGCTGACCGCTCGCTCGATGGATCGGACTGTCTTCTCGATGTTTGTTACCACTCCGCGTGAAAGGCCTTCAGCAGGCACCGTTCCGACACCAAGAATGGTCATCGTATGCGGTTCATTCATCGAGATCGCGGCAACAATGGCGCAGACCTTCGTCGTACCGATATCCAGACCTACGATGACTTTGCCCGGTTCTAAGTTACCCGGGACACCAATCATTGGTGCCGAGGATAGCGGCGATGGTTTTTGATAGTTTCCGTTTTGTTCGTTGTATGCCATACGAGTATGTGAGTCAAATAAAAATTTGTTCGTTCAACTTAATGAGTAAGATTTGCCGCAATTCCTTTTGCAGAGTCCGGTGTCGGTACAGGATGTGGGGCATAAGCGCCTCGTTTCTTTATGATAATGTCGCCGTCGAATCGTGCGTCTACGTAGAGTGCACCGTTGTGCCACAATTCATCTTTCAACGTCTGTAGCCACAGCTTGGCCAGAAGAGTTATTTGCGAGACGAATAAACTCTCCTTTCGTTCAATCCCACGATTTCTGTCGGCTTCGACTTCAAGTGAAGTCCTAAATGGTTCATCTTGTGGAGATCCGATAAAGATCGGAGTAAGGGTTGCTGCTGTGTATATTACGTAAGCCCCGGTCGATGTGCGCCGAAGCTCTCCAACTGCATCACGCAATGCTCCTCCATTGATTGTCCGGATCATTTGTACCATCTTTGACATTTGGAGTATGGCTGCCGTGTCTCGCTCAGTTATTCCTCCGAGGATAGGTACTGAGAGCAGCTTGTCAGGATTTTTCAAACCGGACAGTCGCTTTGGCAGGAAGAACTTATATTCGCGATCGACTAAGATGGGTTCGCCCGATTGTGAACGGAACATCGCAATAGGTTCACGCTCCTCGATTTGAATGATAATCCGATCTGGGCGCGATTCGCGACGCAATATAGCATTTCTGACCAATCCATGTTTTTCAATGCGCTGTTCAATTTGACGCAGATCGATATCGTAAAATTTCTGTTTCATATCGATCGAAGCCAGTGATAGGACTTCCGAAGTCAGAAGTGAGGAATTTCCTTGAACGACAACTCCCTGAAGATTCTCTTCCGACTGAAATTGTTTGGCCACGTAGGTGATTCCGAGAAACAGAACCACTGCGATGCAGAAGAGCATAAACGGAATTCTTCGGGATGACCTCCAACCGTCAGCTTCATCAGGCTCAGGTAAATGACCCTGATCCATCTCGCTGAATTCGTTCAATACACGGGCTTCGTGCAAAGGCGAATAGCCTCGAGACTCATCGGAGCCTTCGGGATCTGTATTCTTCTTATGGATATGAATTTGCAATGCGCTTTCTTTATTGTTGCGCATCCATGCGAGAGTATGTTCTTTGATCGAATGAAATTCAGTGAGTGATCGTAGGCGATAGCGTATTAGCTATGGTAAAGGAAGAATCGGATTTTTTTTGAAGCCGATAAGCTGTACTTCCGGTTCTAAAACAATACCTGTTGATTCAAAGACCTTTTTCCGTGCGAGGTTCATAAGGCTAATTACGTCCTGCGCACTCGCCTTATTGACATTCACGATAAAGTTTGCGTGCATGTTACTAATTTCTGCTCCGCCAATGCGTGTCCCTTTCAAACCTTCGGCTTCGATCAACTCTGCACTGAATCGCGGTTTTGGGTTTTTGAAAACAGATCCGCAGTTCGGGATATTGACAGGCTGAACTTCATTGCGATGTTTCAATAACTTAATCTTGATTTCCCGAAGTTCTTGCGGATCTCCCTCGCTCATACCAAATCGTGCACTCAAGATAATATCAGACTTGCGAAAGCCGGAATGGCGATATTGGAAACCGCAATCTGATTTTGGAAGGGATATGTATTTGCCGTCGCGCACAAGTTGAACATCGATGAGATGATCGCTTGTTTCACCTCCATAGCATCCGGCATTCATCCAAACGGCTCCACCGATCGTTGCCGGAATTCCGGCGAGCATCTCAACTCCCTTTCTTTTATGGCGTATGGAGAAGTCCACGAATGTCGCCATTTTCACTCCCGCCTCTGCTGTTATGACGTCAGATTCGAAGGTAAGTTTGTTGAATCCAGTCTCAAGATTCATTACGATTCCGTCCCACCCTTCATCACTAATTAGGACATTGGAGCCATTCCCCAATATGAAGAAAGGTAGAGCGTGATCTCGGGCGAATTCTTGCGTCCTAATTACGTCGCTAATCGTGGTAGGTTCAACGAAGAATTTGGCAGCACCTCCAATTCTAAACGTACTGTATGGTGCAAGCGGAGCGTTTTCGCGAACGTTCCCCTCGATATGCAATGATAGATCCTGCACAGGAATCACGAATTGGTATTCTCTTCGACCGAAACATTGGCGGCGACTTCGGCGGAGATCGTTACGGCTTCGTCGGGTACCGGAGTACTAACAAGATTATCGTGTTCAGATGGTTTCGATTCATGTTTCTTCTCGGGCTCCTTAAATCCGATACCATATGCCCAACCCTCAGCTTGCACTTCCTCGTTTGAATAGAAGTAGTCTCGATAATCACGAAGTGGGCGCAAGGATTTATCTTCACGGCGCTCCGCCTTAATTATTCCGAGTAGGGCAAATACTGTGTCGTGCGCGCTCGGATTCGCATACACAAGTTCACGGATCTCGCGGGAGACGAAAAGCGCGTTATCCTCTTCCATATCGAAAAACGCTTTTGGGGACTCGGGATCACTGCCGACCTTTCGGACAAACATTTTGGGGAAGATCTCGATCGCAGTAATTGAAGCCGGTTTCATGAACGGCCAGATAGCGATTTCGGGTTTCGCTTCTAGCAACTGCTCAAGCATTGAGATTCCGAGCAATGTCGCCCTGCCCCTGGATTCACTCTCGGCAAACTCGTAGCGCGCTGTAAGCCTGTTATACTTAATACCTAATGTGCTCGCAAGAGCTTGGGTATCCTTACGCTTGAGGATCATGTCGATCCTCCTAAATCGTTCGGCAAGGGAGCGGCGTTCGTAAGGGGCGGGAGTCTCGCGTCCAAAGTTTCTCCTTCCGTTACCTCTGGAAGCGGTGTCTCGCCGAGGATAACTATTTGCATCATCGAGAGATTCGAGATGGGATTCGCGATACTTGCCAATGCGTTCGATCCATAGGCGAACTCCATCGTCAGTATTCTTCTTCAGATCCTCCCGAATTTTCCTGGCGATTGTCCGCCAATCATTTCCGATTCCTTCATTAGTCAGGAAAGCCATGAAGGGTTTTGGAAAACTGAATGCAAAGTCGAAGCCGATAAATGCTTGATCCAAATTAACGATGCGCTCGACCACTTCACGGCGAGACCGTAACCGATCCATTGTCGTAATGTTTGTCCACGAACCGTCGTACTCTGCTTCACACCAAAACATATCGTCGACGGGTTCACGACCGGCTTTCCAGGATATGGTTATGAATTTTTTGTTTACCTTCGTCACAAGTTATGCTATTTTTTCTCGGTAGGGCAGGTTCTTACTTTCTTTTCCTTTCTCCAACATCGGAGCGCCTCCCTTGAGAGAAGCCAGTATCTTTGGAGCAGCTTCCGTAATGCTACCTGCGCCAAGGGTAACAACGATATCGTTTTGTTTAACAACTCGGGACACCTCCTCTGGCAATGCGTCGAGGCTTTGAATCATCCGACAATCCATCATTCCCTCTTTTCGTGCGGCATCTAGGATCAATTGGCTCGAAATTCCAGCCATGGGCTGCTCCCGGGCAGCATAAACATCTAAAAGCAATAAAAGGTCTGCGCATTCAGCAAATACCTCGGCAAACTCCTTCGCGAAATCTCGTGTCCGAGAATATGTATGAGGCTGGAAAATGGCGATGAGTCTGCGGCCCGGATACCCGGAGCGAAGCGCAGAAAGGGTAGCTCGAATCTCGGTTGGATGATGAGCGTAGTCATCGATGACTAAAATACCTGCCTCTTGACCGATGATCTGACTTCTCCGTTCTGCTCCGACAAAAAATGCAAGTGCTTTTCGTACGATCTCAAATGGAATCGCTAAGACTTCTGCAACGGCGATAGCTGCTAATGCATTCTGTACATTATGCTTTCCGGGAATCTGAAGTATCAGTTCTCCTAACCTATCGGCCCCACGATGGATAATACTCTGTGTTCCCAAGCCGTCTGCGTTGATCTCGGAGGCCCGATATTTTGCTTCCAATGATCTGATCCCGAACGTCACGATACGCTTATTCAAACGTGCAAGGATTTCCCGTAGAGGCACTTCATCAATGTTAATGATCGCAAATCCTTGCTCAGATGGTTGAGAAGATCGATTTGCGAATGCAATAAATGAATCTTGTAAGTCCTGAATATCCTTATAAATATCTAGATGTTCCTCTTCAAGAGTTGTTAAGACAGCTATAAAGGGAGAGAGCGCTAGGAAACTTCTGTCATATTCATCCGCTTCCACCACTGCAAGATGACCATCACCCGATCGGGCGTTCTTCATTCCCAACTCTTTGATTCGTGCTCCGACAGAGACGAAGGGATCGAGGCCGGCTTCAAGAAGTACGTGAGCGATCATCGCTGTCGTCGTCGTTTTGCCATGAGTCCCTGCAACTGCAATGAGTTTGTGATCCTTGGTGAGGTCTGCCAGAAACTCTGCCCGGCGGATCGCTCGTATTCCCCGCCGTTGGGCAACTTCGAGCTCAATATTATGAGCCGCTTTGACGGCAGAGGTATAGACAACCGTGGAGGTATCTGCCGAAATATTCTCCGCCTTATGTCCCAGATAAATCGTGGCACCGAGTTTTCTGAGCTCCTTCGTCTTCTCGGACTCGGCAAGATCACTTCCGGAAACCGATACTCCTCTCTCAAGAAGAATTTCGGCCAACCCGCTCATACCTGCACCTCCGATACCGATGAAATGTACCTTAGGCACTTCGTCTCCTTTTGCGATGCGGCCGGACTAAAAGAAGGTCACCACCCCATTTCTTTATGGCTTGATACAATTCTTCACTGCGCTCAAAATTGTAGGTGCGGATCCATGCAGGTCTGCGTCGATCCTTTAGATGGATCTTGATAATTCGAGTATTCGGTATGAAACCTCTCTGATGCTCGATCCCTATGCGGATATTTCGCACGCTTGCAATATCGATAGTAACTTCCCTAAGCGCACCTCGCAAATAGATCTTATCTTTGGCAATCTCGATCCGACGCCTCATTGCAGCATTATAGATGACAGCCATTGAAGAGAAAATAATTATGGCGCAGAGAAGGTAGACGACGGGATCACGAAAGATTTGTGCAAATTCTTTTTCGATGAGCAATCCTCGCACCAGAATATACGATGCCAAAGTCGTCGCATAAACCGCTATCGATTGATAGAGAAATCTGTAGTTATACTTAAAAGTATTGTGCGCTTCGTCCATTTGCCATCGGATCGTTAAATACAATGATGTACTAACCACTCTGCTACAACATTTCTGGCAGTAATGTTCTCCCGAGACCGCATTTTTTCGGACATGGCCGCTCTTCGGGCATCATTGTGCATGAGTTCAAGTACCGATGCCTCAAGCCTCGATGGAAGTTCAGAATCTCGAATGATCATCGCAGCACCGCTAGATTCGTAGGCTCTGGCGTTAATCTCCTGATGATTCTTGACTGCGAGCGGGTAGGGCACCAGGATAGCAGGCTTACCGAGAGTAGCAAGTTCGGCAAGGGTTGATGCACCTGCGCGTGCTACGACCAGATCGGCGGCAGCATAGGCACTTGGCATCTCAGAAATAAATTCTTTGACTACCAGATTGGCCGCATTCGAATAACTGCTTTCGATCTCGGAAATTCTTTCCGATGACCCGGTCTGCCAAATGACATTCATCTTGCTGTCCAAGAAGAGGTTAATGGATCGTCTCATTGCTTCGTTAAGCGAACGAGCTCCAAGTGAACCTCCAAATACGAGTAAGGTCTTTTTTGCGGGATCGAGACCGAAATGAATTCTTGCAGAAGTTTGATCGACAGATCCCCTCTCTAGCAATTTACGTACAGGAGTACCTATAATTTGAATCCTAGTACTCGGCACCTTCGCAAATTCGACCGAGGCTTCCGGATAACTTAGGAAAATTTTGTCTGCACTTCCGGCGATTACTTTATTCGCTCTTCCTGCAATTGCATTGATCTCCAAAATGGCGATCGGAATCCGTTGTCGTTTCGCCGCAAAAGCAACTGGAACACTCAGGTATGCACCACCTCCCAAAAAAGCCCCTGCATTGAGTTCGCGTAGAATCTTTTGTGATCGGCGATAGGCCCGTTGATACTGGACTGGAAATTTTAGCAGATGTACGAGCGATTTCCCGGGAGCATTGATCTCAATCGGTCGAAATTCAAATCCTGCTTTCGGTACTTCGCGAGCTTCAATACGATTTGAAGTGCCAACGAAGACGACTCTGATCTCGGGGTGAGAATCTCTGAGCTCTTCAGCGACAGCTATTGTCGGGTACAAATGCCCCCCTGTTCCGCCTGAAGCTATTACGATGGTCTTCTGTATCATTACGAGAAGCGAAGAGATGGCCTGATCTTTTTCGGATTTGGAAGAGTCTCCGTGTACTTTGAAATATTGAGCAAGATTCCAACGGCTGCAGCGCTGAAGATC
Organism: Bacteroidota bacterium; assembly: GCA_030706385.1. Classification (GTDB taxonomy): domain Bacteria; phylum Bacteroidota; class Ignavibacteria; order Palsa-1295; family Palsa-1295; genus PALSA-1296. Next base: position 66,743 of record JAUZOQ010000001.1, on the reverse strand, counting down.
ATGCTTGTGCCGCCGTAACTTACGAATGGCATCGGTAAACCCGTCACAGGCATAAGCCCTGAATTAACAAGTGCATTGATCAAAGCGTTGACTCCAAGCATGATAGTAATCCCGAACGCCACATACCTCCCAAATGGGTCAGGGGCATGTTTAGCGATCTGAATTCCGCGAATGATGATAAAGGCGAAGATGATCAGAAGGAATGCCGCTCCGATGAATCCATACTCTTCTCCAATAACAGAGTAGATAAAATCGCCATATGATTCCGGAAGGTAGAAATCCCTTTGCCTCGATTGTCCAATACCTACACCGAAGAGGCCTCCGTTTCCCAAAGCGATCATCGCCTGTGTCGTCTGATAACCGATCCTTGAAGTATGCTCATTGTCATGGCCCATGAACGCAAGAATCCTCTGAACGCGATACCATGCAGTCATAAGGTAGATCCCACCTCCAAGGATAGCAATCATGCCTGTGCTCATCATATACTTTATCGGCATCTGAGCTACAAACATGATACCGAAGGTAAGAAGCATCAGTACTGCTGCATTGGACATGTTAGGCTGCCTGGCAATCAGAACTGCCGCAACTCCAGTCCAGATCATCATCGGCAGAAATGAGCGTTTGAAATCCCCGATGAATTCCTTTTTCGCCGCACAAAGAGATGCAATATGAAGGACAAGGGCGATCTTCACAAATTCCGACGGCTGAAAAGAAAATGGGCCTAATGGCAGCCACCGTTTTGCGCCAAGCTCAGTATGTCCGATCACCAAAACCGCGCCTAAGAACGCGATTGCAAGTAGCATCAGCCATTTTGTATGAGACTGGTACTTGTGGTAATCGATCTTTGTGAATGCAAGCATGGCTATAATTGCAAGGATCACTTTTGTGGCATGTTTAAAGAGCATACCTTCGCTTGTTGCCGTTTTGGCGACGCTGAACGAGGCGCTTGCCGTGTAGACGAATGCAAGTGAAGCCAGCAGCAAGCCCGTAACGGTCAGGAAGAGACTGATATCTGCAGTCTTGCGTGGTTTCATGGCTTATAACGAGTTAACAATATCTTTGAATACTTTGCCCCGATGCTCGTAGTTATCGAACATATCGAAGCTTGCACAAGCAGGGGAGAGAAGAACAACATCACCTCTATCGGCTGATGAAGCTGCAATCTCAACAGCTTTTTCCATTGAGTAGTCGGCAGGATGGATCGGAACAATGCCTTTGAAGGCTTTTTCAATATTCTTTGCTCCATCGCCGACTGTAATAATTGCTTTCACATGCTTTTGTATAAGTTCTTTGATCGCAGAGTAATCATTTCCCTTATCCTTTCCGCCGGCAATCAGAACGATAGGTTCTTTGAAACTTTGCAGCGCATATTTGACTGAATCGACATTCGTCGCTTTCGAGTCATTGTAATACTTCACGCCTTTGAATTCGCGGACAAATTCGATGCGATGTTCGACGCCTTTGAAGTTCACAAGCGTTTTTCGGATGCTTTCGTATTCTACTCCAAGTGATTTGGCGATCAGGACAGCCGCCATCGCATTCATGAGGTTATGCGGACCAGGGATGCCGATCTTCTGAGGGTCGATCACTTCTTCGCGTTCTCTGCCGAACCGAATGACGAGCATTCCATCGTTGAGGAATGCCCCTTGCTTCAGAGTGTCCGTGATTGAAAACCCCAGCGTTCTGACATTTACCGTCTCGGCAAAATTGCGAACAACTTCATCATCATGATTATAGATGAAAATATCATGCCCCTTCTGATTTTCCGCAATCCGAAACTTCGATTGAATGTAGGCTTCGTAATTCTTATATCTATCGAGATGATCTGGCGTGATATTAAGCAATGCAGCTACTTTTGGTCGAAATTCTTTTATGGCATCAAGCTGGAAGCTCGAGACTTCAAGAACATTCACTGCTTTCTCTCCGACGGTTTGTTCGACTACGTCGGCAAATGCTGTTCCGATATTGCCGGCAACGACTACGCCCCACCCAGCATCTTTGAATATCTCGCCGGTAAGTGTTGTCGTAGTGGTTTTGCCGTTCGTGCCTGTGATGGCCACGATAGGCGCTTCTGCAAATCCAGAAGCAAGTTCGATCTCACCAATGATGGGAATATGTTTTGTTCGTGCAAGTTCAAGAATGGGAATGCCAAGAGGAACTCCCGGGCTAATAATTATCGTATCAGATTCCAGAACTTTGTGGGAGTTCGCTCCAAATTCAAAAGGAACGCCGAGTTCTTCAAGCTCTTTCTTAGCATCGGCAGCCTTCGAAGCTTTTTGTGAGTCAGAGACGAATACCTTTGCGCGATGCTTCAGCAGGAGCCTCACGCTTGCCAGACCCGACTTCCCCGCTCCAAGAACGGTGAAGCGTTTGCCGCGTGTCTGCATAGATTACTATGATTGGTATTTGAATGAAATTAGGTTATTCGATCCATGATCTATTCCGGATGCATATCAAAACTCCGTTTGGTGAAGAGCGCGGCTCAGAAAAATATCCATTGACGCCGACCCAGTTTAGAGTATTGCCTCCAAGTTCTTCAAGGGAATATTTACCCATGATGGAGTCAGGATAATCGTTTCGGGGTTTCAAATGACTATGCAAAATGTGTTTCTCGATAAATATCTGTAGATAGAGATTTGAACTATCAGTGCTGAATATATTATTTTCTTCAAAAATGATAGAGGGAAGTGCTTTGCTCTTACCTAAGAGAAACGTGACCCATTTACGCGTGATATCTTGGGGATAGTATTCAACTTTGCCAACAATGCCATCTTCTCTCCAAAGTATCTTTCCATATGCATCAACAATCACTGCATCAACATTTATATCTGTACTCTGAAATGCTCCTGTTACCAAATACTCAAGGAGCATTTCCTTCGGCTGCAAAAGATTTTGTATGCGAATTCTTAGTCCGGGAAGCGTATCCGCATTCACAGGTCGATCGAAAAAGTCATAGTGATTAAAGAGAGCTTTATTTACTCTCACTTCACGACAAAGATACTTTATTCCTATGCTTGATGCATAATCCTTACCACTCAAATCGGAATAGACTGAAGTATTATTTATGTATATCTTCAGCCATGGCACGTCCAGCCCATTATCAGGTAAAGGTTTATATTCGCCCAAGGTAAAGGATACGCAGCTTGTTTCATCATCGTTTTGCGAAATGACTTTTGCCTTGACATGGTCGATCCAATCACTTTTAATAGGGCCAGGCCTCCCACGATCGAAGGTTACGATATGCGCTTCGATGTCTACAATCGAATCGGTGAACTGTCCCTCTATAATATATGCAACATCAAGCTTTAGCCGCTGTGCGCTTCCAACACTAGGAAGCATACAAACGAGAGTGAGAATAAGAAAGAGGTTCTTCATGACTCTTCTCTAATAACACTACCGCACCTTGAAAGTAGCGAGAGTTAGAATGGCAAGCAATATCGCTACGATGTATGCCCGGGTGACGATCTTCGGTTCAGCCCAGCCGGTCAGTTCAAAATGATGATGGAGCGGAGCCATTTTGAAGATGCGCCTTCCTTCGCCGAATCGTTTTCTTGTAAATTTGAAGAAGAGGGTCTGTGAGATGACCGATAGAGACTCGATGAAAAAGATGCCACCGATGATCGGCAAGACGAATTCCTTTTTTACCAGAACCATCATTGTTCCCATGGCGCCGCCCAGCGCAAGTGAACCTGTATCGCCCATGAACACTTGCGCCGGGTAGGCATTGAACCACAGGAATCCGAGCGACGCTCCCACAAGCGCCGCGCAAAAAACGGTTAGCTCACCCGCTCCTTTTAGATAAGGAATATTCAGGTATTCACTCAACTGCAAGTTTCCGGTGAAGTAGGCGATCGCCATAATTCCGATAAAGGCGATCGAGACGGTGCCCGCCGCAAGCCCATCGAGACCATCAGTTAGATTGACAGCATTCGACGTTGCAGTGATAACAAAGATCACAAACGGAATATAGAGCCATTTGCCAAAGTCAAAAACAAGATTCTTAAAGAATGGCATGGTCGTCGCAGTTGCGATATCGGGAAACAGATGCGGAGAGAGCATGATCGATAGTCCCACTATCAATCCAACTGCGACCTGTCCGGCGAGTTTGTAGCGCGCGATCAGTCCCTTTTTTTTCTTCTTAACAACTTTTAAATAGTCATCCATGAATCCGATCCCACCGAGAATCAAAGTTGCGAGGAAGATCAGAACGATAAAGAGATTTCCAATGTCGGCCCAGAGTAACGTAGGTCCCAAGGAGGCGATCAGGATGATAAGTCCTCCCATCATCGGCGTTCCCGCTTTCGAGAGATGGGCTTTCGGAGCTTCTACTTTTCCCTGTTCGCTTACCTGAAGTTCTTTCAAACGCCTGATGATCCGCGGGCCGACAAAGAAACTGATGGCTAATGCTGAAAGCGCAGCAACGGCCGAGCGAAAAGTAATATACCGGATAAGCTCACCGCCCGGAGGCGAAAATGTGCGGTTGATCCAGTTGAATAAGTAGTACAGCATGTGTGTCTTGAATGATGAGTTGTGAATTATGAATTCTACAAGTATTCAAAACTCATTATTCATAACTCAAAGCTGCTCGATGATGGTCTCCATTTTCATTCCCCTTGATCCTTTGACAAGAATCACATCTCCTCTTTTAAGAACCGACCGAACAGCGTTTGCGATATCCATTTTTGTCGATTCGTAGGATGCGGAAAGTTTCGTATTGGAATTCACAAGTGCAGCAAAGGCCTGTTTCATGGCAGCACCGGTAAAATAATACCCATCGAATTTATACATTGCCATCGTTTTGCCTAGCAATTTATGCTCGCGCACCGACGTGTTACCTAGTTCGAACATGTCACCTGCAATAACATACTTCTTTCCACGTGCGGGAATTCGCTTCAACGTTTCAAGAGCTGCCAAGAACGATTCCGGATTCGCATTGTAGCAATCGTTGATTGCAGTCGACCCGCTTCGGAGGGTGACGATCTCCATACGTTTGGCAGTCGGTTTGTAACTCTCGATCGCGTTCTTGATTGTTGAAGGCGTCATTCCAAAATACGTAGCAACCGATGTTACACCGGCAATCAGTGATGGAGCGTAATCCGCGATGATGTATGTCTTGCAGAGAAAACCTCTCGTGCCAATCTGCACTCTTACTCCTAACCGCGTATCTTTCGTATAACCTTCCGATAAAGCAGTAACATCGGCATGTGCGGTACTCCCAAAAGAAATATTTCTTCCACTGAAGAGCCTCGTTTGAGGAGCCAGGAAAGTATCGTCTGTATTGATGAATACAAATCCCTTCTTTTGCGCTAGGAATCTGAACAGAGCCAACTCCTCGTGAGCAACTCCACGAACATTATTGAAAAACTCAAGATGTTCTCTTCCGATATTCGTAATAAAGCCGTGCGTCGGTTCAGCAACTTTTGTCAGCCAAGCAATCTCTCCGGGATGATTGGTCCCAATCTCAAGAACTGCGATCTGATGTTTCGGCCGTAGCCGGAGAAGCATCTTCGGCAGTCCAACCTGATTATTGAAGTTCGCCTCAGTTTTCAAGACATTGAACGATGACCCTAAGACATGACTAAGAACTTCCTTCGTAGTTGTTTTGCCATTAGAACCGGCAATAAGGATAACAGGAATGTTAAACTTGCTCCTGTAGAGATGAGCGATATCGCCATACGCATCCAGAGTACTTCTAACGACAAGAAGCGGAATGCTAAACTTTCGATGTTTTGGCGTTTGGTCTTTGAACCATTTCTCATCAACTACGGCTGCAATTGCCCCCTTTTCTTCCGCAGCTTTAAGAAATACATGACCATCGTATTTTTCACCCCGAAGTGCGACAAAGAGATCGCGCTTTTTGACTAATCGTGAGTCTGTGGATACATCATGAATAGCTGCCGAAAGTGAATGCTGAGTAAAACCAATAGCCCGGAGATGTTTGATGCCGTGGATCTCCCCTAAGGTAAGTCTCATGATTTCTTCAATTTCATTGGTTCTTCGTTACTTGTGCTACCCGGGTTCGATATTCTATTATGAATCCATTCCTCAACCACTTCACGATCGTTAAAGTGGATCTTCTTGTCTCCGATGATCTGATAATCTTCATGACCTTTCCCTGCGATGAGAATTACCTCGTTTATCACGGCTGAATCGAGTGCTGTCAGAATAGCTTCTTTCCGATCCAAAATTATTATTGCGCCCGTTCTCTTAGAAAGTGATATTCCCTCCAGTATCTCGTGTGCGATACTGTGAGAGTCTTCCGTTCTTGGATTATCATTCGTGATAATTATCCGATCTGACAGGGTTTCTGCTATTGCACCCATGAGCGGCCTTTTCAAACGGTCGCGATCTCCACCACATCCAAACACGGTTGTCACTTTTGTGCTCGGATCAAGTGCCCGAATCGTAACCAGGACATTCTGAAGAGCGTCTGGGGTGTGGGCGTAATCAATAATGGCGAGAGCACCATTCGGAAGTTCTATCTGCTCGAACCGCCCCCGCACCGGTTGTAATTGCGGTATCGCTTTGGAAAGTACTTCGAGCGAAAACCCCTCGACGCCGAAGTAGAGAGCCGAAGCTGCCGCAAGTATATTCTCGACATTAAATTTTCCAACGAGCTTACTGTCAAATATTGTTTGTTCATCAGAATACCTTTTTTTGACGGTGAATTTCGTTCCGCGCAGCGAGTAGGCAACGTCCGAGGCCACCAGATCGGCATTACCGAACTTCGAGCCATCATCAATTCCATAGGAATGAGCGTTCGCTATGGTATGCTCCGTCATGAACTCTCCATGCGGGCTTCCTGAATTCGTTATTGCTACCGCTGTTTCACGCAAACCTGTGAAAAATTTCTGCTTTGCTGCAGCATAGCTTTCCATGGAATGATGAAAATCCAGGTGATCTTGTGTTAGATTTGTAAAGACCCCTATATCGAAATCGAGCGCTGATATTCGCTCAAGGACAATGGAATGTGAACTGACTTCCATAACGCAGGTTGTTACTCCCTCCTTTAGCATTCTGGCAAGAAGCTCCGATATATCTCTTGATTCTGGTGTCGTGTGGGTGCCAGGAATAAATCGTTTGTCGATAAACACACCCAGTGTGCCAATAAGACCGCATGTTTCCCCGCGCAATTCCAGCAGCTGTTTGATCAAATTTGTCGTTGTCGTCTTTCCATTCGTGCCTGTGACCCCTATAAGCCTCAGCTTGCGTGAAGGTGATCCAAACACATCTTCTGAAATGATGGAAAGAGCTATCCGGGAATTGGCAACCAAAAGTCGGTTAACGTTGTGTACCCGGGCATCTTCTTCGCTGAAGGACGAACCGTCTTCCAGAACGATCGTTCTTGCTCCTTTTTTGATTGCGTCCTTGATGAAGGAATGTCCGTCGGTGGCAAAACCCTTTATTGCGAAGAATGTCGAACCCGGTTTGACGAGTCTTGAATCGTATTGCGGGTCGGAGAGATCGGCATCCTTCAAGCCTTGATAGGCGAGGATACCGATCTCTCGTTGCCGCGTGAGCTCACTGAATTTCATTTGTCAAAGAACATTGCTTTTGCACGGATGCTCCGAAAAAATTCGTTAATCCGGTATAACTTTGGCGCGATCATAGTGTGGTAGTTTTCTTTGGCTGCAATATACGATTATTCTGCATCCAGAGAAAACAATATTCTATTCATCGCCGAAGAGCGTAACGATAGGATTCTTTGCATCTACTTTCGCACCCGGTTCAGGCAATTGTTTTTCCACATTGCCTTCTCCGATCAGCCGGATACGAACATTACTAGCTGCACCGAATTTCATTGCTCGAGCCATCGGCATATGCCTGAAATCGGGGACTTCGACCAATTGGCTTTCACCTTTTGGTTTCTCGGTCTCCTCATCTAGTGCCGGTGCACGAAGAATGAAGCGTACAGAATCACCACCAAATCTTGTTGCACGCTCAACGATTCCGTTCTGAGCGCTTTTGAGTACAATAAATCCTTGTGCGGCCAATGTCGATCTGGCAACATCTTGCGTTAATCCACGCACATCAGGCATCTCTCGATCATCGTCCCGCTCCCGGGGTCGCAGAATCGTCCCTTCGATCTCGATCGCGCCACCTTCCTCGATTGCAGGCGTTGTTGATGCCAGCGGCATCTGAGCTCTGGCATCCGGTGCCAGTTTTCCACTTTGCTCCAGGATAGACATTGCGATCTCTTTGAATACCGGAGCGCTTACAGTGCCTCCATAGTATCCGTTCTTCGGTGAGCGCATGATCACGAGAATCTCATACTCGGGCTTCTCAGCAGGAAAGAACCCAATGAAACTGGAAGTATAATGTTCCTTCGAATAATGTCCGCCCACATATTGTTGCGCCGTTCCTGTTTTCCCGGCAATGTGGATTCCCTTGATCTTTGTTGAAGTACCGGTGCCCGAATCGACAACTCCTCGCATGATGTCGATCAATGTCTTCGCGCTTTCTTCACTGACTACTCTGCGAATCTCTTGCGGATGAATTTCTGTTACCTCGCCCTTGATATTCGTGCGCTTCGAAATGATGTATGGTTTCATCATTACACCAAAATTCGCTATCGTTGCATAAGCCATTGCCAATTGGATCGGTGTTGCCGTCATTTCGTAACCGAAGGCGACATATCGCTTGGAATTAACACTCCATTTGTCGGGCTTATGCAGACTTCCTTTGATCTCTCCCGGCAGATCAATTCCCGATAGAACGCTCATTCCAAAATCGCGCATGTATTTATAGAATCTTCTGCGCTCAAGTTTGTCGGAGATCTTAGCGAAACAGACATTGCTTGATTTCTCAAGTGCCTGCCGAAAGGTCAAAACTCCGTACTCGTGGGTATCTTTTATTTTTGCACCCCCCTCGATCACCCACGTGCCGCCTTGTGCATCGATCTTATCCTCCGGTTTCCATGCTCCTTCGTTCAATGCAATCGCTGCAGTTAGAACTTTCATCGTTGAGCCCGGTTCGAAGGCATCGGTGATCGCTCGATTACGAAGCATATCGTTCGATGCGGAAAAAAAATCATTTGGATTAAAGTCCGGCATGTTTGCCAGGGAGAGAATCTCTCCCGTTCTAGGATTCAGTACGATTGCAATCCCTGCTTCAGCATTTGCCCGTTCGACTCCGGCCCTCAGGGCATTCTCCGTCACTGCCTGCAGACCCTCGTCGATCGTGAGTGTCAGGTCGTCACCGTTTGTCGGAGGGACCTGATCATAGTCTACATCAGGCCTGCGGAAGCCTTTGCCGTCGCGTTGCATAATGCTGACGCCATCGGTTCCACGTAGCATTTTGTCGTAGTATAGTTCGAGACCTGCGAGGCCTCGTCCATCTTTGCTAGCGAATCCCAGGATGTGCGACCCTTTTGTTCCGAACGCATAGTGTCTGCGCTCATCAGTTTCACGCATTACTCCGCGCTCCTTGATCCCATCGAGTTTTGCAGCGATCTCTTGCGGTACTTCACGTTCGACGACGATGTAATGTCGGGAAGTATCTTTTAAGAAGCCTTCATAGTACTCTTTTGGCTTACCGAAAACCGAACTGAATGCAGCTGCGACTGCCGTTTTATTTTTTATTTCCTCCGGATCAAATGCAAACTTCACAACAAAGGCGTTGCTGGCAAGTATCACACCATTACGATCTCGTAGTACTCCGCGTCTGGCCGGAACAGTAACTTGCATTTGGTACTGGCTTGCGGCCTGTTCGCTTAGTGCTTCGTGCTCGATGACTTGAACCTTAAATAATTTTCCAATAACAGCACAAAATCCAATGAGAAACACGGCAAGAACAATATAGAGCCTTCCATTGGAAGACATCGGATCCTTTGTAGCCGGCGAAGCAAAAAATCTTTCGATCCAGCGCTGATGCCATTGTTTGCCTTTGGGCATGGATACAGCTGATTCTGCCTGAGGTCCGTATCGCGGATGGGAGTCTGGTTGGGTTCGATTACGTCCAGGAGCCCTATATTCCTGTTCGGTTTCGGATGACCGTTCTCTTGCGAAAGATGAGGGAGTCCTAACGCCTGTTGGGCGTTCGAGCGGGGAAGCTGTGCTATAACCTTTTTCGTACGAACGCACGGTTCGTGTTTTCTCCCTAATTCGAATTATTGAATCGTGAATTCATCAATGCCATTGGCTTCCTGCATTCCGAATTTTCCCTTTGCTATTTCGCGTATTCTTTCCGGTGCAGATAGCTGCATTTCCTGAGCTTTGAGTTTGATAATCCGTTGTTTCGTCTGTTCGATTTTTCCTTCCAATCTGGATTTATCGTACGTCAAACGGTTGACTTGAAGAGTATTCCAGATGATCAGCACTGCACAAGCTGTGAAAACGCTGAAGAAGATAATGACATAAAAGGTAGGGATTCGCTTAACGACTTTTTCAAGAGTCTCTCCCTTGGGTTTTTTTCTCTCGAACGTGTCCTTTTCAGAATCTACGAATTCGGGATCCGGGATTTCGAGGTGTCGTTGTGGTTCATAGAGATCGGATTTTACACCTAATGCTCCTCGTGAAGGAGTTGCTTTCAAGCGGGGTGTAAAAGCGATATGTGTCATTGGGCGATCGAGTGTAGAGTAATATTCCTATTGCGAGACACGAAGCAATCTAAAACGCCAGAGTACTTAACCTAACCTTCTCATGTTTTTCAGATTGCTTCGTCCCCTGTCATGGGTTCTCGCAAATTCGTTTACTTCTTTTCTGCAACTCTCATCTTTGCGCTACGAGCACGAGGATTTGCTGCCACTTCCTCTTCTGAAGCCACAATTGGCTTCTTCGTGATTAGCTTCAATTGCGCTTTCTCTTCATCAATACTTTGCTTCAGCGATTCAAGTGAGCCAGTTTCAACTTTTGGCTTTGCATGTGCGAAGAAGAAATCTTTCACGATCCGATCCTCAAGCGAGTGATAGCTGACAACGACGATCCGTCCATTCTTCTCGAGCAGCTCAAGCGCCTGTTCAAGGGATCGTTCGAGGCTGCCCAGTTCGTCATTTACTTTGATTCGTAAAGCCTGGAAGATTCTCGAAAGTGTTGCATTCCTTTTATCTTCACGAATGCCCTGTACTGCGACTTTGGCCAAGTCAAAAGTCGTTCGAATCGGCTTCTTTTTTCTTTCTTCGACGATCCAGCGAGCGATCCTCCCGCTCATCGGCTCTTCTCCGAAAGTCCCGAAAATCGTTTTCAACTCTTCAATGCTCGCCGTAGAGATAATATCAGCGGCATTTCTTCTTAGCCTCGGATCCAGACGCATATCAAGCGGTGCATCGAACCGGTAGCTTAAGCCGACACTTGTTGTATCCAATTGCCGGCTTGAGACGCCGAGATCATAAACAATTCCGTTAATACTAGTTACGTGGTTTGCTGTGAGTGCTTCCTTGAGATGAGAAAAATTCTCCGCAACAAGGGTGAAGCGATTACCAAAGCGTTTGAGCCGTTCCGTGGCATAAGTCATTGCCTGCGGATCGGTATCGAAGCCATAGAGTCTTCCGTCATGTAGACGCTCCAAGATTAATTCTGCATACCCGCCCCCACCGAGAGTGGCGTCCACATAGGTGGCTCCAGCTCTGAGGTCCAGTGCTTCGACTGCCTCTTCGGCGAGAACAGGGATATGATAATCATGCTCTCGTAGCTTTGTTTTCAATGAACTGACCTTTTCGCTAGGCTTCGTCACCCTTCATTCCCAGCACCTGCTCCGCTACGTTTTCGTAGCTCTGCTTCATGGACTCGATATACCGTTTGAAGTTCGCCGGATTCCATAGTTCGATGTGATCAAGTACTCCTATGAAATACACTTCCTTCTTAATTTCGGCAAATTCGAGCAAACTATGAGGTATTAGGAGTCGGTATTGGCTATCAAGCACTAGCTCTTCACTCCACTGCATCAGCATCCTCATATAGAACCGGTCTTGATCGCTCGATTGCTGAAGTGATTGAATGCTTGTCTCTAGTTTCTTCCACTCATCGAGTGGGTAAGCATAAAGGCATTTTTCGAGACCACGCGTCAGAACGAACGTTGAGCGCGCATCGGCGCTAATATTCCGGCGCATTTTGGACGGTATGCTGACACGTCCTTTTGCATCAACCGAATATGTATCGCTTCCTTTGAAAGATGACATTGATTCAAGCTTTTAGGTCAGAGCTAAAAAGCGAAAACACACATCATTTTAGCTTTTCGCCTCCAGCTTCAAAAAAAGCGGGGATGGGAACACCCCACAAGCCGTGCTCAGAGTATCTTTGCCCCCTCACTCTAAGCCACTACTTACCTAAAAACAGTAGATGTCCCCACCATACCCCACTTTATGGGTACAAATATACGACATTTTTGCGTGAATCCAAACTATTTTTGTTTTTTTCTTATAGGGTAGTGGGACAAGAACCTATAAGTCCTTATATTTCAATTGATAAGGATCAAGCGAACACTTGGAAGAATATTATGGAGACCTGTATCGACGGGGCTGACGAGCTTATCGCTCTGGAAGTTTGTATTTGCCAACTGGCCGAGCAGCGGCGCTAATATTCTGTGCGAATACATTTTTCCCATCGACTATCCGGAGAATAGTCAGCGGCTTTTTTGAATTACGATTCTGATCGATCGTGATAGTCCCGGTTACTCCCGAGAAATCCTTGGTAGAAGAAATGGAATTCCGAACCGATATTGAATCCGTGCCTTTTGCACGACTAATGGCATCGATGAGGATACCTGCGGCATCATAGCCCAAAGCCGCAATGGAAGTAGGTTCCTGTCCGAATCTTTTTTTGTAGTTAGTTACAAATGTCTGTACTCGTTCATTCGGGTCATCAGGTGCAAAGTGGTTTGAAAAATAAGTATTGTTGAATGCTTTTTCCAATCCTCGTGTAAGCTCAGGCGAATCCCACCCATCTCCGCCCAGAATTGGGGTCATAAGACCATGGTCCCGTACCTGACGAACAAAAAGCGAAACGTCGTCATAATATCCGGGAATATAGATCACGTCGGGGTGGGAGTGCTCAATGGATTTAATTATCTGACTGAAATCGCGATCACCGGAAGAATATGCTTGTTGACTAACAATTTCACAGCCATCTTCGCTAAATGCAGCACTGAATGAATTCGCTAGAGTCATGCAATAGTCTTGTCTGACATCAGTCAGGACGACTGCTTTCTTTGCGTGCAGACTCTTGGCAGCAAATGCCGCCATTGCAGTTCCTTGAAACGCATCATTGAAACAAGCCCGGAAAACAAAATCTCCAATTTCCAGAACTCCTGCATTTGTAGAGGCAGGGGAGATCATCGGAATTTTTGAAATCTGTGCTACGGCGCCCCCAGCGAAAGTCCGACTTGAGGCAACTTCGCCAAGCAACGCAACTACATGATCATGAGAAATTAGCTTATTAACGACGCTAACTGCATCCTCGGACTTCGACTGGTCATCTTCAGTGATAAGTTTGATTTGCTTATGAAGTACGCCGCCTCTGGCATTGGCTTCCTCGATGGCAAGCTGAATTCCGTCATGCGCAGACTGACCAAATACAGCAGTAGAGCCTGTCAGCGATGCGAACTCACCAATAAGAATATCATCTTGCTGGGCAAATCCCGATCGAATCAAAGTCAGGACCACCAGAGCAACACATATGCATCGGGAGCTATAAAAAGCATCCATCGATGGCTATTATTTTGCCGGAGCTGGTGCGCTCATAGGTTTGAATTCCGTCATTGGTTCGCCGCTAGCACTGATGCGTTGTGCGAAGTGGTATTTGCCGTCGACTATTTGAAGGATCGTTAGCGGTTTAAGAGCATTTCTTTCGGCATTGATCGTGATTGATCCTGTGACACCGGCGAAATCTTTTGTCGCCGCAATAGCGTCGCGAAGTTTTTTTGCATCAGTACTTCCTGCACGTTTAATAGCATCGGCAAGAATGTTAGCCGCATCATAACCAAGCGCTGACATAGCATCCGGATCGTTACTATATTTTGCCTTGTATTTCTTAATGAAATTCTGTACTGCAGGATCGGGATCTTCTGTTGAAAAGTGATTGGAGAAGTATGTGCCGTTAAATTCCTTTTCAGCACCTTTGGTAAGCTCGGAGGAATCCCATCCATCTCCACCGACAAGAGGGCAGGTGATACCGAGTTCGCGAGCCTGTCGAACGATGAGCGATACCTCACTATAGTATCCTGGAATAAAAATTACATCAGGATTCGATGCTCTGATCGATGTAAGTGCTGCACGAAAATCTTTATCTCCAGATGAATACGCTTGTTCACTTACAATTGCGCCACCATTCTTTCGCATCGTCTCGCGGAAAGAATTTGCAAGTCCTATAGAATAATCCTGTTTTGTGTCCAGCAAAATTGCAGCCCGCGTTGCATGCAGTGTCTTCATGGAGAAATTGGCCAATGCTTCTCCTTGGAAAGGATCGATAAAACAGATGCGGAAGATATAATCGCCGATCCGCGTGACTTCTTCATTCGTCGAAGCCGGAGAAATCATGGGGATCTTCGCCTGTTGCGCAATCTGTCCTCCTGCACGCGAGCGGCTGGATGCGACTTCACCAAGTAGAGCTACAACCTTATCATGATTGATCAGCTTCTGAACTGCAGAGGTTGCTTCTTCCTGTTTGGAATTATCATCTTCGCTCATGAGCTTGATCTGCTTGCCAAGAATTCCACCGCCGGTATTGATCTCATCAATGGCGAGGACGGTTCCGTTATGCGACGATCTGCCGAATGTTGCGTTTTGCCCGTTTATCGAAGCGTATTCGCCGATGAGGATCTCATTGCCTGATGCGCCCCCTTCCTTCTTGCAGGCCGTGAGAAATGTCGCAAGGAGAAGGAAAGTGAAGATGGCTGCAAGCGAATGTCTTAATTTCATACGATTTGATATGTGGTCTGTTAAAGAGAAAATCAGAGGTTAAAAGAACTTTGAGACGGGGTATTTCATTCCGGCGTTTTTTTGCCAGCTTCCTCTCAGCGGGAGCGAGGATAAGCGACCACACCTCGGATTTAATCCTTGTTCCGGGATGGGTTCTTTTGCAACCAATCCCGGAAAAATAACTTAGCGTATTCCTAACTTTCGCAATTTCGGTCCATAGCTGGATTTGGGATAATCTGTCATGAGCCGCTCGTACCACATTCCTGCTGCCTGCGTATTGCCCATGCTATAGTTACAGCGGGAAAGCTTGTAGAATGCACCCTCTCGCTTGAAGGTAGGTCCCTCTTTGGTAGTATATTCAAAATAGGGAAGAGCATCGGCATACCGCTGCATCGCATAGTAGCATTCGCCCATCCAATAATAAGAATTTGGAACAAGCTCCGCTGGCCTGCCACTGACGACGATCTGTGAGAATGCGCCGAGAGCCTTATCGTACTCTCCACTATTAAAGTTTGCAAGTCCTGTTTCGAACGTCGTATATGCCGTCAGGTCAGGTTTCGGTATATAGCTTGAACCCCACGGAGTTCGCGGATAATCTTCACCGCTGACCTTTGGAATATCAATTTGCTCTGCCGACATCGCAGAGACTTTGGATAATACCGTGTCCGCTCTTGACATTACCTGCTGAGCTGAGGGCCCGGCCGTACCGGGAGCGGTCTGCGTTGATCTATTCTTCGCAGTGTTTCGATTTTTCGTTGCCCGCGATCTGCAGGAATCCAATAATACCAGCGATGAGAGCAAAAGGAGAGCAAGAAATATTTTTGTCATTTTCATAAGAGAACTCCCTTTCTTAATAGAGGTTATATTTTAGTCCGATCGAGAAAGCAGCATTCGACGCCGTCTGGCCGAATCCATTCCCTGCGATAACTACTCCATTGGTAATTGTCGTGGGAGTCGTCGTTGTAACGGTATACTTATAGATATAATTAGTAACCTCCGTTAGTCTTGCCTGAACGAAGAGATCAAGCATGCTATTACCATCGTCGGTTGAATACATCAAAGGAATTTCCAAACCCATCAATCCATAAAGTTCAAATGGTATAGGTGGATCGTATGTTTTCTTGATAGCAGTGCTTGAATTTGCGATGGAAGTGTTATCTTCATAAATTGCCTTTAGATGTACACCGCCACCAGCACCGATATACACGGAAGGCATTCCTGCTCCAAAAGTAGCACGTGCATTGAATCCCAATGTCACGGGTACATAGGTATAGGTTGGAGTTGTGGTCTCAGATCCTGAAGTCCAGACTCCTCCGGTAGAAATATGGTACCCGGTGCCTAATTCCATCTCTAATCCCACAATCGAGAATCGTTGCGGTTCATTTTCATCGCCATCGGAATTGATCACTTCGATCGGAAGTAACGGGATATCCAGTGCAAGATCCATTTTCACACCCTGACCTGCACTCCACCATACCGGATTGGTACCATTGCTGCCAAGATCTTGCCTTGCCCGGCCAATACCATAGCCGCCGGAAAGTTTCAAGCTTAAAAGTGTCGGCAGAGATTGATCGGTATTCGGATCGATGACATCGCCCGTTTGGGCATTGGAATCTGAGTAAACAAGCAGAATGCTTGAAAGCAGGAGAATTGCTATCGCATAGTTCGTTTTCATTTTCTGCAATTTCATTGTAGTGAAAAAATCTTGTTGCTAGCGGCAATTATTTGAGTTTGTTCAATCGGGTTTCAGCCCGTGCCTTATACTCACTTTCGGGAAAGCTCAATATCAATCGATTGTACGCACTTCGAGCATTTGTCTTATCTCCGAGTTTTTCGTATGAAGAACCGATCTTAAACTCTGCATCATCGGCTTTTGATGACTCAGGGTATTTATTCAGAACATCATGGAAGGTGCGAATCGCTTCGTCATACTGGCCTAGGGCATAAAGAGATTCTCCTTTCCAGTAAAGATAGTTGGACGCATAGGGTGAGGAAGCATCGCTTCTGGACAATCCGTCGAAGGCCGTCAGGGCATCCATATACTTTCCGTCATTGAAGGATTTTAGAGCATCAGTATACTTGTCGTTCTGCGGGTACGTAGTGGGCTGCTGAACGGGTTGACTGCTGCTTTGTGCAGGAGCAGGAGCAGTATAATTCTGCGGGGAAGGAGGCGGAACATTACTCCCCATCACTCGCTGTTGATCCAATTGACTCCTCAGTTTCGATACTTCAATTTCAAGTTCTCGGATTCGCGATCTGTCCTGAGCGACGATGCTGCTCATAGTATCAATGATCGTCAACAGTTTATCCTGCACCATGTAAAGAGAATCCATTGACCGTGCAGAGGTCTGGGAAGAGGGATTCGAGCGCGAATTCGCTGCATTATTCCGCCGCGTCTGCTGCGAAGGCCGGCAGCCGGCAACGAGTGCTAGAACAGCTAAGAGAACGATGGCTGAAATCTTATAGTCTAAACGCATGGCTCTTTATCGTCTAATTCGAGGCAAAAGCACCTATTCTGCCTAACAAAGATAAGCAAAATTACGGAAAACCGAGAAAATATCAAATATATGGGAATTTCCGCATCTCAATGAGCGAGGAGATTTCTTTACTTCGACGCTAATGGAAATGCTCGAAAATGTGTTTCATGGCGCGACTAAAGAAGCTGTATTTTTGTAAGAACGACTATGCGCATTAACCAGCGAACTGTAAAATCGATCACAAAGCTTGAAGGGGTCGGGCTTCATACCGGTAATTCGAGTTCGATCGAATTCCATCCTGCGCCCGAAAATTATGGGATACGTTTTCTCCGGCGAGACCTAAAAAACACACCGGAAATTCCAGCAGTCGTTGATTTTGTCAGTGATATTTCGCGTGGTACGACTCTCTCTAATGATGGTGCCAGCGTTCATACAGTCGAGCATGTCCTGGCAGCCGTTGTCGGACTCGAGATCGATAATGTCCGGATCGAATTGACGGCTAACGAGCCTCCGATCGGCGATGGCAGTTCCGAGCCGTATGTTAATACTCTTCTGGAATCGGGCTTCGAGGAGCAGCAGATTCAGCGAACCTACCTTGTGATCGATAGCACGATTTCTTATTCCAACGAAGCGAAGGGTGTTGAGATCGTAGCGCTGCCGTTGAAGGATGATTACCGAATGACGGTGATGGTCGATTATAATAACCCTGCTTTGGGAAGCCAGCACACTGGCCTATTTTCTTTGGAGAAGGAATTCGTCAAGGATTTTGCGCCTGCGCGTACATTTTGTTTTTTGCGGGAAGTTGAGATGCTCCGAGAGCAAGGCCTGATCAAGGGAGGAAGTCTCGATAATGCTATTGTGATTGTCGATGGAGATCCTACGAAAGAAGAGCTCGATCGCTTCACGAAGAAACTTCATATCGAAGGGTCGGTCATACTCGGCAAGCATGGGACATTGAACAACAAACCTCTTCGGTTCAAGAACGAACCCGCTCGGCATAAATTACTCGATCTTCTTGGTGATCTCGCTCTGGTTGGCGCACCTCTCCAAGCGCAGATCCTCGCTGCCCGGCCAGGCCATGCATCAAATGTAGAGTTTGCCCGAAAACTCAGGGCTTTGCTTGCAAAGAAATCGAAGATGAAGAAATATTCTCCCGGTTCTGCAGTCTTCGACATAAATGCAATCGAACAGGCAATGCCGCATCGCTATCCAATGCTCTTAGTCGATCGGATCTTAGAGATGCACCTCGAACCCGGTGCCGAACGCATCATCGGATTGAAGAACGTGACGTACAATGAGCCATTCTTTCAAGGGCATTTCCCCGGTAAACCTGTCATGCCGGGAGTACTCATTCTTGAAGCGATGGCTCAAACCGGAGGAATGCTCATGCTCGGTTCTATGACAGAACCTGAGAAGAAACTCGTACTTTTTATGGCGATCGACAAAGCGAAATTTCGAAAACCTGTGATCCCCGGAGACCAATTGATTTTTGAGGTAAAGCTTCTTCGCAATCGGGGCAAGTCTTTCCAACTGGCTGGCCAGGCCTTCGTGGACGGGCAGCTTGTGGCCGAAGCCGAGCTGATGGCTGCAATAGTCGAAAAGGAGGCAGCCCAATAATGCCAATCCAGATCCATCCGACGGCTATTATCGATCCAAAAGCTTCTTTCGGCAAAGATGTTACCGTTGGACCTTATGCTATTATTGAAGGCAATGTCACTATCGGCGATAATACCGCGATTCATCACCATGCGTTCATCGCTAACGGAGCCAGGATCGGCGCGAATTGTACTATTCATCATTCGGCAGTGATCGCAAATACGCCGCAAGACCTAAAGTTCAAAGGTAGTGAGGAGACGTTTGCTGAGATCGGAGATGGAACAACAATCCGCGAATTTGCGACAATTCATCGTGCTACTGTTCATTCCGGCAGTTATGCGGCTGGTACGCACGACGGCCATACGAGGGTTGGCAAGAATTGCCTTGTGATGGCATATGCCCATGTTGCACACGATTGCCTTGTTGGAGATAGTGTAATTCTCTCTAATGCTGCACAACTTGGTGGGCATGTAACAGTTGAATCTTATGCAATCATCGGCGGTCTCACAGGATTACATCAGTTCTCCCTTGTTGGCGGATACTCCATGGTGGGAGGCGGGCTGATGATCACGAAGGATATTCCGCCTTACTCTCTGATTGGAGATCAACCGGCGAGATTTGGTGGGATCAATAGAATCGGCTTAGAACGTCGCGGATTTTCAGTCGAGAAGATCGATGCGATAAGAAAAGCGTATAAGTTTGTTTACTACAATGGATTAAATGTTGCCGATGGCATCAGCAGCATTGAGTCTGAACCCGAGCTGAACATTCCTGAGGTCCAACGCATTGTTGATTTTATCCGGCGTTCAGATAGGGGCATTATCAGTCACTAACTGAGTCACCGGAGACAGCCATCGAGCATGAGACTAGCATAGTCTTATTTCTCTTCCCATTGCTTGATCGCGGCCTTGATCCCTGGCTTCGAAGCGTCAGGAGCCTTTTCAAGCGCGATCTTCATATTTTCAATTGCCTTCTTCAGATCGCCTTTCGCTTCATAACCTCTGGCCATTCCTGCATATACAAACCACGTATCGGGATTCTTTTTTAAATTATATTCGAAGATCTTCATCGCTTCATCCACTTTCTTTTCTCTGAGCAGGCTTCGGCCATAGCCTTGGAGTTCCATCGGTTTGGCGATGAGCATAGCCCTCTCCATTGTTTTGGAAGCTTCCTCTTCGTGACCTGTTTTGCGCTGAAGGGTTGAGAGTGTGGCGAGATTGTCGAAATTCTCCTCGATCGATATTGATCGTTTGGCCCATTGAATAGCCTCATCGAAATTGAAATTCTCATCTGCACAGTACGATGCGGCGTCGTCATAACTCTTCCATGTGAAACCGGGCGTGTTGCGAAGCTCTTTACGAATGCTCGCTAGCACGACATCATGCGTCGGCACTTCGATAGTGAATCCGACTGCGAGTTTTTCCCACCGCAACTGTGCCAGAACCTTATTTGGTTGCGGACTGACGAATTCATATGTCAAATATTCTTCGAATTCAACAGGCTGTGGTTTTACTGTGACGCGAAGAGCATCTTCCTTCTGATCGTATGAAAAACTTCCCCACGAAGTGGAATTTGTAGAAAATATAACGATCCATTCCTTTTCTCCCGGGATAAAATGTAACCCATAGGTCCCCGAATGCAGAGGCTTCCCTTCGACCGTCACATCGTTGGTGAAAGAGATCGTAGTATTTTCATTAGCTCCTCCGCGCCAGGGAATAGGTATGCCATTGTTATACGGGACGAGGTCACCCCAGATCTTCCTCCCCCTGACGGCTGGACGGTGGTAGGTAACCGTTATGTCGGTTAGACCGATTGTTTGAGTTACAGAAGCCTTTTGACTCTCCATTGGCAGGTGGACACCTCCGGCTCCGTACTGTGCATTAGAGCTTGTGGCTGAAAGTACTATTGCAAACAGAATCGAGAGCCACGATGTGTGGTAGGATGTTTTCATAGACGATCACGATTAAAATGCAAGTTACGAACAACTCTCGAAGTTGTTACTCACGCGCCGCATTAAGTTGATCTTAAAAAAGAACCCCTGCCTTTCTCAAGACAGGGGTTCGAAAAGAAATCGAATTAACGATTACTTTGTAAGAGTCATCTTACGTGTTGCAGTGAAGTCTGCGCTCTGGAGTCTATAGATATAGTTTCCGGAAGCGAGTTCATTACCTGCATCATCTTTTCCGTCGAACTTCACAGTGTGCGTACCTTGGCCGACGTTTCCATCAACAAGAGTACGAACTGCCTGACCAAGCGAGTTGTAAACAACGAGTCTGGTCGGTCCTGCGATCGGCAACGAGAAGTTGATCGACGTTGTCGTGCAAGGATTCGGATAGTTCTGTTCGAGTACGTATGCATCCGGAGAACCGATTGTCACATTTACCGTATTGGAAATGTGCTGAGCGCCATCGAGATCCATCTGGATCAAACGATAGGTATATGTTCCCGGAGACACGTTACGGTCATTGTAAACGTAACCGTTCTGAACGTTGGAATTGATCTTACCATCGACGAATGCGATCTTCTCGAAGAAGCCGTCCTGCTGGTTAGCAATGCGACGCTCGACGAAGAAGCCCTGGTTATTCTTTTCCTGAGCAGTTGCCCATGATAAGAGAGCGGCACCGTTGACTGCTTTACCGTTGAGATAGAGCAGGTTAACCGGCAACATTCCGCTTGTGCTAACCATTGCACGGATCATAGGCGTGTAACCGCCGGCATCATTCCAATAGAATGGCTTAAAGAATCCATCGCCGCAAGGATTGCAAGGATTGGTACACCAGAAGAGTCTGTACCCGCCTGCGATCGCGCAATTGACCGGCCAGAAGCCATTCGGAGGCATCCAGAAAGACCAATCGCAGCTTGAAGCTGTACGCTCGATTGCGTAAGATGTTGATACATCTCCGAAGTTATTGTTTGCCGCGTAGTTGGTACCGTACTTATCGTTATACATCGGCTGGAAGACCGGAGTAAGCGGATCGGTTACAACAATTCGCGCACCACCCTTGGAGATGTCAGCACCCATGAACATATTGTCCAGCGAAAGCTGACCAACCGATATCCAGTAGACGCCTTGAGCTGATCCTGAACCGCTACCACCCGGAAGCACGATCGGTGTCGGGAAGTAATAAGGCCAGAATTGATTGAAAAGCTGTCCTCTGCGAACATCTTCTAAGATACCACCACCAACGGTGTCGCAAGTCGGAACACCGCTATTCGGGCTTCCCTTTAGGACGGAGATCCTGAGAGCATCCGGTGATTGGTTACCATTTGAGAAGAATATACGTGCACCATAAAGCGTATCTTTAACCGACAAGCGGAACTTCATTGCGAAGCTACCCGAGTTGTTGTTAAATCCGATACCTGCTCCGGTGACCTGGACCAAGCCCGGCCAATCGTTTGAACCGTCATCCAATGCAAATTCCGGAGGATCACCGGCTGCGCCGACATCAAGCCAGAATTTTGTGAATGTGCCGTTATCCTGGGTATACGAGTCATATGAACTCGAAGCAAGGAAGGCATGTACGATGAACTGACCACCGGTGGTTGCATTCTGAGCATTCCAGTTCGGCATTAAGATGGTAGAATCTGTGCCGCCACGTAAGGACGTGACTGTTTCGATAGCCCAGTAGAGCGTGTTTCCATTTTGATCGAGAATCTGTACTCTGATCGGGAATGCAACTGCCACATCGGTTGAATTATTGGCAACATGTACATAGACCGGAAGAGATACAGCCTGCGAAGGCGGAATGTGGGTGTACGGTGTGACTACACGTACCCACATGACTTCGATCTCGGGCTTACGCGGAACTTGCAACGAAAGATTATCAACGTAGAAATCATCTGCGTCGTCATCAGGCGGGTATGCGCCGTCATCTTTCGCTTTCAAGCGAAGGCGGAAGCGGAAATTGTTCGAGAAATAATTGAATGTCGGCGTCGTGAACTTATCGAGACGAATTGCAAATTTCTGGAATTCGAAATCGTTACCGCCATCGATCTGTCCAACCTGGAGCCAATCGCTGGGAGAAGGGTTACAGGCAGGAGCAGTGGGTCTCTTGAATTCGATAATAAGAGAGTCACCGGCACGTGCGACGCTTCCGTTGGCGTACAACATTGTTTTCTCCGGACCGACAAGGGTCTGAGCATCCCAAAGCCATGGGAACTGGTAATTACCCGTTCTCTGATAGCTGAAAGCTAGAGAAGCCTTTGTTTGTCCGAGGAGATTGAATGGGAAAGATACAAGAGTATCGCCCGTTTTTGTACCTGCGTACGGATTACCATCGATATCCTGACGATCGATATGGACAACCGGATCTTTCATACCATCTTGTCCCACACCACCAGATGCGTCTTCATATCTCGGCGGGGGAGGATCAAAGGTAACGGCATCACCATCAGCAACCTGTGCGCCGATGGAAACCCACTTTGTCTGATCCGGAATCGGTCCCTTTTGCGTTGAGCTGTAGTTATCCGAAGGATCATTAAAGGGAAGAGCAGTAGTACGAATGCCAAAGATCTGGATACAAACTGTATCGTCGAACGGCCACACGTCTCCAATATAATTGTCATTGCAATCATATGTAGTAGCGACTGCGCAAGCATTGAACGTTCCGAGCTCGTTAAGAATGTTCGGATTGGTTGAATACGGCGTGAAGTCTCCATTGACCGTGGCGTACTTTAATCCGGGTCCCAAATTCTGAACGCAGAACGTACGTCCGTATACTGCAGTACCGGTTACGACGTTACGGATCTGGAATTTGACCTTGAAGCTCTGCGTGTTGTTGATATCAACATTTTGGAACGTAGCTTTCGGAGAAAGACTGGTACTCAAGCAGACTTCATAGTTTCTCGGCGGGAAATCCACGGAGATCGCTCGAACAACATTGTGCCAACGTTTGAATTTGACAGCCCATTGCCCTGCCTGCCGGAAATCCTTGTTACAAGCGCGGCAAGTAATGTTGACAGCATCCCAACGCCCCTTACCGGTATGCGTTCCGTAGTTAACGGAAGTTGCTTCTGTCCTTGCCGTATTGATGACGCCGATCGTAGAGTTACGTTGGAATACACGATAAGCCGGGACCGGCGGGAATCCAAGGATCGTTCCGGAGAATGGACCATAGTTGATCTGGATGCTCGAGTCTTGGCGTGTAAAAACGATCTGCAATTTCTTAATAAATAAGTTATCACGACCTGTTCCGCTTTCAACTCCGTTCGGAGAGGAAGGACGGATACGAAGGTTATAATAATTTACAAAGAAAGAATCCTGACTGGGGCTCGTACGGATGTATACTTTCGAAGTATCGCCGCTAGCTCTGAAATCATTATCAGCAAATAATGCGCAGATCGCAGAATAAATCGAACTTCCACCGATATTATTTTTCAGATCGGGGTTCGCATTACTGCAATACATCAGTGCATTAGCGCGCGGAGCGAAACCAATGTAGCCGTTCGAAGAAATGAACAAGCTGTCACAGTTATCCGAATAGAAGTTGAATGTGAATCCGATCGGGATAGGACCTGCTAAGCAATTGTCGGTCGTATCCATCGTAGCCGGAGTCGTGATCTGGTCAGGACGATAGAAGAAGTGGAACGGCCTATCGCCTGGGAAGAACTGGCGTGCTCCACTCTTGATACGATACCAGCTGAAGGTCTGGAATTGCGTATCAATAAAGAAATAGTTGGGGCGCCATGGCAAAGGAGCATTATCATCCGAATCTACGACATAATAGCCAGTAGATAGGACGTTCGGCTCACCGCGGCGGTTACCCTGCGCATATGAATCCTTTGCCCCGAAGAGCATCAAACCCACAAGCGCAAGAAATGCGAAAGAGAGTATCCGATTTTTCATCGTATTGGTTGATTTAAGTTTAATAACAAGAAAGAATGCAATGATTTCATAGAAAAAACACGAACTCATACCTCGATCTTTAGACCTCCCTAAAGAGCGAAAATACATCCCGTTAGTTCAAATATGGCGAAAATGACACGAATTCAGCAAAATCTGTCCCTGGTGCCAAACTTTGAGCCACTAAAATACTAAAAAAACTGCACCCCCACCTTTAAAAGACAACTGAGGTTGCAAAAGGTTACAAACTATTTTCAAATAATTCTAGAAAATCGTGGAAAAGTTCTTTCCGGCCATCTGACGGACGATGTCTTTGAGCTCTAACTCGAGGAGGCGAACGAGAAGATCCTGAACATTCATCTCAGAGCGTTCGGCTAACTCATCAATATGTAGGGCACCCCCGGATTGGTCGAGTATTCCTACGATCTTCTTCTCGGCAACACTTAACTCCGGTCTATGCGATGCTTGGCGCTTTAGACTTTTCAGATTGACTTCCGGTTTCTCAACCCAATTGAGCACTTCGAGTATATCCGTTGCATTCCGGAATAGTCTTGCTCGGCTTTCGAAGATTAGCTGATTCGGACCCCGGCTCATGGGGCGCGGAATATCACCGGGAAGGGCAAAAATATCCCGTCCTTGATCTAGTGCCAGACTGGCCGTTATCATAGATCCACCTTTCTCTTCGCTCTCAATTATTACGCTGGCCTTGGAGAGCCCGCTTACAATACGATTGCGCCACGGAAAATTCTTCGCCTCCGGCGGAGTACCTATAGGAAGTTCACTTACGATTGCGGCCCGGCCGGAATTAACAAGTCGTTTGGCAAGAGCTTTATTTCCTGTTGGGTAGATCACATCAATTCCGGAGCCAAGTACAGCAACAGTCTTGCCACCTGCATCGAAGATAGACTCATGAGCACACGTATCGATTCCGCTTGCAAAACCGCTGGTGATTACCACATCATGTTTTGCAAATTCGCTGCAGAGCTCTTTGGTAACGCGTTTGCCATAATCGGTCATCTTCCGTGAGCCGATGATGGCAAGATTCCGCTCCGCTTCGAGCAGGTCAACATTTCCGCAAACAAAGAGCAAAGCCGGAGGTTGGAAGATGGACTTGAGGTGATCGGGATATTCAGCGTCGTAATAGGTGACGACATGCACATTCTCAGGAAGATTACTAAGATGTTTTCTTGCTGTTAGGAGCGCTTTGGATCTGGACGCGAGAAAATCAGCGGTGACAACTTTTCCAAAACCTGGAGCCTTATGTAGTTGTGATGCAGTTGCCGATAGAGCAATTTCTGCATTCCCAAAATAATCGCGCAATCCTAATAATCGCTGCGATCCGATATTATCTGAAAGATAGATTGCATAATATGCCTCGAGTTCCGTCGGAGTCATAAGTAGAAAATAGCTGTACTCAAAAAAATCGACCGGCGATTACTTGCCTTGAAAATCCGGTTTTCGTTTTTGGAGAAACGCAGAAGTACCTTCGTGAAAGTCGGAAGAGGTTGTAAGTTGGCCGAAGCGTTCGGCTTCTCGACCCAAACCTTCTTCAATAGATTCATCTATTCCTTCGACAATACATTCCAAAGCTGAGCTGATAGCCATCGGAGCTTTTGAAGCAATCGTTACCGCCATGGTTTTGGCAAGTGCCAACAATTCAGACTGAGGGACAACCCGTGCAACCAGTCCCTGCTCGAGCGCCTCCCGGGAATCCATCTGACGGCCTGTTAGAATAAGATCGGTAGCCAAGGTTCGCCCAAGCACACGCGTGAGCCGTTGCGTGCCGCCATAACCGGGGATGATCCCGAGATTCACCTCAGGCTGACCGAACTTTGCATTCTCGGAACAGATCCTGATATGACATGCTAACGCCAATTCGCAACCGCCTCCAAGCGCGAATCCGTTGACTGCAGCAATGAAGGGTTTTGGCGATGATTCAATAAGACTGAAGACGGCCTGGCCGTTTTGAGCGAACTCTCTACCTTCTTCACTATCATTAAGGGCAGCAAGTTCGGCAATATCTGCGCCAGCAACAAATGCCTTTTCTCCTGAACCGGTTATCACAACAACACGAACATCTTCGCGCACGCGAAGATCGGTTACTAAATGCCTGAGATCATCAAGGACAGCGGAGCTTAATGCATTCAACTTCTCAGGACGATCTATACTGATCGTCGCCACGGAGGAATCGATAGAATATTTTAGCGTCTGATACTCGAAAGTCGTTGCTGATGGCATATCAAGTGTTCTTTGGCGGAAAGTAGTTTACTGAAATAGTTAGATCAATTAGTACCAAGCTTTCGCAGTTGTTCTTCTAATTCTTTTACGCGTTCAATGAGTTCCGGCAGTTGGCGCAAGGCGCCTTCCTGCCTGAGTGCAGTTCGGAATTCTTTTGCCGGAGCTCCGAAGTAAGTGCCTGCTTTCGTGATCGATTTGGAGACGCCTGATTGAGCAATAATAATTACATCGTCAGCCGTATCTATGTGACCAATTAAACCAACCTGCCCTGCGATCTGATTCCTTTTACCAATCCGCGCCGAACCTGAAATTCCAGTTTGCGCGGCAATCATCGTATTTTCTCCGATCTCTACATTATGAGCAATGTGGATAAGATTGTCAAGCTTGGCACCACGGCGAATGATGGTATGGCTTACCGTCGCTCTATCTATAGTACAGAGAGCTCCAATTTCTACGTTATCTTCAATTATGACATTCCCGATCTGGGGAATTTTATGAAATTGTCCCGCCGCACCGGGAGCATAGCCGAAACCATCGAATCCAATGACTGAACCGGCGCCTATGACAACATTATTTCCGATGACTGTACCATCATATATAATTGAGCCCGGGTGGATGACCGATCCCTCTCCGATGGTTACGCCGCTTCCCACAAAACACAGAGGTCCGATCTTAGCCGAGGAAGCGATCTGAGCATCTTCGCTTACGACAGCACTCGGATGGATCGGCTGTGGAAAAATACTTGGTCTGGTATTAAAAAGAGCCAGTGTTTTGGAGAAAGCTCCGTAGGGATCATCAGTTCGGATAAGAGCTGGCAGCTTCTTGGTCGTTGTTGTTTCGCTTGGAAGCGCGAAGGAAGTTGCGACGATGACAGCAGTCGCATCCGTCGTAAGGATAAATTTTTCGTAGAGTGGATTCGCGATGAAAGTAACCGATCCCGGACCTGCCTCTGAGATCGTCGCTGCATGTGAAATTTCCTCTGTGTCCGAAGCATTCTCTACGGAGGTGGCATTTAAATATGCTGCAAGCTCGCGAATAGTCATTCCAGGAGTGAGATTAGTGTTTGATCGGGCCTTCGCTTCCCGGTACCGAACCTGGAGGGATGGGCTGACCTTGTTGCACCTTCGGCGGAGGTGTCTGCTGTTGGTTTGGATTCGACTTGTTATTGTTCAGAGGAGTATTGAGCAACGGGACATTAAAAATATCGTTCGTTTCCAACCCCAACTTTTTTGCAACAGGAATCGAGAGGTCGAACTTTGCATTCGTATAAAGGATGGAATGATCATTCGA
This sequence comes from Bacteroidota bacterium, assembly GCA_030706385.1. Lineage (GTDB taxonomy): Bacteria > Bacteroidota > Ignavibacteria > Palsa-1295 > Palsa-1295 > PALSA-1296. Next base: position 38,449 of record JAUZOQ010000001.1, on the reverse strand, counting down.
ACTCCTATCGAATACAAAATCATATTTACCCTCAACTGCTACCTCTTCCAGCGCTTTGTTCAATTTGTCATAAGCCGGTTTCATAAGTTCTGCCTGCTGTTTATAAAGCTCTCCACCTGTTCCATACTTTTCTTGCCTGAATTGATCGATCCGCTTCTTCAAGTCGGTAACATCCATTTCGACAGCAGATCGCTCGGCATCGGTCATGATCAGCCTCTTTCGGTCATAGTCATCTCTTTTTCGTTTGAGATCGGCCTCCATATCGCCGATATCCTTATTCCACTGATTGACGAGTTGATCAAGCCGGGATTCAGCGTCGACGGCTTCGGGCATCCGTTTCAAGATCTTTGTTGCGTCGATATATGCGATGCGCATCTGCGCATAGGAGGCAGTCGTTCCTACGTAGAGGATTACGATGAAGCACAGTAAGAAAACTCTTTTCATATCTATTCCATATCTATATACATACGACACATAGGCGGTCCGGGCAATTCCGTAAAATGCCATCCACTTCCGGTCAATCGATTATTGGCGATAAGATACTGCGAGTAGTTCAATTAGTCGAACTTGGGCCACAGCCAGTGGTCGTGCCGGAAAACAAAAACGCGTTTGCTTCATTAATAAAGCAAACGCGCCTATAAATTGTGCCCCGAAAATGTATGGGGGCGAAGAACTGCACCGATTATTTTTTCAGCGCGCTTTCGACATCGTTGGTGATATCGGTGACTCCACTCTCATTCACATAAGCGACTTGCGTCTTATCAAGTACGATATCAAGTTTCTTCTTTTTCGCGACGGCATTGATGGCGTCTTTGACGTTCTTGACGATGGGCTCCATGATATCCTTGCGGACCTTAACGATCTCGCCATTCTGTTGATCCGATTTCTGAACGTTGTAATTCTGGATATCGGACTGCATTTTCTTCAACTCGTTATCTGCCTTTTCTTTAGCTTCCTTCGACATTGTCTCGAGGATCTTCTGGTAGCTGTCAAATTTATCCTGAAGTGCCTTGTTCATCATCGACAAAGTATCCTGCCAAGATTTGATAATGCCATTGAGCTTGTTCGAAGCAGTCTGATACTCGCTATAGCTATCAAGCACTTTCTGCCCGTCAACAATGCCCATTTTCTGAGCAAACGAGTTCACGGAAGCAAGCGATAACATGCCGATAACGGCAAGGGCAACTATGGAAAGTTTCTTTATTGAAACCATGAGTAAGATTCCTCTCTGAATGTGAAAAAATTAAATGATGAATATACCTTCAAAAACGGCTACTGTAAATACGAATCGGAAGGGAAAAGTTTCAAAAATCTGACAAATTGGCAGCTATATGACTCACCGTAAGCTCCATTTTGTCCCTTCCTTCGAGTCTTCCAGAACGATGCCCGCAGCAGTGAGATCATCCCGAATAGCATCACTGAGGGCAAAATCCTTGCGTTCCCGTGCAGACTTGCGCCAGGAGATGATCTGAGTCATGAGAGAAGCGACGACATCTTCCATGCTTTTCGAATCTGCCGAATCCAACTGGTTGCCTGACTGAGGCAGGATGCCAAGGATGTTTCCTGCAAGAGCCATCCAGATATGATAAAATTCAGCCAGCTTCGAACTCTCAGGGCTTGGACCTGTGAGCAAAGCGTTAGTTTCCTTAGCCAAGTCATAGAGTACTGCTATAGCTTTCGGAGTATTGAAATCGTCGTCCATCTCCTGAAGGAATTGGCGTACAAGAGGATGTACAAGTTCTTGCTGGGTAAGATGCACGAATTCCTGGTTCGGAAGGCTTTCTGCGAGCCGGCGGAATGTCGAAAGCAACTTGGCATATCCGACTCCTGCGGCGGCAATGGCATCCTTCTTATATTCTGTGGTTGAACGGTAGTGCGATTGCAGAAGATAGTACCGCACGGTCATCGGATCGAACTCCATAAAAATATCGCGCAAATAACTGGAGTTGCCAAGCGACTTACCCATCTTCTGACCGTCCACGGTCACCATATTATTGTGCATCCAGTACCTGACAAATGGTTTGCCGGTAGAGCATTCGCTTTGCGCTATCTCGCATTCATGATGCGGAAATTGATTCTCCAGACCGCCGCCATGGATATCGAAGGTTTCGCCAAGATACTTCATGCTCATGGCCGAGCACTCAATGTGCCAGCCGGGGAAGCCCTCTCCCCATGGTGAAGGCCAGCGAAGGATATGGCCTTTTTCGGCTTTCTTCCAGAGGGCGAAATCTTGCGGGTTGCGCTTTTCGCTACGTGATTCAACCCTCCCGGAGGTTTCCTGATCCTCAGTGTTTCTGCCTGAAAGTTTACCGTACTCCTTATCTTTGGTAACATCGAAGTAGACGCTGCCATTGATCTCATAGGCATAACCTTTGGCAATCAAATCTTTTATGATCTCGATCTGCTCGATTATGTGGCCGGTAGCCCGAGGCATGATATCGGGAGGCAAGATATTCAGTCTCGCAAGATCTTCGGAGGTGCGTCTGGTGAATGTTTCAGCAATTTGCATTGGGTGCTGTTTGATCTCTGCACCTTTCTTAACCAGTTTATCGACACCCTGATCTTCGTCATTATCCGTCATGTGTCCGACATCCGTGACATTCTGAACGAAGGTTACATGGTACCCAAGGAATTGGAGATATCTACGAACGATGTCAAAAGAGACATAACTCTTGCCGCTGCCAATGTGAGCGTCGGAATAGACCGTCATTCCACAGACATACATTCCGACCCGTTCCGGGACGAGAGGGACGAATTCTTCCTTGCTTCGAGTGAGCGTATTATAGATTTGCAGTGACATAGTTGGGAGAGAACGCCGCGATTACTGCCGAGAGTTCAATTCTTTTCGATTAAGGCTCGAAGGTGATGGCAATTAGGGGTGCCGGGGCGAACTTATTCGGGAAACGCTTTTGGACGGAATTTTGTAATAGAGCGCTTGAATTTAGTATATTTGTAGTCAGGTTGTTTATTTAACTGGAAGTTGTACTCGGGTCGTCGGCCGGAATATGTGCTCGGCAGGGGTTAGAGTATAGCTGTTTTTTTCATTATTCACTTATTTAAGAGGTAATTCAATGAGGCTTCGTAATCTATTTGTGCTTGGTGCTTTTACGGCAATGTCGTTTAGCGTGATCTCCTGTGGCAAGAAGGCTGAAGAAGTCAAGCCCGCAGATTCAATGATGACTCCTGCTCCTGCTCCGGCTCCTACACCTGCTCCTACTCCGGTTCCTGTGGATTCGGTTAAGGGTGAACAGCAGAAGAAGGATGCTGATCAGATGAAGAAGGACGCTGACAAGATGAAAAAAGAAGGCGAGAAGAAAAGCAAATAATTCTTCTCTTCTTTCACTTTTTGTAAAAAGCCCCGGAACATGTTCCGGGGCTTTTTCTTTGTCTTCTCTAAGAAAACGATCGGGTCCGTTCAGATCAGCGAAAGGAATACGCTTGCGTAAATGGAGGGTTATTTCAGAACAGTCACGGTAATCGTATCTCTTCCGTAGCTCGATGCAATTTCAAGCATCGAATGCAAAGTATCGGCAGTGAGCTTCGAGCGATCAATTGAGATCGGTACTTGTGTGTTATCTCCGTATCCACTCGTATCCTTCAACACCTGCGTCGAAGTAAGCACATTAATATTCCAGCTGAACGGGCAGGTGCAGGTATGAGTGATCGATAATGTCTTCATCGCATCCGAATGTGCGAAGGTTAACGTACGCGGAGTGATAACTTGTTCGTGAACGGTATAGGTTGTCGTATTATCGGAGCAACCGAAAAGCACGATCGCGCAAAGAAAAACGAATAACGGTTTCATAAGAATGAGTTAACGGTTCAATTAGAAAACTCAACGCCTCCAATAGCCTCCGGCGATGTATGATGATGCCAGCGCAAGAGCCATGGCAAGAATACGATAGATCCACATCCACGTCGCTACCGAACTTCCTTTCTCTCCAAGCGATGCTGCATGATCGCGCATGTAGATGCTTTCGATATAGGCAAATATTGCTCCGGTAGCGAATATGATAATGACTACGAGCCTGGGCAGAATGTCTTTGAGCGTCACCCTTACCTCGAATTGATCTTCAGAGGATTTCCGACAGGTTGCCCATTCATGAGTACCCGTACGAAATAGAAGCCCGGCGACTTGATGGCTAAAGGAATCTCGTGCGAGCCCTGTTGCAGATATCCGGCATTCACATGGTCAACTTCTCTGCCGAGTCCATCGACGACGGCAAGCTCGATATCACCTTCTGTTTCAAGCTCAAAGTGTATCGTCGTCGAAGCAAAAAATGGATTCGGATATGAAGAGATGGCATTCACCATGCTCGGCGCAGTCCTGACTGCAAGTGGAGTTGTCGTATCTTCGACTACGGCAATGGCATCGATAAAGAAACTTGTTGCGCCCTTGCCTGCTTCGTTCTGGGCAAGGCTTACCTCGATATATGTATAATCTCTCCCATCGACGTTAATCACTTTCAGGGTATCATCAAAATACACTGGCGTCGCACCGGTATTATATGCGATTCCACTTCCATCATCGAACCAGAGTGTGACCTTTGCCGCGGAGCTATCGGCAGCAGGATCCTTCTTTCCCCAGATAAGGATCTTTGAGTTGGCCTTGATATTCTGGATCTTCGAGCTGCGTGGCTTCTTGAATGCAATATCCATCGTAGGGCCAATGCCTGTTAGCTGAGCATAATTATGATCCGGCTTCTTCAGAGCCGCCGTAGGATTAGTAATGCTGATGGCAATATCGGCATAGATAGAATCTGCATAAACGGAATCGATCTGGCCGAAGGCTTCGGCTTTCTGTGATAATAGGAATAGGGGGGAAGTGAGAATAAGAAGTATCAGATATTTCATAGGCATCGGATAGAAAAAGTCTTTCTTAAATAACCCCCTATACAGCCCAAAAGTTACGCACCGGCACTCAAATTTGCCGAAAAAAACTTTTTCAGACCTTCCCACTGCCTATCCATATCTTCGGAGACCATTTTGATATCGGCCAGAATCGGCATAAAATTCGTGTCGCCATTCCAGCGTGGTACAAGATGCCAATGAAGATGGTCGTCGATTCCGGCGCCGCCGGCCTTGCCCAAATTCATGCCGATATTATATCCATGCGGGCGGGAAAGTTCGATGAGGGCCTTCTGCGCTGTTTGAAGCAAAGACATGCATTCGGCATTCTCGGCATCGGTGAGTGAGTGGAATTCCGCCGTATGTCTATTGGGCACAACCATGAGGTGGCCGCTATTGTAGGGATAGAGATTCATAATGACGAAGGCAAGCTTTCCACGGTGGATGACCAGTCTATCTTTATCATCATTGCTTTTCAGCGCAGAGCAGAATACGCATTCGGCTTCCTGCTTCTTGAGGTCGTGGATCTTGAATGACTCGATGTACTTGCTTCTCCAGGGAGAGAATAATCTATCCATAGTTCTCTCCTGCTAATTTGTTGCCGTTCCGGTTTTCCATTTTGCCAAGAATTTCTTGATCGAGGCATTTCCAAAGAGCCCTTGCGGGCGAGAGATCATCAGAATGATGAGGAGCAAGGAGTAAATGATCATTCGGTAATCCGAGAATTCGCGCAGTGCTTCCGGCAAGATCGTGAGAATGATGGCAGCAAGTATTACTCCATATGTCGAGCCCATTCCGCCTAATATGACCATGACGACGATCTCGATGGATTTGAGGAAGGTAAAATTATCCGGAGTGATGTACTGAATATAGTGTGCGAATAATCCTCCGCCAATGCCGGCGAAAAATGCTCCGATAACGAATGCTTTCACCTTGAATCTCGTAGAATTGATTCCCATTGCCTCTGCAGCAACTTCATCGTCACGCACAGCCAGGAAGCCGCGGCCATAAGTCGAGTGAATGACATTCTCGACGAAGTAGACAACGACAAGAGCTATTCCATAGACCCAGAGAAATGTCGATAGCTGAGGCACTGCAAAACCTCTGGCGCCCCCAACGTAATGTGTACCGGCGATCTTGAAATCCACGTTCTGAATAATAACACGGATGATCTCGTTGAAGCCAAGTGTAACGATGGCGAGATAGTCGCCTTTTAGCCGCAAACTTGGAATGCCCACTGCAAGGCCTGTTAATGCGGCAAAGAGTCCGCCGCCGAGAAGGGATGCTGCAAGTACGAGAATTCCGGATACGCCATCGGATGACATTCCATGAGTCGTTAGATACGTCGAGATGATGGCAGCGATATAGGCACCGACTCCCATGAAGCCCGCATGGCCAAGAGAGAACTGACCGGTAAAGCCATTGATCAGGTTAAGGCTTGTTGCCATCGTAATATTAATGCCGATGAAGATGATCACCGTCAAATAATACGGATCGACTGCGCCCATCGTGAACGACAGGGCGGCCAATGCGGCGAAGACAAGAAGAAAAGTGAATTGCGGTTTCATGTGTATTATACTTTCTCTGCTTCGTACTTACCCATGATGCCGCTTGGCTTAAAGATCAGGATTCCGATCAGAATGGCAAAGACGATGGCATCTCGGTATGTAGATAGGAATGTACCTGCAATAAAAGTCTCAACTGTTCCAATGATAAATCCCCCGATAGCAGCACCAGGAATATTTCCAATCCCACCGAGTACTGCGGCTACGAATGCTTTCAGGCCCGGCATGATTCCCATCAGCGGATCGATGCTCGGATATTGAGCGCCATAAAGCACACCACCTGCTGCAGCAAGAGCGCTGCCGATCATGAACGTGAAGGTGATGACGCTCGAGATATTGATTCCCATGAGGCTTGCAGCCTGCTGGTTAAAGCTCACGGCGCGCATTGCCGTTCCGATCTTTGTCTTCATGACGACAAGGCGAAGCACAAGCATGAGCGATAAAGACGTGATGATGACGACAGTCTGAACCGTATTGATCGTAACCAGCTTCGATTTATAGAACGGAGCGTTCGAGATGATCTCCGGAAATCCGCGAGGCGTAGCGCCGAATAAAAGCTGCGAAAGATATTCGAGAAAAAGAGAAACGCCGATCGCCGTAATGAGAACCGTCAGCTTCGGACGAATGCGCAATGGACGGTAGGCAAGAAACTCGATCGTTGCTCCGAGCACTGCACAGAATACCATCGATACAAGAAAGATGATAATGGCTGCAGGCACGCTTCCAACAGGAAAAAATTTGCTCACAGCCGTTGCAGTATAGTAAGCTACGAAGGAGCCAACCATAAAGACATCGCCGTGCGCAAAATTGATGAAGCGAAGCACGCCATAGATCATCGTATAGCCAAGTGCGATCAAGGCATAGATAGCGCCAAGCGAGATGCCGTTAACAAGCTGTTGTAAGATTTCTCCCATGCAATATTAAAGTCTGGAAGGCAAAGATACGAAGAAGGGAGTGAGCAAATACAGGCGGAGACGTTTTCAGTGTCTAGCGATCAAGTGGCAAAAGCCTTAGTTTTAGATGCAACTTCATCGGAGATTCTGTTCAATAATATCCTCGAGTGTTTGTTCTAAATTTTCACCATACCCAACATTGGAAAAAATTACCTTCTTATCTTTGTCTAGTAGATATAAAGCCGGGTACGCATCTACATTAAACTTTTGTTCTGCGATTAATTTTGACACGGAGGCAACTTGGTAGCCTATTTGGTTTTTTGTAATATGTTCATGCATTCTCTCAGATCGGACGTCATCGAACGGGTCCAAAGCAATTATCATCAGTCCTTTATTCTTATATTTTTGATCGATTCTGTTAAGTAGTGGTATTTGAAGTTGGCAAGGAAAACAGGTTATGTACCAAAATTCTAGCAAGGTCAATTTGGAGTCAACATTTGCCAAATGCATCGTATCACTTTCTGGCGTAATGAACCGTACATTATAAGCATAGGTATCATTTTTTAGTAGTTCTTTCGCTTTTGGAGGTTTGTTACTTTTTTCTTCAATCACAATATCCTTCAGAGACTTTAAACTATCGCGCAACGAATGAATATGACTCAAGAGCTTATCAGACGAAATGGAGTTCACCGAGGAAATAGAATCGAAACGAATTACCGTGTATTGGCTATCCTTTCTCCAACTGACTGATTCTTGAAAACTATGGGGTAGTTTGGTACGAGCGTCGAAGACAAACCGTGAGGATCTAATTGACGAACTATCTGCAATACTACCGCCGGCCATTAATTCCTCCTTGCGGATAAGGTTTACTACATAATACTCCTTCCCTTCAATAGATGTGTCGCGAAAAGTCCGGTAGATGAGATGGGCCGAATCTCCGATAGATCGAAAAACGTTTTCGGTTCGAGTTACAAGCGGACATAATTCCATCCGCACCTGCGTTCTTACCTGATGCCATGAAGGACTAGATTCTATGATCTTCTTCTGGTTTGCTAAGTAAACGGAATAGTGTTTATAGTCATAAAGAATTATGTCGCCATTCTCTTTCTTCAAAACAAAACTCATGCTATCGGGTACATTTGTTCGGTAGCTGAACAGCAATTGATTCTTGGAATCTCTGAATACGTTATTTAGAAAGTGTTTTGTAGTGATAGAATATGAAATGGACCCACTGTATATTCCGTTTATGGTGGAATTGCAGCTATTCAGGAAATCTTGCATCTTGTCTTGTGCTGAAGCAGGCATAGAGAATGCTATTACGGCACAAATAACGAACAGCTTGCAATTAATCCTCATGGTAAGTTAAGGTAGTGACCTTCCGTTATTATTTAAGAAGTTAATGCGATAAATGCTAGTTGTAGGAGCTTTCGATTTCGCCAAACTTCTAGTTATTATCATAACTGGTGAACAAGCAACTTATGGGAGTTGTCGAACCCTAATTAACATTGAGCCTATACTACGTTTTCGTAAGAGCCTAGGAAATTGCTCTTCTCACAAATCCTTCGGCCTCCTCTACTTTCTTTTTTGCTTCGATGGCATTGAGTCCGAGTTTTTTCATGACGATGGCAGTCTTGACATGATTGCCCGATGACTTCAGAACTTCAGCTGCTTCCTCGTACGAGCATGAAGTTGCCAGCATGATTATTTTCTTTGCTCGCTCCGTGAGTTTCTGGTTCGTGAGTTGGAGATCGACCATCATGTTCTCATACACTTTTCCGAGACGGACCATCGTCGTCGTTGTGATCATCGTTAAGATCATCTTCTGTGCTATTGCCGATTTCATCCGCGTCGAACCCATTAATACTTCAGGACCGACGACAGGACAGATCGATTCAAAAAGATAACTGCTATCGATCGTCTCGCGAGGATTGGTCGTGATGAGAACGGCCGTGGACTTCAATTCGAATGTTTTCTTGAGCGCTCCGAGAACAAACGGCGTTCGCTTGCTTGCAGCGATGCCGATGACCATATCCTTCGGAGAAACGCGCTGCAACGCAACTTCCAGGGCTCCGCGATCTTCCTTATCCTCTGCTCCTTCTTGCGAACGGAAGACGGCTTCGTTTCCCCCGGCGATCAGAGCTTGAATCATTGCTACGGGTGTTCCGAACGTTGGAGGACACTCAGCAGCATCGATGACTCCCATGCGCCCGCTTGTTCCTGCGCCTACATAAAACAGTCGGCCACCATTTTTCAATAGGATCACCAGCTTCTCAACGACCTTTTCTATGTGGGGAATTTCATTCCGGACTACGGAGGCAACCTTCGCATCTTCGTCATTGATCAGCTCAAGTATCGACTTGACCGACATGCTATCTAAATTCATGGAGTTAGAATTGCGCTGCTCCGTCGTTAAGTTGCCCAATTCGGCAAAAAGAGTATTAATAGCCACAAAAGAATTAAGAAAAATGTGAATAATATAGATAAAATGCGTGTTCCACGTGGAACAATTACTTTAACGCACCCATGAGAATCGAAATATCGGTGGGTGCAACGCCTGGAAGCCTTGATGCCTGGCCGATAGTTTCCGGTCTCACTTTCTCAAATACCTCCCGTGCTTCGGTACTGAGTGCCCGCAAGTTATTGAATAAAAAATTCTTAGGGATAGTTCGCAGCTCACTCGATCGGAATCTCTCGATCTGTTGCCGATGCTGCTTGATATAGCCTTCGTATTTTATCTCAGTATTGGCAAGTTGAAGAAGTTCAGTATTCTCCGATACCATCGCTGTGAACTCCGATGGAAATGCCGTGCCTCTTAGAAGCTCTTCAATTCCATTGCCGCCGCTGACCATGTATGCTCGAGCAGTCTGACGAACTAGGGGGTTGGTCGAGATAGTGATCTTCTCCGTCTCGGTCCAGGTGAGAAGCTTGTCAAGAAGGATTTTCTTTTCCTGAACCCGGTTATACTCTTCAGAATTAATAAGACCATAATCAAGTGCCTTCTGTGTTAGTCGAAGATCGGCATTATCCTGCCTGAGGATCAACCTATACTCGGCGCTAGAAGTGAAGAGCCGATAGGGCTCTTCCTGAATCTTATTAATGAGATCATCGACAAGAACTCCGATATAGCCTTCATCCCTTGCAACAATAAACTCCGGCATGCCCTTGATCTTTGCAGCTGCATTGACTCCGGCAACCAATCCTTGAGCTGCGGCTTCTTCATAGCCTGAAGTGCCATTTACCTGGCCGGCGAAATAAAGCCCTTCGACATACTTGCTCTCAAGAGTATGGTACAGCTGGTAGGCCGGGAAATAATCGTATTCGACAGCATATCCAGGCCGGAGCATTTCAACGTTCTCGAGTCCCGGAATGGTCTTCAGCGCCTGGAGTTGAATATCGGCGGGAAGGCTTGTAGAAAAGCCATTGACATAGACGACATCTCCATCTTCTTCCTCAGGCTCCAGGAAAATATGATGCTGAGTCTTCTCGGGGAAACGTGTGACTTTATCTTCGATCGAAGGGCAGTAGCGCGGCCCCTTCCCCTGAATTCGCCCACTGAACATCGGAGAATCCTCAAACCCTTTGGCTAACTCGGCATGAGTTACCTCCGAAGTATAGGTAATATAGCAATGGATCTTATTCTTGGGTTTTGTCTGAGTTCTCAAGGAGAATGGAATAAGATCGGTATCGCCCGGCTGAATTTCGAGATTATCAAGATTGATGCTCTTGAGCGATATCCTTGGCGGTGTCCCGGTTTTCAGCCTATGCGTCTGGAGCGATAAAGCTCCCTCGGGCTCTGTCCTTAGAGAAGTAGGCTCTTCACCGAATCTGCCTCCGATCGTCTTGTCAAGACCGGTATGCATTACTCCATTGAGAAATGTCCCGGCAGAGATAATCACGGCATTAGCACTTAGCTTTGTTCCATCTGAAAGAACAACACCTCGAATCTTGCCAGCCTCTATCCAAACCTTTTCAACTCTTGCTTCTACAATGATCTCCGGATCCAACTCCCGCAGCTTCCGCTGAGCGACAACGGGATAAAGGGATCTCGATACTTGCGCTCTCGGAGACCAAATAGCAGGACCTTTGGACTTATTCAGCATACGGAAATGCAAGGTGCATTCATCAGCAATTTCACCCATCAAACCGCCGAGCGCATCGATCTCCTTCACTACCTGGCCCTTTGCTGTTCCACCGATAGCTGGGTTGCAGGATAACTCACCGACCTTATCGGCGCGCAGAGATAAAAGCCTGACTTTCAGGCCCATCCGATGTGCCGAAGCAGCTGCCTCTATCCCGGCATGACCGCCTCCGATAACGATGATATTTGCGAATAATCGTTCCACGTGGAAATATTTAGGGCTATAGCTATAATCTATGAAATAGCTATTTTCCTATGCACATTTTTAAGAATATATGGTTCAGGCTGTCTTCTCCGATGTTCTGTCCTAAGAGCGAAGCAAGGATTTCCGAACTCCGTCGGATATTCTCTGCAAGCAAGGTGACGTCATCGAATTCGGCAACATTTTCGAGGATTCTTAACACTTCCTTGATAAGGCTTCGTTCGGAGTCAGAGACAGAGTAGGAGGAAAATTGAGAATCCAGACTTACCAATTTCTCTTTCAGAAAATTCGTAAGCTCCTGCAGCCCTTCTCCGGTTTTTGCAGAAACAAATATTTTTTTCTGGAAGTGATCGAGATCAGCTTTATTATGAACTAGAATTTCACCATTCTGCGGGATGACGTCGCGACTCTCGGGATCGGTGATTCGCAACGTAAGATCAGATTCTTCCGTAACCGATTTGCCGAGTGCAATTCCTTTCGACTCAATTTCTTCCTGAGCTTCACGAAGCCCGGCAGTATCGATAAGCTTCACTCGAAATCCATCTATGATAAGATATGCTTCAAGGTAATCACGCGTCGTACCAGGCACTTCACTGACGATAGATCGCTCATAGCGCAGAAGGGAATTGAAGAGGCTGCTCTTGCCAACATTCGGCGGACCGACCAGCGCCACGGAGTAATAGCCTTTATTCGCAGATCTGCTTGAAGCCTGGTCAATATACTCTTGAAGGGAAGTGCGTGCGACTTTGATCTGATCTTCGAGTCCTTCGATCTGTACGTGATCGGATTCACCAAAATCAATTTGAGCATTTACCTGTGCAAGCAGGCCGATAAGAACATCATAGATATTCCGGAGCTTCTCGTATTTTCTTGCGACAAGTGATTCGACTTTCGATAAGGCTCGCTCGCTTGAAGCATCGATCCGAAGAGTCAGCACTTCAAGCTCTTCGAGCGTGATCTTCCCATGCATATAGGCTCTGCGTGAAAACTCTCCCGGCTCTGCAAGCCGCGCCCCGCTTGACTGGAGAAGGTTCTGCAAAAGATCTACGATCAGCACAGACCCATGCGTATGAATCTCAATGAGATCCTCTCCGGTGTAGGAGTGCGGCGCGCGAAAAACCGTGATGATCACATCGTCAACATGGTTGCCTTTTTCATCGGTGATATTGGTATAGATCGAATCTCCGCCTCGTGTGCTGAAAAGTCTTTCCGGATCGCTGATACACTTCGAAGATATTTTTATCGCATCACGGCCTGTGATTCGCATAACGGCGATCGCACTCTTGCCCGGAGGTGTTGAAAGAGCATAGATCGTATCGTGAAGCGTGGCAAGAGACATTCTCTGAACCTTGATTGTGAGAAATAATTAGCGGCGGGTATGCTTGATCATTACGGATCAAAATCCCGTAAACCCTAACAATCTCCTAAAATCAAGGTTCAGCTACTTATCTCTTTTTCTTTTTCTTGCCGGGAAGCTGTCCGGCCATGTTAGCCTGGCGCGTTTGGCGTGCATTCTTTTCGAGATCCTGCATACGCGACATGAAGCCCTTCTTTGTGCTGGCCGTAGCTTTCATCTGCTCGAGATCCAAAGGCGGAAGGAATTTCTTATTGTAGTATTGTTGCGCAATACCGAAAATGTTGAACATGAAATAATAGAGCGCAACTCCGGAAGGCAAATTATTAAATAAGAACGTAAACATGATCGGCATAATGTATGCCATCTTCTTCTGACGCGGATCGGTCGTTGTCAGAGCCGATTGAATCACCATCGTAATTCCCATGAGCAGAGTTAATCCCGAAAGCTGATTGCCAATGATCGGAATGCTCGTTCCGAACTTGAAGAGCCCATCCGGCACGGATAAATCTTGTATCCATGAGAAAAACGGCGCTTGACGCAATTCAATAACATTTCTGAGAACTGCATACAGGGAGAAGAGGATCGGCATCTGCAAGAGAAGAGGCAAACAGCCTCCGGCAGGGTTGACTCCGTAGGTCCGGTACATCTTAAATGTCTCTTCCTGCTGTTTTTTCTGATCGTCTTTATAATCCTCTTTGATCTGCGTGATCTTCGGTTGCAGCGCCTGCATCTTGCGCATCGAATTCATCTGCCCCCTCGAAAAAGGATAGGTGACCGATTTTACGACGATGGAGAATACAATAATGACGAGTCCCCAATTGAAAATGAAGGAATGCAAAAACATAAAGAGAGGCATCATCAAGTACGTGCTGATCGGACGCACAAGAAAGCTCCAACCGAAATCCATCGTCCTATCGAGTGCAGGAGTCATGTTCGATAAGCGCTTGTATTCTAGCGGTCCGAGATAATAACGCGCCGATAGAGAATCGTTACCGGCCGATGAAATAGGAATGGATACTGAAAGATTATATTCTTCGATCCTTCCGCCATCGGGAGCTGTGCGTGCAAGCCCGGTAATATCGGTGCCGACAGGCCTCGGAGAAACCGGAATCATTGCCTGGAGAAAATATTGCGTACGAGAAGCGACAAAATCGGGATCTCCATTGTAAGATTTCCGAACTGGTTCTCCGATCTTGCTCGCATCGATATCTTCGGTACCGGCTTTCAAGCCGGCAAATGCTTTGGCCGTAGTCGATTCGTTATTGCTCGAAGCTTCTGTATAGGGAAGCGCATTATCGACAACGAGACCGTATTTATACCCCGAAACTTTGCCCTGCAAACCAACAAGATGATAATCGATTCCGATGGTGTAGTCGTCACCGTGGAAATGATAGGTCTTAATGATCGAGGCTCCAGAATCGATGCGGCAGATAGCAGTCAGAGTAAGTGAATCCTTTTCGCCGATCCGGTGAGATGACGAATCCGTAAAACGGAATGCCATATCTTTCGTGCTGGCAGTCTTGCCATCGGAAGCAACAAATCGAAGATTGATATCTCCGGAATGCCCGTTTGGAGATTGATCGACGAGTTCGAGTGGCTTCTTATCATGCGTTTTGTAATTCTTCAGAACCCAGCTGATGACATTTCCGCCCTTGCCCGAGATCGCTGCTGAAACAAGCGGTGTTTCGATATTGATGACCTGGTTCGATTCATTGCTATCGATCGGAAAAACGGTCGAGTGCTCTACGGCTTTCGTCTGCGCAATAACCGGTGCGGCTGCCTTGATCTGGGAAGAATCGACTGCTGTCGGAGCAGGTTTGGGAGCCTGAGGTTTCTGTTTCGGTTGGTTCAGGATCAGCCAGCCGAATACAATGATCAGGATGAGCACTATGGCTATTGTCGTCGAGCGCGAGGAATTCATGAATGATATCTTGTTCTTTCTTTAAAAGAGAGAGAAATTTTTAGCACGGTACAAACGCCGAACCCGGTGAGAAGGTTTAGAAAATTGCATGAGCATTCTCCATTCGAAGCCCAAACTATGCGCCCTGAGCCTCAATTCCGTAACTTTGTACTTTCACATTGCTACAAATCATGGCATTACCGCTCTGGCTGCTCTCGATCATTCTCGGAGTCATCGAAGGACTGACTGAATTCATCCCCGTTTCCTCGACTGGACATCTCATCATTGCCGATCACTTTCTCCAATTTAAGGAAGCCCTGCAGAGTGCGGATAAGGCCGAATTATTCGAAATCGTCATTCAACTCGGAGCAATTCTGGCAGTTGGTTATATCTATAAACGGGATCTCTGGTTGGCTCTGAATGCGAAGGATCCAAAATCGGGACCAGGGAGGCTGCGGACCCATCTCTTCATTGCATTCTTACCGGCAGCAGTTGTCGGATTTCTCTTTCACTCTACGATTACGAAATATCTCTTTTCTCCGCTAACGGTCTCGATCAGTCTCATAATCGGAGGCATCATTATCGTCTATGTTGAAAGTTTTATCAGTGTTCATCGCCAGAAGACGGAGATCAAGACGATGACGATGAAGGATGCACTCATCGTTGGATTTTCTCAAGTGGTTTCTCTTATTCCCGGCGTCTCACGCTCGGGAGCAACGATCATCGGTGGTATGTCCGGAGGTATGACGCGGACTGCTGCAACGGAATTCAGCTTCCTTCTGAGCTTTCCGATCATGATCGCAGCAACGATCTATGATCTCTTCAAACATCGCGATATCCTTTCAAGCGACATGATGTCGATCCTCGCAATTGGATTCTTAGTTGCTTTTATCTCCGCCCTTGTTGTCGTTCGCTGGCTGATCAAATATGTGCGCAGCCATAGTTTTACGGGATTTGGGATTTATCGGATCGTCTTCGGCGGGTTAGTACTGATCCTGTGGCTTCAAGGTATCGTGAAGTAGGATTATCTCCGGCTCATTTCGAACTCGCAGCGAGTACTTTCATCTTATCGAGGAATTTACCTATCAAGCCGCTGACTTCAGTTCTGAAAAGCTCGTTCTTTTTTTGTTCGAGATCTTTATTCGGAGCTTTTCCTTCGAACATCTGATCCAGATACCCTTTGGCGATATCATTGAATACTACCTCTTCAGAATTAGGATCCCGGAATTCATTGCGGCGCAGCCACTGTCGATTACGAGTTATCAGCTGTTCGGTATAGTCCCAGTCCTTGGTAAGAAAATAGAAACAAATTTCCAGTGCTCGCAGGATCGATTCATTATAGCGAGAATAACTTCCTTTCCGGTTTCTGCGCAGGGCATTGCTTAGATGAGGAATAACAAGCTCATATTTTGCCCAATTGAGATAGAGAAATGCCAGCCACATTTCTGCAGCAACGGATGTGCGAGAGTTCTCCAGGGGTTTCTCGATGTCTTTCTTATGGATCCTGTAGATCAGCTTCTCGGCTGTTTCATGATGGTCCGTATAGAGTGCTGAAATGCAGTAATCTTTCGGCACGCGAATCGAGACATGCTGAGCGATGCCATCGTTAAAATGGGATGTGTAGAACTCGAATGCTTTCTCATACTCTCCGGTCATTGCATAGATCGTGCCTTCATCAAGCTCACGCGCTGGTCTAACCCATGGGAATACCTTCTCAATCTCCTTTGGAAGCCAGTGCAGAAGGGCTTTCAGGTGAGGCTTCATGCATTCAGGCGTCGAATGCGTATTATAGTAATAATTGTAATAAGCAGTGTGAAGGTTAAAGTGAGCAAAGGCATTCTTACTTTTAGAAAGAGCCTTTTCATATCCCTTTAGTAAGGCAAGATATTTCCCGACATAATTTTCAGAGAATCGCTTTGTCGTTTGTCGCAGGTCTTTGGTGAATTGTCGCTGCTCAAGATAGATTTTTATTGCAACCGGATCGTCAGCATCGGGCTCTACCCGCGAAGCAAGCCACTTTTTACCATACTTCCGGAAATCGGCCATCGGAATCTCGATCTTCTCAACGCTGCGAAGTAGGTGGAAGACTGCGAAATAAAAATTCTCCTTTTCTTTGGGAGTCATTTCTGGGACATCTGTCCGTTCGATCTTAGCAAGTTCTCGCATTCCTGCAGCTACCAGGAATTTCTTTTTCATCAGAAAGTGCAAGAGATCTAGTCCTCCTCGCGGCTCAATGGTCTCATAGGCTTTTCGTAAGAGGAGAGAGCAATTCTTGTAATAGGTATTATGACTAATGGCAAGTGATGATGTTGCTTCTTCGGCCGGATCTTCGGCAGTTCCGATCCGATCGCGCAGGAAGAGGTAGATCTTTCGCTCCGTAGGAGTGTACCGGGCGAGGTCCAGC
Source organism: Bacteroidota bacterium (assembly GCA_030706385.1). Taxonomy (GTDB): domain Bacteria; phylum Bacteroidota; class Ignavibacteria; order Palsa-1295; family Palsa-1295; genus PALSA-1296. The sequence goes on along the minus strand of JAUZOQ010000001.1, from coordinate 21,142 downwards.
ATTGAGATCTCACTCTCATCCAGGGATGCCAATAGCTGGAAAAAGTAATTCATGATGCAAACTTACACATAAATACCTTCGCGCGGGAGCCAAATTTCATCGTAAGAATCCTCATAAATTGAATTTGGAGCCGGATGCTGAATGTGCTAACTTTGTACTACATACAAGATGTATGGGTATTCTATACGGTTGTTGTACGTTTTTTATTCCCCATTATGAAGAACTATACGATTAACGGATTTGAAAGAAAGGTAGGGCTCTGCATAATGCTCCTGGTCATTTCGGGTCTCGGCCTGAATGCCTGTAAGAAGGAGCAGAATGCTGTAACTCCAGATTGTACAGACTATACCTTGACGCAGGCCGATCTCGATAAGGCCTCGGAGTTCAATGTAAAATCGGGCATAATCGGCGATACATTCGATAGCCTGTTTTTTAAGAGTCATGATACGATGACTACAAAGTACCTATCGAGAGATGTCTTTGAGAATCTCATTGCGCGGAATGATTCGGTCGGAACCGGGGCGATCTATGTCAGAAGGTCGTATGCAATTCCGGATACGAATCACCGCGATCAGCGAACGCTTACGAAGGTAATGCTAATGATCAAGCATTGCTCCGGGTATTTTCCCGATGGCGGAGACTGGGAATACGTGAATATGAAGATCGATGCATCGGTCGATACTTCAATACATCCCAACGGTATTCTGCCAACCATGACATTGGCAGATAATATCGCCGATACATCAATGGCTCCGGTTGCGCGCGGAAAACTACTCGATCACTGCGGCACTTGCCATGCAAAGAGAAACTTCATGGGTTTTCTCTTCTTAGATAAATAATCATCTGTACCGATACGTTTTTTTTGCGGTCACCGATCGCAGAGGACACCTTTATCTTTTCACTAAAAAACCGATACTTCAATGAACCCAAAAACCATTCTACCTATCTTTATTTCGCTTGTTCTGCTAGCAGCGGTGATAATTTTCGCAGCCGGATGCAAGAGCGATTCGACAAGCACGACTCCCCGGACAGGCACCATCACGCAAGCTGAATTGGATAATGTGACCATGAGGCTCGATTCCGGAATTACCGGAGACGATGCTTCCAATGCCTTCACAGCCGTCAACGACACATTGACCGTAAAGCATAAGCTGCGCGATCTCTTCGCAAGTATTACGAAATCAACCTCAGTAAGCGAAGGCGATATCTTCATCCGTAAGGCATATTACATCTCCTCAACCTCCTACCCGAAGCGCGATAGCGTCATTAACTTCGTCGTCATGGTCAAGAGGGAAGCAGGATACTATCCAGCAGGCAATGATTGGGAATACATTAAGATACCCTACAATGCTACAACGGATTACAAAGCTCATCCCTTCGGATTGCTTCCGGCTGATACATCGACTTCAACTGCGCCGGATCTGACAAAAACCAGCTTGCGCGGAAGGCTGCAAGCACAATGCGCAACTTGCCATGCAGGCGCAAGCGGTGATTTCCTTTTCTCCCGTTAATACTATAGAAGGACAACAACCAGTAAGCCTCTGCTGCAATCCTGTGGCAGAGGCTTCACATTATCTTCAATGCACGATCACGAGTTTCGCCCTCCGCCCTCCGATAGAAACGAAATACGATCCGGCAGCAAAATGCGATGTGACAAGCTCGTAGCTTTCGAACTCAGGCGGAAGCATGGTGCTAAATTGAAGAGCACCCTTGTCATCCGTAATTTGAAGGAGAGATTCACGTGCTAGTGGAGGGAAGCTCAAAGTCGCACGCACACTTGCAGGATTCGGAGTTATCGTCAACGCTCCAAGAGCAGCTTCTTCTTCGCTGACTCCTCCGGTTGACTCTACCTGGAAATTTGCCATCATTCCCATATCTTCATGCTCAAGGTTATGGCAATGGACAAGATAGACTCCCGTATACTCGGCGAAGCGTACCAACACGTTGACTCGGCCGCTGGAATCGAGACGAATAACATCCTTCCAACCCATCTCATACGCTTCGGGCGGACTTCCATCCCGATCGAGAACTTGAAATTGCGTGCCATGGACGTGCATGGGATGGATCTGCTCGCTTTCATTAATAAAGGACCACTGTTCCAGATCTCCGAACTTCACATGCTGATCGATCGTATTGAGATCGTAGTTCTTGAAATTAATGTAATGTCCGGAGATACTACTATTAAGCTCGTAGGTGCGCGTTCGAACAGAATCAGCAATATCATATTTCGTTATGGTCGAGAGTACACTGGGCAGGGGGTTTCCCGGGGTTCCGGTTCTATCGATCTGAAACTGCAACAGATCGAGCGCTGCTCCTTGCGGCACACTTCCCGATCCTGCCGAACCTCCGAATGAAAAAGCGAGGCTCTGAAGCGAAAAGGCCGTTCCGAACGGTTGCGAAGAGAAGTCAATGACGATATCCAGCCGTTCAGCAGGAGCAAGCATGGCCGAGCTTGCAACAACAGGTTTCTCCAAAAGGCCTCCGTCGTTGCCAATGATGGTGAATGATCCTCCTCCGGCGAGGGCGATCTTGTAAACGCGAGCATTCGATCCATTGATGAGACGAAACCGATACATGGTTTGCGCTACCGTAAGAAAGGCATTCGGAGTGCCATTCACGAGGATAGTATCTCCGAGCCAACCGCCAAGCATATCGGAATCCTTCGGATCATATTCAAGCTGCTTGCCCGAATCGAATCGTTTGTCCTGGATAAGAAGCGGAATATCGAACTCGCCCGAAGGTAAACCAAGTGCAAGCTCTTCGTCATCTTCGATTATGAAACAGCCCGACATTCCAAGATAGGTTTGCCGAGCGGTTTTCATGTTCGCGTGCGAGTGATAGAAGAATGTGCCGGCTCGCTGAATGATCGGATAGTTAACATCAAACGAACTTCCCGGAGCGATCGCATTCTTCGGATGGCCATCCATTGCTGCGCGGACATGAAGCCCATGCCAATGGATGACCGTCTCTTCGGCCAGATTGTTTGTAATTTTCGCTGTGAACGTGTCACCCTTTTTCAATTTGATCGTCGGGCCCGGAATCGAATTATTGATCGAAAAAACAGTAGCATCGGTATCGGGGAAGATCTTAAACGTCGTTTGCGCAACGCTGAGCTTTCCTCCGGTGATGACTTGAGGTATCCGAAGTGGATTGAGCGCAAGAGGACTCTGTACCGCTACAGGCTTCGCCAAAAGAGGCTGAAGCCTTGTGCTCAACGCGGCGAAGGCTCCCGCTCCGGCAATACTTTTTAAGAACGATCTGCGTTTCAACTTTGTGTTTTCGGAATCTTGACCAGATAGTTAATGAATCCGATGAGCAAGGCGATATGAACGATCGATCCCGTCATGATACTGGAGATCTCCACATAACCTTTGGAGTAATTATAGATATCGAATCCTTCGCTGGCAAGATGAAGAAGAATATTACCCATCATCACTGCTTTCAGTGCTTTCGAGCCGGGGTCACCGCTGGAGAAGAGATTGATGAAACCGACGGCAAAGAACATTGCTGCTAAGTTCAGGGAAAGGTTGCTCCACCCAGCAGGTGAGGAAGCAGCGAGATTATTGACAAGAGCATCCGGTGCCAGAACAAACATTAATCCGAATGCCCAGGCAAGAAGTGCCGTGATGATCAGAAAATGATTTCGTTTCATTGTGATGATCGTTCGTGAAGAATGACTAACATTTTCAGCACCTGATCTATTGCCAAGAACAGATCATTTACATTCCATTACGAAAATCCATCTTATCATTGAGATTCAAGATGAATTCCGTCAAAAGATTCACGCAATGATCGAGATCGTCAAGATCGAGAATTTCGCATGATGAATGCAGGTACCGTGTTGCAGGACTCAGAACTCCGATGGGAATTCCTGCGCGCTGCTGGCTGATGGGATCGGCATCGGTAGAAGTATGGCCGTTATCAACTTCGATCTGGTACGGGATCTTGTGCTTCTCGGCAGTTTCTACAAAGAGCTGCGTGATCTTCCTGTTGCTGCGGATTCCTTTATTGAATACTGCGCCTTTCGAAACATTCACCTCTCCCCATAATGCTTTGGAGATTCCGGGAGAGTCAGTCGAAGGAGTAACATCGAGAGCGATTGCAAGGGTCGGATTCAGCGCATACCCTGCCCTGCCTGCTCCCCAGACTCCCGTCTCTTCCTGGATCGAACTTACTCCGAAGACAGTCGCCTTCAGCTCTTGTTTCCTTTTCGAAAGATTCTTCAGGACTTCTGCCACGATGTAGATGCCGATGCGATTGTCGAAACACCGTGCAGTGGCGCGCGTGCCACTCAGGCGCTGGTAGCCCTCGCCATAGATAGCGACATCACCTATCCCTACAAGCGACTCCGCTTCGGCCTTATCCTTTGCGCCGATATCGATCCAGATATCGGAGTACGTGATCTTCTTTTCCTTCTCATCGGGATTCGATTGATGCGGTGCTGTTCTGCCTATGACTCCATGAACGGTCTTGCCCGTCTTCGATGATAAGATCCTCACCCTGTGGGAAGGAAGTATTGCAGGATCGACTCCGCCGACTTTCGATACATAGATAAATCCGTCGCTATTGATGTAGCGAACGATAAGCCCGATCTCATCGGCATGGCCGACAATGAGGATGGAAATATTCTGTGAGCCCTTTAACGTTGCGACGTTATTCCCGTGAGGATCGATCGTAATCTCGGGCACGAGCGGAGAGACTTCGCTGCGCCAGAGTTTCTGGACGTTCTCCTCATAGTTCGATGGTCCGGGACATTCGATAAGTTTTTGTAAGAATTGCTCTTGCTCTTGTGTCATGTTTTTATGATGGTTCTTATGGAATAGGAAGAAAAAAAACACCATGAAGGGAAGGATGCTTCCCCACATCTCCAAATTATTATGTAATTAATATGCAGGCCCATGGTCCGGAATTCTCTTGACGATAAGAAAATAATGCGATAATTCTCCATTGATATTGATCGGCTAGTTTTGCCTTTCAGATTTCATTAACAACTAAATAGTATTATGAACACGACATACAAACATCTTCACCCACTGCGTTCTTTCGCAGTATTCGTTTGCCTTATCGCAGCGCTAAATATCGTTTCAGGCTGCTCGAAAGATTCATCGCTGCTCAACTCCAACCCCGCAGGAATTAACAAGGAAAATCACGATAACAAAGGGATCAATAAGGTTGACCATGTTATTGTCATTTACATGGAAAACCATAGCTTCGACAATCTCTACGGGGAGTTTCCCGGAGCGAACGGATTAGCGAATGCAACTCCGCTTCAGTATACACAGATCGATACGGCTACCGGTACTCCGTATGCAACACTTCCGTGGTCAGACCCAAGCTTTGTTCCGATCCCGGTGCTCCCGAATGCTCCGTTTGATATCGGAACATTGAAGCCGATCGGCCAAACTACGCGGGACCTCGTGCATAAGTTCTACCAGGAACAAAATCAAATCGATGGCGGGAAAATGGATCACTTTGCAGCGATCAGCGATGCGAAAGGGCTTTCCATGGGCTACTACCATACTGCGCAACTTCCGATGAATGCACTCTTATCCGATATTAAGGACTACACGTTATGCGATAATTTTTTCCACAGCGCATTCGGCGGTTCATTCCTGAACCACATCTGGTTGATCTCAGCGCAAACACCGCGCTGGACCGGCGCCCCTTCAAGTATGGTTTCCGTGCTTGATGCCAAAGGTAATCCGATCGTCGATAAAAATCTGACACCCGATTACTACGTCGTCAATACATCCTTTACGGTCAATAACCCTCATCCGAGCACGGCAAATCCTGCGACTTTAATTCCGAATCTAACCTTTCCAACCATCGGAGATAAACTCAGTGATAAAGGCATTACGTGGGCATGGTATTCCGGCGGGTGGAACGACGCCCTCGCAGGGCATCCGGGCCCGCTCTTCCAATTCCATCATCAGCCATTCGCCTTTTTTGCGAATTATGCCGATGGGACACAGGCAAAGGCAGAGCATTTGAAAGATGAAGCCGATTTCAATATTGCTCTTGCAAACGGAACACTTCCGGCTGTCACATTTCTGAAGCCATACGGAATTGACAACGAACATCCGGGTTATACCGATGTACTCACCGGCGATACGTACTTAGTAGATCTGGTCAAGAGAATCAAGGCAAGTTCAGTGTGGAAGGATTGTGTTGTGATCATCACCTATGATGAACACGGCGGATTCTGGGACCACGTTGCGCCTCCCGTGATCGATCGTTGGGGACCAGGTTCGCGCGTTCCGGGAATTATCATCTCTCCGTTCGCAAACAAAGGGATCGATCATACGCAGTACGAAACCGAATCGATCCTTTCCTTCATCGAAAAACGTTGGGGCCTCACCCCGCTCGGCACGCGTGATGCAGCAGCCGATCCTTTCACGAATGCATTAAAGTGGGAATAATAACAAGCGCTCTTCACTAACCGAAGAGTACAAGAGAGAGAAGAATAATGCCGGCCTCGCTTGAAGCCGGCATTATTTGTTTGCGTTCGCGATCTGATTTCTGTATCGAATTCTCAGTTGCAGTTGGGATATATAGTATTTTTGTGTTCAGCATAATGCTATTTTCCCACAATGAAAACCATTGCAGTAATTTTATCCGGATGCGGATATTTGGATGGCGCGGAGATACGGGAATCCGTTGCCACACTTTGGGCTCTTTCGCAGCATGATCTGAAAGTAAAGATCTTTGCGCCCGATGAGCCCCAACCGGTAGTAATGAATCATTACTCTCATAAAGCTACGGGCGATACGCGCAACATGCTCGTCGAAGCGGCACGAATTGCACGCGGCAAGATTGCGCCGCTTTCTGAATTACCCGATCACGATTATGACGCCCTCATCATGCCGGGCGGATTTGGTGTTGCGAAAAATCTCTGCACCTTCGCCGCCGATGGCGCATCAGGTTCGGTTATATACAAAGAACTGCACAATGAGATCACCGCAATGCATGGCGATGGCAGGCCGATAGGTGCTATCTGTATAGCCCCTGCGCTCATTGGACTTGCTCTCAAAGGAAAAAAACTCGAACTCACCCTTGGTGCCGAAGGCGGCGAAGCGGAAGAGATGCGGAAGCTCGGACATACGCATTTTGTAACTAGGCCGAACGAGATCCACATCGATTCGAATAATAATCTTGTGACGACTCCCGCCTATATGTATGGCGATGCGCCGATCAATGAAGTTTTTGAAGGTGTGAAAAAATTAGTCGATGAAGTAGTCCGAATGATGTAAAAAGGGAAAGCTCTCAATTGGAATTCGGCGGAAGGGTCACATTCTGATACGAATCCAGTTTATCCATATCAAGTACGATAACACCATCAGGATCATCTTCGACCATCGGCAAAAATTTCCCACCGTGGACGATTTGATGATATTTATAGGATGTTCGTGAATACACTGTCTGCGAGTACGTCTCGTCAAATGCCTTAAGCATCACCAATACCTCCGTGTCCTCGTCATTGATCTCTTGCTGCAACCTTCCGGCCATCGGAGATTCTTCGTCGATCGGATGAACGATCGTCCAACTCGTAGGGAGCACACTGATACTGCTTATCTCCAGTTTGAGGCGGTAAAATCTTCGCTGCTGCAGGTTCTCGATCTTCTCTGTGCGGGCCATAGTAACATCGGCTTGGATCTCGATCAGTCGCGATCTTCCTCCGTTGACTGCACGAAACATAAGAGCCGAAAATCCGCGATATGGTGCGATGAGGGCATTCTGAGAGTAGATCACTTTCGCAGTCGGCCTGGAGAAACGTCCCCAGAGCAGGCTGGTTGAGAGTGCAAAGGAAAGCAAGCCGACCATCGATTCAATGGCCGCAACCGTACTTGAGGCTGCACCGACGGGGCTGATCCTTCCGTAACCGAGCGTTGTAAGTGTCTGAGAGCTGAAGAAAAAACATTCCCAGAATTTCTCCGATGAAGTTTTACCGATGACGCCGGCGAGATTTTCAGCACCAAGGAAATAATAAATGCCGGCAAAAATAAAATTCAGAAGGACGAATGAGCCGAACACAATTCCGAAGAACTTCCACCATCCCAGAGAGATAAGCGCATGGTAGACATCGGAAATATGTACCTTCCGTGTCCCTTTCTTGCGCACATTGAATGAGCCGTCAGGATTAACAAGGCGTTGATGCCCCGTGCTTGCACGAGTACCATATCCCAACTCCGGCACTTGCACCGGCTGCTTTTTCGGTTCAGTTGCCATCGGGTACGAACTTCAACGATGCAGAGTTGATACAATACCTCAGTCCTGTAGGAGCAGGACCGTCATCGAAAACATGTCCTAAGTGAGCGCCGCAATTTGCGCAAGTGATCTCCGTCCGCAGCATCCCGAAAGCAAGGTCGCTGGATTCTTTGACAACGACGTCTTTCGTAGGCTTGTAGAAACTTGGCCAGCCGCAACCCGAGTCAAACTTCGTTTCCGATTCGAACAGCGGCGTGTCGCAGACGATACAATGATAGACTCCGTGCTCGTGGTTATCCCAGTACGCACCGGTAAATGCACGCTCCGTGCCCTTTTCCTGCGTAACGTAATATTGCTCCGGCGTGAGCCGTGAGCGAAGTTCTTCTTTACTAAAGTCTTTGTTCATTGGTGGAAATGAAAAAGGAGAATATTTCTATTCCCCTTTACAACTGAAAAAGAAGTGAAATAATTAGCTCTTAGAATCCCTCCCAATGGTAGTCCACGATCGTCCCTGTCTGATCGACCGTAAAACTGCGTTCCGTTGTTTTTTGATGCCGGACGGGATGTGAGTAATGAACATTTCCCCAGTAATCAACCCAGCTATATCCCGGCGAGCTTGATGTATGCTTATAGATGTAGGTAAGTTCGCGCGTACCGTCGTTAGTCTTGTAAGTCTTCGATGGTACTCCCCATCGTGCGACGAGTTCATTCTCGGATTTGCCGATCCAGCTTTTCATGCTTTTATCGATCTCCTCGCGTCTCTGTTCGAGGGATGGTCCGCAGCCGGATGCAAATACTACGAGAGCTAAAAGGGCAACTGAAAAATATGATGTCTTCATGTTACGTCCAAACTAGGGAAATTGAATACTATAGTACAGACGCAATTTCGGCAGGAATTGTTTACTATTTTCAATGAGAAATAGTTAATCATTTAAAGACGGATCTCCGAGATCATGGGAGGATCGGTATTGTAATCGCTATAGCGAATCCATTCCGGCCTCACACAAAAATATGCAAGGTTCGGCCATGAAGCAGCGCGCTGCCAGCCATCGGGATAGGCCCGGTAATAAATTCTCTTCAGTTCTTCAAGCTCCTCGCCCTTTGGAATGTAGGCCCTTCCTTCGATCTGCACCGTTCGTTCATCCTTCCAACCAATGACAAGAGAGGCCGAGGGATTGGCGATCAAATTTTGGTACTTCCTGGAATCGGTAACGGTATCGAAAATTATACGCAGATCGGGAGCGACTGCAAAACCGATGAGAGCAGACTGCGGAAAATTATCGGCCGATACGGAAGAGAGAACGGCAAGCTTATAGCCGGAGATGAAGTTGTAGAGAAAGTCTGTCGTCATGATCGTAAAGCTTAGCGGACTGCTTCCAGCACGATCTCTGCTATATCGCGCACGCGCACATTATCGGCTTCGTGTTTAGCTTTGACCCCATCTGTCATCATCGTCATGCAGTATGGACATGCAGAGGCGATCGTCTTTGCATCTGTTGCAAGAGCCTCTTCCGTACGCTCGATGTTAATGCGTTTGCCTTCCTTTTCTTCCATCCACATCTGGCCTCCGCCGGCGCCGCAGCAAAGCCCCTTCGATTTCGACCGCTCCATTTCGACGATCTCCAGTCCCGGTATCGCTTCCAGCGATGCGCGCGGAGCATCGTAAATGCCGTTCGATCTTCCGAGGTAGCAGGAATCGTGATAGGTCACGCGCTCGTGCAGATCGTTGGAAACAACGAGTTCACCTTTCGTGAGCAGGTCGGCAACGAAATCGGTATGATGGACAACTTCATAATGCCCTCCGAAATCACCCCATTCATTCTTGATCGCGTTAAAGCAATGCGGGCAGGTTGTGACGATCTTCTTGATGTTGTAGCGGTTCAGTGTTTCGATATTATCCTTCATCAGAGTCTGGGCAAGATACTCATTGCCCATTCTCCGAGCCGGATCGCCCGTGCATTTCTCTTCCGTGCCAAGGATCTTGAAATTGATCTTTGCGATCTGCATGAGTTCGGCGAATGCCTGCGTGATCTTCTTTGCTCGTGCATCGAAGGAGCCTGCGCAGCCAACCCAGAAAAGAAGAAGTTCTTCTTTTGGAGTCGATTGTCGATCGTCGATTGTCGATTGTCGGGATTCAGCGGAGTTTGAATATTCTGCCATTGTCTCGATGCCCATGCCTTCGGCCCAATCGGCTCGTTCGCTGGGGCTGAATGCCCAGGGCGAATAATTATTTTCCATCGAGCTGAATGCCGATTGAAGCTCCGGCGGGAAGCTTGCTTCCATCATTACTAAATTCCGGCGCAGATCGACGATCTCATCGACATGCTCGATCGAAACCGGGCATTCCGTCATGCAGGCCTGGCACGTCGTGCATTGCCAGAGCATTTCCTGCGGAATGTAATCACCGATAAAATTCTTACTTGCAACCTGCTCTTCAGTCAGGCGCGGCCGCATGCCAAGCAATGTGCCCGGTGTAGTGAGTGGGGTGCTAAGCGCTGCGGGCTGCGTATTCTTGCCGGACATCGCATCTTCCCACGATTCGAATCCGTACGCTCCGGCAGCAACCTTGTACGGCGCCTTATCGAGCATCCGTTGATGGGTGGCAATAATGATCCATCTCGGATCGAGAACCTTGCCCGTGATATTCGCAGGACAAACCGATGTGCATCTTCCACAATGCGTGCACGTATCGCCATCGAGCAATTGCTTCCATGTCATATCTTCGATATCTTTGACGCCATATTGCGCGAGCGACTCATCGGCAAAATCGATCGGCTTCAAATAATTCTTCCTGCGCAGATCCGATAGATAGACATTCGGAATGCTCGTCATCACATGCAGATGCTTCGAGTACGGAAGGTAATTCATGAAGCCAAGGACGGCGACGATATGCACCCACCAGAATCCTTCATACCATGCCAGAGTCTTGTTGCAGTTGCACATGAACCCGGCAAAAAAACTTGCCAGCGGCCGGACTTCATGAGGATAGATTCCACCCGTTGCAATGCGAGTTGCATTGGTGATGAGAAGAGCAACGACGATAACGGCAATCGTATAAAGAATGAGCTGCGCGTCGGCCTTCTCATGTTCATCGCCTTGCAGCCGTTTCACTTTCGTCACAAGACGGCGCCATAAGGCGATGACTACCGATATGACGATCAGCCCGATAAAAATATCTTGTGAAACAGTAATGACTGAATAGACTCCGCCAAGGAAGGAAAGAGAGAATCGGCCGAAAAGCCCTTCGCCGATGGATTCGATCACAGCGAAGATCAGAACGAGAAATCCCCAGAAGATAAAAGCATGGATCGGGCCGGCAACAGGATCGCGCATGATCTTCGATTGCCCGATGGCGATCACAAAAGTCCGGCGCAGCCGCTCGTAGACGTTATCGAAGCGATCGGTCCACTTTCCGATCCGCAGGAAATCCAGCAGCCGCCTGCTATTATAGGTGATACCGCCGAAAGCTGCTGCAAGTACGACGAGAAAAATGCCGGTTTTAAGAGTCATAGAGTGCAAAAATACGACGGACTGGCCTATGCTCTTAGTAGCGAATAATTTTCTTCGTAATTACTCCGGCATTCGTCTGCAGCCTGAAAAAATAGATGCCTGCCGGCAGAGAGGATAGATCGATAGAAAGCGAGCCTTCACCATGCACGTTCTGCGTGCCAAGACAAACGGCAACTTCATTTCCCAGAACATCATGAAGTGAAAGATCTCCGGAAATGAACTCGGGAAGTTTGTAAGATATAGTAATGTTCGAATGAACGGGATTAGGAGATATATCGAATGTTATGTTCTCTGCGCTTGGAGCTTTTCGTACAGCATCCTTCAGAGGTACGATCCATTTCGATCGCACGACCCATTCCTCGTCAGTTGCAAGATAGAGCGGCTCTCCCGGAACGGCAATAATGTCGTTCACAGTATTTGTCGTCAGTCCTCCGTTCAGCCCTTCCCATGTCTTGCCGTCGTCTGTTGAATGGAAGACGCCATTTCCGTAAGAGCAATAGAAAAGCTCTCCCGAAGGGGAAGCAGCAATTGCTCGTATTTCCGGAGCAGTGGAGATCTGAAGCCACGAGTACCCGTTATCGCTGGAGCGATACATGCCACTCTCTTGTGTTCCGACGATATAGTTGCCCCACGTATCGACGGCAAATGCCGTGATCGAATCAGGCGCAGACCAACGATGACTGAGTGCAGGATAGTATATAGAGTTGTTGGTGATCAAAACGATATTCTCTGCAGAATCGAGACATATTCGGCTGCAGGCATCGCTTATGCCTTGCCATTGGTTTCCACCGTTGAGTTGTTGGTAGGTGCCTTGCCCTCCACCGCTGACCATGGACCTTCCGCAGCGATAGGATACGAACTTTGATGCCGAGACATAGAGGGCATCGGATGTGATGGCAAAAGCAAAGATATCTAAATTCACGTAGCCGGTCGGATAGCAGTTCATCCAGAAAGTCGGAACAGAAGGAAAGGTCCACGTCAATCCATCATCTGCGGACTTGCACAGTTGACGGTACGCATTGATCCTGTACAGATCCCCATTCTTACCGATTGCAAATCCATAATTTGCCGAATCCGGAGTGGGCATATTCACCCACGATGATCCGGCATCACCCGAATGATAGAGCTGCTTTCCCGTCCATGTGAAGATGTTTCCGATCTCTGTGCTATATAATGCCTCGGCACGCCTTGTCAATGTAGCCGGCTCCCAGAATGGCTCATCGTATAGCCAGTTGGCATCGGAATGAAGCGAAATAAAAAGACTATCGATACGCGGATCGCCATTGAAATCTGGTTTTGTGAATTCGATCCGTAATTTCTGAGCGTACTTTCCGCCGGTTCTTGGATGACAAGTAATGATTACAGCAGTCGTCGAGTCACTCGTCTTTACTTCGCGCAAGGAAAACGGATGCGAGAGGATTCCGAACGTATGAGCTGTTGTCGCAGGATCGAGATTGATCGTGATGATCTCGGAATCGGACGTTCCGGGGTTATTCGTGAAGTACACGGAGTTCTCGCTGATCATGGAGCGAAATGTGTACGGCGCTTTGCTGATGCTCAGATCGAGAAGCGAGCGGCATATCGAATCGCGTCCGTTCCGAGTGATCGTCGCCTCGAATATGGCATGCCGAACAGTATCCTGGTAGATCGGTCCGTGCTTGAAGGTGACCAGGAAGTCAATCGGAATCAGGCGCTCGTGAGCCTTGGCGAGATAGGAATCCACCGGTTTATTATTCACGAATGCCTGCAAGGTATACGAGCCGGTATTTTCATTAATTCTCCATCCCTTTATCATTGTCGGAACAGATGTATTATTATCAAATGATATTTGAAAATGCTGATCCCATTGGGGAAGAAGACTGTCGCTTCGGATCGAAATATTTTGGTAGGTCGGCCTCATAAAAAAAACAGAATCGCTTGCGCCGCTTCCGAATGCCGTTAGGTTCCATTCTATGTCACCGTATTGGCAACCCGAACCATCATATTGACTATAAGCATGAAAGGTTACGGTATCAAAGACAGTTTCCAGACTTGTCGGCGTATACATAACATAGCCACGGATTTCCTTTCCCGAATAGCCGTATGGATATACGTAGGTAAATTTTCCGGATCTTCCCTGATAGAAAGAAGTAAATTGGCAGCTAGAGCCTGAACATGTGAACTCGCCCAGGGTATCGAGTTCGCCGATATAGTGGATCTTGCTATTGGGGAGAAAGGACGCATAACCATGCCCTTGTTGAGCGTATAGCGTCGTTCCTCCGTGCTGAAGAATCAGCACCGATGCCATAGCCAGGACACTCCGCATGAAAGACTTCTGCATGTTAGATTTGCCTAACCGAAGTAAGAAAAAAGAACGGGATTCCGTTCCGGCAAAAGCCATCCGGATCGGGCAATAATTATTGACTTGTATTCGCCCCAGGAATTTCGTAGATTTAGTGTTCGATAAAGATACTATTCGTGCCGCTATGCGCAACTTCGTCATCCGCTCTTTATTTATCGTAGCTCTCAGTTGCGGAGCACTATGGGTGGCGGCATATTCCCAAACGATTCAAGGAAATGAAAATTGGGACGCACGATTTTATCCTCCGGGATATGTTGGCAATATTGTTCTCAGTCCAACCGGTGATATCTATACCGGCGGCGGATACGAATCGCTTGAGGATAGTATTTCGACCAATACCTTTCCTCGATGGAATGGCTCGGCCTGGATTCCGACGGTCGAGCGCGTAGTCGGCACTTCATGGCTTCTCGCCGCCGATTCTACCGGCCTTTATGCACGGGGAGTTTTTCAACGGCTAAGCAGCGATACCATAAACGGAATTGCGCGATGGAACGGCACCGATTGGGTCAGCTTAGGAATTCCTCCGCTCTTCGCCCACTCCAACGATACGACATTCTCCGAAGTATCGATCACCAAGCTCTATCCGAATCACGGCAAACCCATCGTTATCGGCGGGTTCGATTCTTCGAACGGACAACGATTGGGAGGAATAGCACGGTGGGATGGCGATCATTGGTTTACGTATAAGAGCGGGATCAAGCGTCTGCATACATGGGGCTATAGCCAGATCAATGCCGTGATCATTGAATCCGGCGACATCATTATCGGAGGAGCCTTCGAGAAAGTTGGAGATTCGCTGATCAGTTCTCTTGCCCAGTGGAGCGATGCCGATTCCGACTGGCATTCGCTTGGCAGTAATTTTCCAGCTGACTACAGCACACCCTATGTGAATGCCCTTGCAAAGCAAAACAATGTGCTCTATGTCGGAGGCACGTTCCATAGTATCGGAGGGAAAGGTATCGGCCCTATTGCCACGTGGGATGGCAAGCAGTGGTCCGGGTTCGGAGGTCCGAAAGATGTTCTTGTTGGATCGGTGAGTTCTATTATCCTTGCCGGCGGTATGATGCACCTACTAGGCAGCTTCACAAAAGCCGGACGGCTGGCAGTACACTCCGTCGTTTCATGGACAGGAAGCGGATGGTCCGATCGTTTCGAACGACAAGATTCTCTTGAATATTATTCGTATTACAATTATCAGAAATTTCTTCCCTCCGTCAGTAATCTGTTCTTCCTTAACGGAAAATTCTACTGCACAACGCAGATCGAAGAATCATATACCATTCTCTGTTCCTGGGAAGACTCTCTGTGGGTGCCCACTCGGAAGGCTCCATATCTCGGGCTTAGTGGAATTGTCGAGACGTTACTTGCCGAAAGCGATACCAGTGTGTATGTCGGAGGCCTCTTCAGAACTCTTGACGGGCAGAATATCCGTAACCTTGCACGATGGAATGGAAGCAGTTGGAAGCGCGTCACGACCGATAGTATTATCGGATCGATCTCTGCACTCCTCAAATCGGATGAGGGTCTTATCATCGGTGGAAATTTCTACGTTGCGGGAAAGCAGATCAAGCATATTGCATTGCTGACGGCAGATACGCTGCAATCACTAGCCGATGGCTTCGACAGTTCTGTCTCTGTTCTTTACCGACTCGGCGGCACGCTCTATGCCGGAGGGATACTCTCAAAAAATACGAGTGATATGAAATTCGGTGTTGCGCGATTAACTGACTCCGGATGGATATTCTTCGGCCCTCCGAACGGTGGCCAGAATAATACAAATGCACCTGCCGTGCTTTCGGAAGATCTCCAGGGCAGGCTTTTGGCCGGAGGCTCGGGATTCTGCCAGGTATATGATAATTCCGAGTGGATCGATATCAGTACCGATTCAATGCTCAGCTATTCCGATGTGACTTCGATCATGCATACGAACGACTATCTCTATCTCGGCGGCCGTTTCTATTCGGGCTATGATACGAAAGCAACACTCGGAATCCTCTCACGCAGCGGAGCGGTCCGGTACGATGATTATCTGATGTATGAAAGCGATCCCATCCGCGGACTTGCCGGCGAAAGCGATAACGACTATTACGCTCTCGGCGAACGTTACCAGAACAACGGATCCATTCGCGGAATAGCCCATTTCAACGGTCGCAATTGGGAGGCGATGGGATCCGGTCTTAGCTATAGTAGTGTTAATTGCATTGCGCGCACGGCAGATGAAGTATTTTTAGGTGGAGCAATATCTGACGCCGGAAATAAGCGTTCTTCCGGTTTTGCGATCTGGCATATTCCACCTCCAAGTTATGTCCATGCAAAAACTGCAGCAAGCGGCGAACTCTCTTTGCATGCTTATCCCAATCCTGCTGCACAGAAGATATCGATCGAAGTGATGAGCCCCGCTGGACAACATGCAACACTCGATCTCTACGATCCGATCGGAAGGAAAGTGAAGACGATATTCCATGGCGAATTGCAGAACGGCAAGTCGGAGATTCATGCAGAGATCGGCGAATGTACGAGTGGGATCTATCTCCTCGTTCTCCATGGAGAACAGGGATCGTCGCAGGCAAAACTCGTCATCGAGCGCTAGCGCCGGTTGGCGGTTTATTCGTAATTCTGTAAGCAATACTCATAAATCTATAAGAGATTACAAGCCAAGTACGGGTATTTTTGTGTATATCATATTAAAGGAAAGCGTATGAAAATTCTCAAACCGAAGAAAAGCAAAAAAGGAGTGGTGATCGCCACAGCTGTTGGAAGTGCAGTAGCTGCTGGAGCAACGTTATTATACACGACAAAAAAGGGCAAGCGCCTGCTTGCCGATGCATCGGATAAGGTAAGTTCTCTATCCTCCGAAGTCACTTCCATGCTTCACAAAACCAAAAAAGCGCCGCGCCGCTCCGTCGCAACGATCAAGCGAGCAGCCGTCAAAAAAGCCGGAACGGCAGTAAGGAAAGCAAAGCGAAGCGTTAAGGGATAATTCGCGGTTTGATCAAAGTAGATTGAGCTGAAGTTTGGCCAAAAGTTACCATGTAACTTTTGCGCGTGACACGTGTTAGCCCTCTATGAAGCATCTCGTCCCTATCGCTTTTCTTTTTGCAATCCTCCAACCCTCTGCGATCTCGGAAGAGTCGGATGACCAGATGCATGGATCAAATCAAGTATGAAATACACTTCTGAAATTGGTTTCCTTTGCTGCTTAATGCTTATTTGCGGTACTTCTGCTCACACCGAAGCTGCCGAAACTATCCTCCCATATACGGTTACCTGCATGGGGGATTTCACTCGGCCTGGCAAGCGAGCTATTGAACCGTTATCTATCCAGCAGCGTGATACCTGTGACAGATGGCATGCATGGGTTGGAGTGGGGGGGCAACAAACTCAACAGGTCTATCTGCAGCAGTATGATACCTTGCGTCATTACATCGAGTCTTGCGGAAAAAATGATGACTCTTATGATGCATTCCCCGCCCTGGACGTTGCTGTCTATATGTACATACCTAATGATACGTCTCGTTATGACCGGTATAGGGATTGGCTGATTTCTGTGTTATACTTAAATACAACACAACCAGCATATTTCTGCGCTTGTGTACAATCAATTGCCAAGACATACGGATACGGCAAATATAATATTCCCAATGCATGGTTCGCAATCATAAATTACCTACTAACCAACCCGCACTGTAATACACCGGGCTTGCGACAGGAGTATCAACAGGATAGTATCGATCGCCATAACCATTGGCTAGAGGGTGATCGGAGCATACCGGAAGATACGACTTTACCCTCGTTAGAGAGATTGGGTCTTGGACTTCTGTTGACCCATTCGGCAGCGCCCTCATCAGGTTCTCTATCTTCGAATCAATATTTGGTGTCCTTTACCACAAGTCCAAATCCCTTCACTAAAGAAACGACACTGCAATTCACTCTGAACCGCATGACGTATGCTACCATAGAAGTCTACGACGAACTTGGCAGACGTGTCTGGGGAGCTGGCAAAGGCTTATCACTCGACGCAGGAACACATTCGATAACGATTGATGGCAAGAACTTGCCTATCGGTACACTCTATGCAAGGATTTCGACGGGTTTCGGAGAAGTGAAGACGGTGAAGTTGATTCATGAATAGTAAATTCAATGTCGTTGTGGTCTGCTGCGCGATCTCTATCTGCGCAACGTCGGCATATTCGCAAGGCTGGTCGGATACTTGTGCTCATCTGAAGGAATGGAAATACGTCAATATTCAGCCGGGAGATGCACAACTCGCCAAAGAAAAGTATGATACTCTCAAGCTTTTTATTAAACAGTGCGCCACCAGCGACACCGATTCCTACCAAGTATTCAATTCGATAAGTGGCGCCGTTCAGTTGTATTCAACCGATACGACGCGATTCGAAGTTTATCGTGAATGGTTAATATCCGTTCTCGATCTTAATAAATCCGTGCCCGCCTATTTTTGTGCATGCTTAGGCGCGATAGTGGGAACGTATCAATATGGAAGATACAGAGAACTCGCAGGACTAGCTATCATGGATTACACGCGAAAGAAGCATAGTGAGTGTTGGGGAGAACAGGCTGAAGTGCAGTACATTGATGATAGTATATTAGCGTTTCAAGATGGCTTAGATCCTACCCACTTGCCATCTCTTGATTCGCTCGGTTTAGGTTTCCTCCTAAATCATTCGGGAGTGCCTTCGACCAGCATGAACCTGTCCAGCCAGGATCTCGCATCCTTCGGCTCAAGTCCGAATCCCTTTGTCAAAGAAACAACGTTGCAGTTCACATTGAACCGCATGACGTATGCTACCATAGAAGTCTACGACGAACTTGGCAGCCGTGTCTGGGGAGCTGGCAAAGGCTTATCACTCGACGCAGGAACACATTCGATAACGATTGATGGAAAGAACTTGCCTATCGGTACACTCTATGCAAGGATCTCGACAGGCTTCGGAGAAGTGAAGACGGTGAAGTTGATACATGAATAGTAAATTCAAGATATTTGTGGTCTGCTGCGCACTGCTCATCTGCGCAGCATCGGCGTCCGCTCAGGGTTGGCCGGATACTTGTGTTCATCTGAAGGAATGGAAATACGTCAATGTTCAGCCGGGAGATACACAACTCGCCAAAGAAAAGTATGATACGCTCAAGCTTTTTATTAAACAGTGCGCCACCAGCGACACCAATTCCTACCAAGTATTCAATTCGATAAGTGGTGCTGTTCAGTTGTATTCAACCGATACGACGCGATTCGAAGGCTATCGTGAATGGTTAATATCCGTTCTCGATCTCAATAAATCCGTGCCTGCTTATTTTTGTGCATGCTTAGGAGCTATTTCTGGCACCTATCAATACGGAAAATTCAATCCATTGGGGTATCTTGCTATCTTGGATTATTTACGGAGTCACCATCGTGAATGTTGGGGAAATCAGGATGATAAGGAGTTTACAAAAGATAGCATCATTGATTTTCAGAGTGGCTATGACCCCACCCACCTTCCATCTCTTGATTCAATGGGTTTAGGTTTCCTCCTAGATCATTCGGGAGTGCCTTCGACCAGCATGAACCTGTCCGGCCAGGATCTCGCATCCTTCGGCTCAACGCCGAATCCATTCGTCACCGAGATAACATTGCAGTTCACATTGAACCGCATCACGTATACTACCATAGAAGTCTTTGACGAACTTGGCAGGCTTGTTTGGGGAGACGGCCGAGGCTCATCAATCGACGCAGGGACGCATACGATAACGATCGATGGCAAGAGCTTGCCACACGGTACACTCTATGCAAGGATCTCGACAGGCTTCGGAGAGTTGAAGACGGTAAAGTTAGTACATGAGTGATCGTTTGGATGCAAAGTTTGTAGGGGCACGCTGCGCGTGCCCTGCTGAAGTTGTTCGTAGCCTGAAATATTTTGAAATCGTCAAGAGGGCACGCGCAGCGTGCCCCTACGGATGATGCACTGTATGAGTACAATATATAAAATCGGTTTTCTCTACTGCGCAATGTTAATCTGCGCGGGGTCGGCGTCCGCTCAGGGTTGGCCGGATACTTGTGCTCATCTGAAGGATTGGGAAGCTGATCGGCCTGCAAGTCAGTTCGAAGCCAAACAGAAATATGATACGCTGAAACTCTACATAAAAATGTGTGCAGCTACGGATAAGGATTCGTACACGGCATTCGCTCCGCTCGATGGTGCCGTAGGTTTATATGCACCCAACGATGCATCTCGATTCGATGAATATAGGCACTGGTTAATTTCCGTTTTATATCTAAATACGACAGAGCCTGCATACTTTTGCAACTGCTTAGCATCAATCGCTGGCACGTATCAATATGGCAAGTACTATCCACTCGGCTATTTAACGGTCTTGGATTATCTGCGCCATACTCCTTCATGTTATGGTAAAGGTCTTGATCGGGAGTTTAGCAAAGATAGCCTTACTGCGTTTCAGGATGGCTACGACCCTACTCACTTACCGCCACTTGATTCTCTTGAACTCGGCTTCCTGTTGAAATCAGACGTAAAATCTCATTCCTCTCAATTCTTGAGTGAACGCATGGCATCTCTCTCTTCAACTCCCAATCCTTTCACCAAAGTAACTACACTTCAGTTTACGCTGAACCGCACGATATATACTACCATAGAAGTCTACGATGAACTTGGCAGGCTTGTCTGGGGAGATGGCAAAGGCTCATCACTCGAAGCAGGGACGCATTCGATAACGATCGATGGCAAGAATTTACCGCACGGTACACTCTATGCAAGGATCTCGACACGCTTTGGAGAAGTGAAGACGGTGAAATTAGTACATGAGTGACCAAACGGACATGCTGCGTGGCGAAAAAGCTTCGTTGTAACTTTAGCTATTTCGAGGCGTTAGTTCAGAACACATGAAACACTTCTTCTTTGTTGCTATTCTCTTTAGTGTACTGCATCCCTCTGGGCTCTCTGCGCAATGGGTTCAAACAAATGGGCCTTATGTAGCTTATGTCCGGTGTCTTGCGTCGAGCGGATCAACTCTCGTCGTAGGGACGACATGGGGATTATATCGTTCAACCGATGATGGAGAAAGTTGGAATCA